>CAILKX010000124.1 GCA_903834975.1 uncultured Curvibacter sp.
TCTTACAACCCCGGCACGCTCACCGGCTACAGCGCGAGCTACGGCTTTAACACCAACGGCATTGGTGTGTCGACCTCGGCCACGCGCACCTACTCTTCGTTGGCGGGCAGTGTGCCGGTCAACACCATTAGCGTGGGCGTGAACATTCCTTTGAACTTGGGCGAGCGCAACTTTTCGATGGTCAACGGCCAGTTCACGCACTCCAGCGCCTCGGGCAACACCGAGCAAGCCAACTGGGGCGGCTCGTTTGGCAACTTGAACGAATACGGTGCGGGCCTCTCAGAAAGCCGCACCAGCGGCAACGCCGGCTCAGGCGGCGCCAGAACCAGCACGATGGTGAACGGCTCCTTCCGAGCGCCACTCGCGCAGCTCAGCGCCTCGGCGGGCACGGGCTCGGGCAACTCTCAGGCGTCCTTCTCGGCCTCGGGCGGTTTGATTGTTCACGAAGGCGGCGTGACCTTCAGCCCCATGATGGGCGACACCATGGCCTTGGTGCACGTGGAAGACGGGGAGGGCATTGAGATTGCCAACTTCCCAAGTGCGCCGGTGGACTCGAACGGCTACACCGTCATGCCCTACCTGTCGCCTTACCAACAAAACACGGTGAGCTTGGACTTGTCCAAAGTGAGCCTTCAAACCTCGGTTGAAAACGCCTACCAACAAGTGGCCCCCCATGCGGGTGCGGTGGCGATGCTGAACTTTACCAAGGCCAAGGGCATCTCGGTGTTCATTGAAGTGAAGCTTCTCGACGGTAAACCCGCGCCGTTTGGGGCCACGGTGCTCAACGAGGTGGGCGAGCAAGTGGGCTCGGTGGGTCAGTTTGGCCGCATTGAAGCACGGGTGCAAGACAGCAAAGGCCGCTTGGCCATCCTCTGGGGCGACAGCGCCGACCAGACCTGCTTGGTCAGCTACGCGCTGCCCGAGCAAAAGAAAGACGTCATTCAAAACATCACCGCCACCTGCAGACCCGTTCAACCCGAAGGCCCCACGCGGGTGGGTTCAGCCGCCACGAGCGTCGGAAGTCAACAGCCATGAACCCAGAACTCTCTACCCATCCACTTTTGCGCCTGCTTCCCCTTCGCCAACTTGGGGCCTTGGCGCTGATGTGGTTCACACTCGTGGGTGGTTTGGTTTTGAGCAGCCAGGCCAATGCGGTGGGTCAGGCGGCTGATTCTTCGACCTTTTTTCCGCTCACTTGCACCGGAGCGAGCAGATCCAGCTTTCCTGTCAGTATTGTTTCCACCCCCAGTACTTTTCCTTATAACCCCAATAACAAAGATGCTGTGACCGCCAACCCCATGGGCACCACCACAGTCACCATGAATCTTCAAGGCTGCACCTTGAACGGCCCTGCTTACGTTTACAACCAAGGTTTGGTTTTCCTCTTACCGCCTACCGGTAACGCCATCTATCAACCGCCATTCGCTGTCTTTGGCATCACCTACCTTGGCACACCTACTTTCAGCATCACGTCGGGTGGAGGTGGCTCATCGGGTTGCAGCATCACGCCAGGCGGTAGCGTCAGTGCGGTGACCAATCCCGGTGGTAGGAGCGCTGTTTATTTCACGGTTTCCTTTATGAACTCCATGGCAGGGGGCACCGTCTTCACCAACTGCAACCTGACCATGAGCTACACCCTTGGGTACTATGGCAACCGTGAATACATCATTTCCCAATTCACGAGTCCTTCGGCCAATTTCCAAGGCCAATTTCAATCCATCGATGACGGCTCACCCAATGTGATGGGTTGGGGGCA
>CAILKX010000125.1 GCA_903834975.1 uncultured Curvibacter sp.
AACAAAGCCGGCAAGCTGCGTTTGATGTACGAAGCCAACCCGATGTCGTGGATCATTGAGCAAGCGGGTGGCGCTTCAACCAATGGCCGCGAACGCATCTTGGACCTTCAGCCCACCCAACTGCACGAGCGTGTCAGTGTGGTGTTGGGGTCTAAAAACGAAGTCGAGCGCATCACGGCTTACCACCGCGGCGCTTGAGCTTTTTTTAAAAACAAAGCGGTTGCCGCCGCCATGGCCCGCTCGGTGGCGGCGCGCCGGTAATCCCACATCGGGTCGGCTGGCGGCAAGGCCATCACCATGGTGGCGTTGGCTTCAAAGAACAGCAATTCGCCTTGTTCGCCATGTCGTTGGAGGCCGAAGTCGATGCCCGCGTAATCCAAGCCCAACTCGGCTTGAATGGCCTGCAAGGCGGTCCAAACAGCCGTCCCCAAAACGCCTTTAGGATCACTCAAAAATCGCTGTTCCTCGGCACGATGTTCGGCCTTGTCTTGCATCGCTGCGCTGAAATAATGCACCTTCCAGAGGTTTGATATGGCCAAGTGCAACGGATAAAGCGCACCGTCGATCATCATCACACGGTATTTTCGGTAGGCGCCATCAACGCCCTGCGCATTCAAATAAGCCAGTGTCAACCAACGTTCACCGGGCTCTTTTCCTAAGTAAGTTTTTAGCTCGCTGAATGAATCCAACTTGGCAAAATACTTGCCGGTCTGAAATCCAGGGCGTCGAAGCAACAAGGGGAAAACCAAGTCAGTTTGGGCCTCGGAGGCTGCCAACAAAGCGGTGCGTGACCATTCTCGAATGTGCGGCGACCTGACCCCTGGCAATTGGGCCAGGCGTTGTGCGTTGTTAGCGCGACCTGTGGCCAAAACCGCTTGGATTGAATTGACCCAAGGGGCGGCCGTCATGGCCTTGACCCGCTCCGCCGCCAACAAGGAGGCGCCCGAGACGTCGGCGTCTCCCACCGCGTTAAAAACCAAATCATGGGGCGGCAACTGGCCGTTCTTTGCTTGCAAAGCCGTGTCCAAAAAATCCACCGCCAACGTGGTCACTTCAAAATGCCGGGGGTCGAGCAACGGCCGCCAAGGCACGTCTCCGCCGCGCCCGGCCAGCAACACCAACACTTTGTAAATACGGTGGGGCTGGCCTTCCTTGGCTGCCGGGGCGTGGCCGTCGGCGCTAAACCGATAAGAAGCTGAAGAAAGGTCAAACCTCAAGGCCGGATAAGTGACCCAAGGCTGCGACCCGAAACCCAGCTCGCGGTGCTTCAGAACCATTTCAGACTCTGCTGCATGCCCCTGCTCCAGCAGCACCACCGACAGGCCTTGGTGCGCGGCGGCCAAAGCAGGCTCGGCGGCCAAGGCGCATTCATAGTGAATTAGGGCGCCTGACAAATCGCCTGCATGCAAGAGCAAATGGCCCCAATGCAGATGCGCCAAGCCCCGCTCAGGGGCGACGCGGACTGCCTCGGCGTAGGCGGTCTTGGCCGCGCTCGTGTGGCCAGATTCGTAAGCCAAAATACCCAGATTCACCAAAACTTCATGGTTCTCCGGGTGGTCCTTTAGCAAACCCAAATAGAGCGACTGGGCTGGTCCGTATTGGCGCTGAAGCGCCAAAGCTTGAGCTTGCTCAAAAACCGACGCGAAGTCGGCATTTGTCGGGCTGGTGTGAGGGAAATGAGCCATTTTTGACATTATTATCTTGGCTTGATGCCCTGCACCCGCACCAGGCAAGATTACCCATCGTTGAAATACCCGGAGATTCAAGCGCCATGAGCACTTCCACCGCTTCCTCAAAGCCCACCATCATTTACACGCTGACCGACGAAGCGCCCCTGCTGGCCACCAGCTCTTTCCTGCCCATCATCCGCAGCTTCACCGACTCGGCGGGCGTTGAGGTCACCACCAGCGACATTTCAGTGGCGGGCCGTGTGCTCGGCGAGTTCCGCGAATTCCTTTCTGAAGACCAACGCGTCCCCGACAACCTGGCTGAATTGGGCCGCTTGACCCTGTTGCCCCAAACGAACATCATCAAGTTGCCCAACATCAGTGCGTCGCAAAACCAATTGGTCAGCGCCATTCGCGAGCTGCAGTCCAAAGGCTACAAGCTGCCCGATTTCCCTGAGAACCCACAAACCGACGAAGAAAAAGCCATCCGCCTGCGCTACAACAAGTGCCTGGGCTCGGCGGTGAACCCCGTTTTGCGTGAAGGCAACTCAGACCGCCGCGCCCCCAAAGCGGTCAAGGAATACGCCCGCAAGAACCCCCACAGCATGGCCGATTGGAGCCAAGCCTCGCGCAGCCACGTGTCCCACATGCACGCCGGCGATTTTTATCATGGCGAAAAGTCCATGACCCTGGACCGTCCCCGCGAAGTGAAGATGGAGCTGATCACCAAGAGCGGCAAGGCCATCATCTTGAAACCCAAGGTCTCGCTGCTCGACCGCGAAGTGATCGACAGCATGTTCATGAGCAAGAAGGCCTTGCTCGCGTTTTACGAAAAAGAAATCGAAGACGCCCACGCCACTGGGGTGATGTTCTCTCTGCACGTGAAGGCCACCATGATGAAGGTTTCGCACCCCATCGTGTTCGGTCACTGCGTGAAAATTTTCTACAAAGACGCGTTCGAAAAACACGCCAAACTGTTTGAAGAACTCGGCGTGAACGTCAACAACGGCATGGCCAATTTGTACGACAAGATTGCCACCTTGCCCCAATCCAAGCAAGAAGAAATCAAGCGCGACTTGCACGCCTGCCATGAAGGCCGCCCTGAACTGGCGATGGTGGATTCGGCCAAAGGCATCACCAATTTCCATTCGCCCAACGATGTGATCGTCGACGCCTCGATGCCCGCCATGATCCGCAACGGCGGCAAGATGTGGGGCGCCGATGGCCGTCTGAAGGACGTCAAGGCGGTCATGCCTGAATCGACCTTTGCGCGCATTTATCAAGAAATGATCAACTTCTGCAAATGGCACGGCGCGTTTGATCCCAAGACCATGGGCACGGTGCCCAACGTCGGTTTGATGGCCCAACAAGCCGAAGAATACGGCTCGCACGACAAGACTTTTGAAGTGCCAGAAGACGGCGTCGCCAACATCACCGACTTGGCCACCGGCGAAGTCTTGTTGAGTCAAGACGTGGAAGCCGGCGACATTTGGCGCATGTGCCAAGTCAAGGACGCGGCCATCCGTGACTGGGTCAAATTGGCCGTGACGCGCGCCCGCAATTCCGGCATGCCCGTGGTCTTCTGGCTGGATCAGTTCCGTCCTCACGAAGCCCAGTTGATCACCAAGGTCAAGATGTACTTGCACGAGCACAACACCGCGGGTTTGGACATCCAAATCATGAGCCAAGTGCGCGCCATGCGCTACACCTTGGAACGCGTGGTGCGTGGCCTCGACACCATCAGCGCCACCGGCAACATCCTGCGCGACTACCTGACCGATTTGTTCCCCATCATGGAACTCGGCACCTCGGCCAAAATGTTGTCCATCGTGCCTTTGATGGCCGGCGGCGGCATGTACGAAACCGGTGCGGGCGGTTCGGCGCCCAAGCACGTTCAGCAACTGGTTGAAGAAAATCACTTGCGTTGGGATTCCCTGGGCGAGTTTTTGGCCTTGGCGGTTAGCTTGGAAGACTTGGGCATCAAGAACAACAACCCACGCGCCAAACTGCTCGCCAAAACCTTGGACGCTGCCACCGGCAAGCTGCTCGACAACAACAAAAACCCCTCCCCCAAGACAGGCCAGTTGGACAACCGCGGCAGCCAGTTCTACCTGGCTTTGTACTGGGCGCAGGCTTTGGCAGAACAAACAGAAGACGCTGAATTGGCGGCCAAATTTGCGCCTTTGGCCAAGGCCTTGACCGATGGCGAAAAAACCATCGTGGCTGAATTGGCAGCAGTCCAAGGCCATGCGGTCGACATTGGGGGTTACTACAAACCCGACGCGGCCAAGCTGGACCAAGTGATGCGCCCCAGCAAGACCTTGAACGCCATTTTGGCCAATTTCAAGGCTTGAGGTTGACCCAAAACACCGCGCCGAGTCGATATAATCCCGGCTCGGCGCCGGTGTAGCTCAGTTGGTAGAGCAACGCACTCGTAACGCGTAGGTCAGCAGTTCGATTCCGCTCACCGGCACCATAACCACCACTTTTAGGGGAAAGATGCGACACAGATGAGCGGTTAAGCGCCCATCAAGTCGGGCATCTGCGATCACCCCCCGCATCAATTCGAAATTTTGCGATGGCCATTATTTTCTTTTGAGTTGTCAGGTCGCTTCATTTCCAGCAACCCGCTGCTTCTTTTGATCAACTGTTCTTTTTCTAGCGCTGCCAAAGTTCGGTACAAAGCTTCGTGAGTCACCCCAAGCTCGCCTGCCAAAGACTTAAGTCCTGTCATGACAGGATATTTGCCGCCAGTTCCCTCTGTTTGAATCAGGTGCAGCACTCGGTCTCTGATGGATTTCATGCTCAATCTTTCACAATGAAGTCGTAGATGTTTAACTTCACTGCTGAGCATTTGAATCCATCGATTTGAAAATTCGGGATCTAGTTTCAAAGACTCTGAGATGGCCTTCACGGGAACTTTGACAACTTGTGTGTCCGAGATGGCCACTGCATCGCAGTGGTATTTGGCCACTTGAAGACTGGCTTCGCTAACAAAACCAAGCCGTGTTCTTTGCAAGATGACAGACTCACCTCGTAACCCCGTTCGCTCAAGCGTTACCTCCCCAGATAGGACATAAAACATCCACTCTGGCTCTTGGCCGATCAAAAACAATCGATCGAGCTTTTTGTAAAGGGCGCCGGTGCAAAAATCATGAACAGGTTTAGGCAACAAGGTCTTCAGGTGGGGGGGAAGAACCATGCTTTTCATATGATCAAAATCATACACAGATTGTCAATTGAAGCTCATACTTTGGACTGCCTTTTTGAGATTCACTCACCAGGCAAAAAATGAAAGGGTCTACAAATGTCAACAGTCATGCAAATTCAAATTGAAAATCTGAAATGTGGCGGATGTGAAAAGTCCATCCTGAAAGGTCTGTCCAACTTACAAGAAATCTCAGATGTCAAGGTTGATCATGAATCCAACACGGTCACATTCACTGGCAATCTTGCGAGTCGAGATACCGTCACAAAAAAACTGCGCTCCATGGGGTATCCCGAAAAAGACAGTTTGAGCGGATTAGAAGCAGGATTAGCCAACGCAAAATCCTTTGTTAGTTGTGCGATCGGGCGGGTTTCTTGAACCTGCCACCAAAACCCAGTAAGGCCTCTCTCAAACACTATTGGCCTGATTGTGGTGTGACGATTGAGCGGTCACACCACTGAGCACCCTGAAAAATTCGACCTGAAAAATCAATAATTGAGCAGAGTTGATTTGCCCCAGAAGACCCGGTATGCAAACACGGTGTAGCCAATGATCACTGGAAAAACAACTACCACGCCGTAGAAGATGACCAATAGTGCCTCAGGTGCGCTAGCTGCTTGCCAAATATTGATCCTGTCGATCACCAACCAGGGAAATAAACTGTAAGCAAGACCATAAAAGGACAGCAAGAAAATGCCGACTGTGCTGGAAAAAGGGACAGCTGCCCCGTATTGGTTACCTTGAGCAAAGCGCGACGGAAGGCGCATCAGGCTTCTATGGATGACAAAGAACAAGACCACAGTCACTGCAGGTATTGGCAGCAACATGAGCAAATTTGGAAAGCTGAACCATTTATCAAAAATGCGCTGACTTACCCAAGGTGTGGCAATCGAAATGGCCAATACGCCAGCACCTGTCAACCACAAACTGTTTTGAGCCCATCGAACGGCCTTGAGCTGCAAGGCGCCTTCACTCTTCATGATGAGCCAACCAGCGCCTAACAATCTGTATGCAAAAAGGAGGCAAAAGCCAATGAGGGCACTGAAAAAGAGTCCTGCGATGTCTTGCTTGAAACCGATAATCAATTGTCCCAACATGAAGCCTTGTGACAAGGATGCCAAGCTGGATCCAATATAGAAAACTTTGTCCCACAATGGACGATGGTGAGCTTTTGCTTTGACCCGAAAATCAAAGGCCACACCACGCAGTGATAAGGCAACCAGCATGAATGCCACTGGCAAATAGAGTGCGCCAAGAATGACTCCATGTGCCATGGGAAATGCCACGAGTAAAACGCCCACACCCAGAACCAACCAAGTTTCATTGGCATCCCAAAAGGGTCCGATGCTGGCAATCATCATGTCTTTTTGTTCAACAGAATCAGCACTCTCGAGCAACGATCCAACACCAAGGTCGTAGCCATCCAAAATGACGTAAGCAAGCATGGATAGGGCCATCACCATGGCAAAAACCAAAGGTAGCCATCCGCCAAGGGTCGCTAAATCGATGCCGAAATCAGACATGTTGTGCCTCCAGTGAATTCAGCGGGGTCTTTACTTCGACGGTTACAGATTTCTTGGCCAGATAAAAAACGACAGACACATACGCCGATAAGAGTGCGGCATAAAGCGTGAGGTACATGGCCAAAGATAGCGCTATATTTGCCTTGGGTGCTTGAGACGCGGCTTGTGCAGTGGTTAGCAGTCCATAGACCAACCACGGTTGTCGCCCTACCTCTGTAACGTACCAACCCGAAACCAAGGCCACCCATCCTGCGAATGTCATGGCCACAAGAATTTTCGCCGTCAGCGAAGAAACTTCCTGCTTGAATTTCAATTCATAGCATGCAAACCAACTAACAGCCAACATCAGTAAGCCCATCCCCACCATGATTCGGAATGCCCAAAAAACAGGCGCAACAGGGGGGTGATCCGTAAATTCATTGATGCCTTTGACCTCTCCATTCCAATCATGGGTCAAATACAGCGAGGCCAATTTAGGGATTGAGACTTCAAATTTATTGGTCTGACTGGCTTGATCGGGCAAGGCAAACAAAACCGCCGGTACTCCACGCTGCGTTTCCCAGATCCCCTCCATGGCAGCTAATTTGGCAGGCTGATGGTGCAAGGTATTCAAACCGTGCAAATCACCCACCATTATTTGAATAGGGATCAAAATTGCAGCAACAATTACACCCGTTCGCAGTGAGACGACTACCGCCAGAGATTGGTCCTTTTTGAGCCAACGATAGGCGCTGATGCCCGCCAATAGGAATGAACCCGTAAGACCCGATGCCAACAACATATGGGTCATTCGATAGGGGGAAAGAAGGGTTAAAAATGACCTCAACCCAACTCGTTACATGGGCTTGGCCATTGATCATTTCGAAACCAGCTGGTGTGTGCATCCAAGAGTTCAATGCCAAAATCCAAAAAGCGGATGCAGTTGTCCCCAAAGCCACCAGCCAAGTCGCCAGTGTGTGAACACTTTCACTCACACGTCCCCGGCCAAACAACATAATGCCCAAAAAAGTAGCCTCTAAAAAGAAGGCTGTCAGAACTTCATAGGCAAGCAAAGGGCCTGCAACATTGCCCACAGTATTCATGAATCCTGGCCAATTGGTACCAAATTGAAAGCTCATGGTGATACCACTGACCACCCCAAGAGCGAACGTCAAGGCAAAGATCTTGATCCAAAACTGGTAAGCGTCCATCCAGTGCTGCTGCCCTGTTGCGATGAATCGTGTTTTGAAGAACAAAAGAAACCAACCCATCGCAATGCTGATGGTGGGAAAGAGAATGTGAAAAGTCACGTTGGCTGCGAATTGCAGCCTTGCTAGAACAACAGGGTCAAGCGAGTCCATGATTTACCTTGGTTTGATTTTGATTTGAGTTGATCGCCACTGAGTACCCGAAAATGCCAAGCATTCGCTTGGAAAAACGACGGTCAGCTATTCCAATTGCTGAAACCCTTGGCCAACAATTCGGCCTTGAACGCGCATCAATTCAGCTTGTAAAAGGTCAAACAGAAGATCGTTGTCTGTCATGGTTTCTTCGCGACAAAGCCCACCAAAGCTGACATGCCACTGTGGCCAGCACCTTCTTGAATGATGCTTTCATAGGTTTCACAAATCTGAACATCAAAGTCTGAAAATGAATTGAGCAAGAGGGCTTCGTCATAGAGATGTTCCAGCTTTCCGGGTCCGCCAGTGTTGAATTTCAGTTGATTTTTTCCATAGCCCTGGATCACCAAAACACCGCCGGGTTTTAAAGACTTCTTGATTTTTTCAAACAGTTCACCTCGCTCATCAGGTGTTGCAAATTGAAAAAAAATCCCAGCGACCAAGTCATAGTGACTGACCGGCCAATGAAAGTCCTGCCATGACGAACAGGTGAAATTTACTTGCACATTTTGCTTGGCCGCAAGTGCTTGTGCTTTGGCAATGGCGGGCTCAGAAAAATCGAAGGCATCCACAAGGAAGCCCAGTTTGGCTAACCAAACACTGTTGCGTCCTTCTCCATCCGCTAATGCCAGTGCATATCCTTGGCCTAGATTGGCCGCTTGAGAAACTAAAAATGAGTTGGGTTCTTCACCAAAAACATAGTCGGAAGTGGAAAATCTCTTGTTCCACATTTCTTTAGGGTAAGT
>CAILKX010000126.1 GCA_903834975.1 uncultured Curvibacter sp.
GGCACCACGGGCAAGACGGTTTCTTCTGATGAAATGCTCAGCACATTGGGCAGGCAAGCCGAGAGGGCGCTGAGCGAAATGGCGCGGTGGGAGTACATCACCCCCTTGGGGTTGCCCGTGGTGCCGGAGGTGTAGCAAAGGGCTGCGCCGGACTTTTCGTCCAGATCGGGCCATTCGTAGTGGTCGCTGTGGGGAGCGATCAGATCGTCAAAGCTTTTGACATCGAGGCCCTCGACCTTTGGGGTGTTGGCCGCATCGCTCAAACAAACCCATTGCTTGACGGCCGGGCAATGGGGGGCCACGGCTTTGATGAGGGGCGCAAAAGTGGCGTCAAACAAAACCACTTCATCGTCGGCGTGGTTGATGATGTAGGCCAGTTGCTCCGGGTGCAAACGCGGGTTGCAGGTGTGCATGACGCGGCCACTGCCCGACACGCCGTAATAGGCCTCGAGGTGTCGGTAGTTGTTCCACGCAATCGAGCCCACGACGCTGCCCGCCTTCAGCCCCATGGCGTCCAAGGCATTCGCCAACTGCTTGGCCCGCTTGGCCATGTCGACAAAACGGTAGCGGTGCAGCGGGCCATGGGTTTCGCGGCTGACGATTTCTTGCTCACCGTATTGATGCGCGCCGTGTTCCAGAATGGCAGACACCAGCAAGGGCCTGTCCATCATTTTTCCAACCAGACTCATGTCAATCCTTTGGGGTTAGTTGCGAATCAAAAACCAATGTATCGAACGAATTTCTCATTGGGCTCTCGGGTGGATTTGACCGTATTGGCGACAAAATCTTCATCGGGATAACCCATGGCGATGCAGATCATGATGCTTTGATCGTCAGGAATGCCGGCGTGCTCGTGGACCACGGCCGACTGCATGATGCCTTGTCCATTGATCACTGTGCCCAATCCGCGCTCCCAGGCCGCCAGCACAATGGCGTGAGAAAAAGCCCCCAAGTCAAACTGGCTGATGGCGGCGGGCTCCAAGTTTTTGTCATAAGTCAGGACCAAGGAGACGGGGGCGTCAAACTGCCGAAAGCCGCGCATGACCCAGTCGGTGCGCCGGGCTTTGTCGTCGCGTTCAATGCCCATGGCGTCAAAGAGTTGCACGGCGATGGCCACCTGGCGCTTGCGGTGCTCGCCTTCGTAGGCCTCTTTCATCGGGAAGTCGCGCTTGGGCGGCACACCGTTGATCATGTTCTCTGAGTTCCCTTGGCGAATCCGGTCCAAGGGCTCGCCGCTGACCACATGCACATACCAAGGTTGGGTGTTCATGGACGAGGGCGCCCATTTAGCCACCTCAATGATTTCGTCGATCAATTCGCGGGGAACCGCTTTTTTCTGAAAACCGCGAATGCTTTTGCGGTCTTTGATGAGTTGGGAAAACACCATGTCTCGTCCTTTTGCTTTGACTGAATTTGAAAAGGATTCTAGGGAGGCTTTTTCGAAATCCCTGTCTTCAAGGCGATGCAGGTAAACCCTAGGGACGCCCACCCCAGTTCGGTCCTTAGGTCAATCGGTAGGTCGTCAGGTCGGCAGGTCGCCAGCCCCTCAAATTCACAGGGACGAAAAAAAACCGCTCGAGGCCTGCGCCTGGAGCGGTTTTTTGGGGAGAGGGCCGAGAGGGCCTAAAGCGCAAGCTTGGCCAGAATCAGGCGCTTTTGAAGGCGCCGACCCTTTGGTTGATCAAGAAGCGCGCTTTTTGGCAGCAGGCGCGGCGGTCTTGGCGGCGTTCAATGCGGTGTTGGTGGCCGCTGTGATGTTGGCTTCGGCCACGTCGGTGGCTTGCTTCACGGCCTTTTGAACGGATTCAAAAGCGTTGTTGGCAGCGGTCACGGCGCTCTTCACGAAAGCCACAGCGGTGTCAGAACCAGCAGGAGCGTTCTTGGAAGCGGTTTCAACCAAGGTGGAAACGCCTTTTTGCATTTCAGCGGTCTTGGCTTCGGCGACTTTGGAAAATTCGCTGCTCACGCCGGTGCTGATTTCATACACGTGGCGGCTGAAAGCGGCGGCTTTTTCGGCCAAAGGCTGGAACATGGCGGCTTGCAAAGCCATCAACTCTTGGGCGTCTTTCACGCTCAAAGCGGCTTGCACGTGCTCAGCGGATTCTGTCAAAGCAGCGTGGGAAGCGGTCAGGTTCAAGGACACCAATTTTTCGATGCCTTCGAAAGCTTTGGTGGTCAGGCCGAACAGGGTTTCAGCGTTGGCTTTTTGGGCGGCGACGATTTGTTCAACGGTCAAGGTCATGGAAAACTCCTAAAAGTAAGTGGATAAAAAGGGATCACAAGGGTAAAAACAAACTTCAAATTGAAGCGCCCTGAAAATGGTGCGCTGCAACATGATTTGAATTGTGCACCCCTTAAATGACAATTGCAAGACTTTTTTGCTGCATTGCAACAAAAAAATTCTCAGCTCAGTGATTCACGGGCTTGAGCTGTTTGTAAAGACTTAACAGGCCCTGCACGCCGGGGGACAGTGGCCCCTTTTGGGCCTCTTCAGACATCAGTTGATAGATGACCTTGTCCAGGGAAGGGGGCAGTCTGGACGTTGTGGCCGAGGATTCCGCGTAGCCCATCGACCAAGCGCCAAAACTTCTCCTGCCAATGGCCCCTTGGCTGACCACCTGAATTCTTCTGTGTCGGGGGTCGGATTGGATGTACCCGTCGTAAATGGCGGCCAAGCCCTCTGGCGGCCCTTCCAACAATTGGATGAATTTACGCTGGTGGTAAATCAAGACGCCCGTGACCCCCGCTTCCCCATTTCTGCGACGTGCGCTGGCGAGAATCTGCCCCATGTTGAGGGGCCGATGGGGTAATTCGACAGCTTCGCTGATGTAAAGAAACTCTGACAGCATTCCGGTTGGGTCGTGGCGGGATGGCAAAAACGGCTTTAGTATCTGATTTCTTGGACCCTGCTTACAGCGGAAATACCCTTAATTTTTGAATGCTGGCCTGCAACTTGCAACGGTTCAGCCGATCGTTGGCTGTGTTTTAAATATTCTTTATTTTTAAAAAAGGGGTCCTTTTATGAACCGTTTGGATGTCACAGAAAAAATCATTGCCACCAAAGTCGCCAAGGGCATCAAGTGGAGCGATGTGGCGACAAAAGTGGGCTTGTCCAAAGAATGGGTGACCGCGGGTTGCCTGGGTCAAATGACCTTCGACGAAAAGCAGGCCAAGGTGATTGGCAAAATTTTTGGCCTGACCGCTGAAGAAATCAAGTGGCTGCAAGTGGTGCCGTACAAGGGCTCCTTGCCGAGTTCGGTGCCAACCGATCCGCTGATTTACCGCTGGTACGAAATTGTGAACGTCTACGGGACGACCATCAAAGAGTTGATCCATGAAGAGTTTGGCGACGGCATCATGAGCGCGATTGATTTCAGCATGGACATCGTGCGCCAACCCGATCCCAAAGGCGATCGCGTCAACGTCGTGCTGTCGGGCAAATTCTTGCCTTACAAACAATATTGAGCTGGGCTCAAAAGCATCAAACGCTGCCCCGAATCATCGAACGGACGACGGGGTAGATTTGCTGGGTCCAGCGCTTACCGCTGAACACACCATAGTGGCCCACACCGGCTTGCAAATGGTGGGTTTTGCGGTAGGCCGGTAATTTGTTGCACAGGTCTTGGGCGGCCAAGGTTTGGCCGATGCCACAAATGTCGTCCCGCTCGCCTTCCACGGTGAGCAAGAAGGTTCGGCGAATCGCGCCCAAGTCGACGGTTTTGCCTTGGTATTTCAAAACACCCAAAGGCAATTCGTGGCTTTGGAAAACCTTTTCAACGGTCTCGAGGTAATAGTCTTCGGCCAAGTCCATGATGGCGAAGTATTCGCGGTAGAAATCGGCAATTGCATCGGCTTTTTGGTCGTCGCCGGCCACACGCAAATCATGCATGTCTTTAAAACTTTGTTGGTGCCGATCGGGGTTCATGCTCATGAAGGCACTCAACTGCACAAAGCCGGGGTAGACGCGCCGACCACCGCCCGGAAACTGCCAGGGCACGGTGCTGATTAAGTTTTGTTTGAACCATTCAATGGGTTTTTCTTTGGCCAACTGGTTCACTTTGGTGGGGTTGATGCGGGTGTCAATGGGACCCGCCATCAAGGTCAGGCTGGCCGGCGTGGCAGGGTCGTTTTGCTCTGACAGAACACTGGTGGCCACCAAGCAGGCCACCGTGGGCTGGCAAACGCCAATCAGGTGCGATTGCGGCCCCAAAAATTGCATGAACTCAACCACGTGGCCAATGTAGCTTTCCAGATCAAAAACGCCTTGGCTGATGGGTATGTCGCGCACATTGAGCCAGTCGGTCAAATACACCTCGTGGTCACGCACCAAGGTTTGCACAGTGCCCCGAAGCAACGTCGCAAAGTGCCCAGACATGGGAGCGACCAGCAAAACTTTGGGCAGGTTCTCCACAGTGCGTTTTTTGAACCGCACCAAATCGCAGAAGGGCGTGCCCGTGACCCGCCGCTCTTCAATGGGCCAGCTTCGCCCGCTGGCGTCCAGAAAAGGTTGAATTTGAAAAGGAGGACGTTTGTTCGTAAAGCCACTCAGAGCCGTTTGCTCGAGCCAAGCCCGCCATTGGCGGTGGGTGGGGGAATCTTTGGCGCCGGGCCAACGCGACAACCAATCAAAACCCATCTCAGCGCTTTGACGAAGCGGCTCGGAGAGGTTGGCGAGTAATTGATAGCCCATGTAATTCATGTGGAGTAACTCGCAAGAGATGTGCCACTGCCACCGATGGCATATTTTTTGCAAATGATGGATGAAGAGGCCGCCTTGTTGCTTCTAAAAGTGAGTTCACACCATGTCCAAAACGACCCTGACGCTCAGCAGCAAGAACTATTCGTCTTGGTCCCTTCGGGGCTGGCTGATGGTCAAAATGGCTGGGCTTTCATTCGAGGAAGTCATGGTGGAACAAGACACCGCAGACGCCAAGGCTGAATTGCTTTTGCTCTCGCCTTCGATTCTGGTGCCCTGCTTGACACATGGCGATGTGAAAGTTTGGGACACCTTGGCCTTGGGTGAATACCTGAACGAGATTGCACCAAACAAGCATCTGCTACCCACCAATGTGGTGCAGCGTGCCCATTGCCGTGCAATTTGCGGAGAAATGCACTCCGGATTTTCAGCGCTTCGGATGTCGATGCCAATGAACATTAAATCCAAGCTCAAGGACTTCAAAGTCTGGTCCCGCGCTCAGGGTGACATTGACCGCATTTTGGAAATTTGGGGTGATTGCCTCAAGCGGTACAAAGGGCCTTATCTCTTTGGCAAAACACCCACTTTGGCCGACGCCATGTATGCGCCGGTGGTGACTCGATTTGCCACTTATGGCTTGGTGCTCGAGCCGGCCATTCAGGCTTATTGCGATCAGATTCTTTCCATGCCCCTGATGAAGGAATGGACAGCAGCGGCGATCTCCGAGCCCGATGACATCCAAGAACTTGAAGTGGACTTTTAACCATGACGACGCTAAATCACCCCCAACTCGGTCACGCCATCAGTGACACCTCTTTCACCCACGTGAAAGGAAGCGAAACCACTTTTCTACCCGGCGGTTTGCGGGATTTTTTTCTTTATAAAGACTTGGGCGTGAAAGACGCCACCAAGGGCCAAGTGATCGCCCACATCGCCAAAGCCAATAAGCCGCCCGAAGAGGGAACAGGTTGGCACTACCACGTGGCCGAGTTTCAAATTGTTTACATGCTGAAAGGCTGGGCACGCTTCATGTATGAGGACGTGCCGACCCTCGTGTCTGCTGGCGACTGCGTGCACCAACGCCCCGGTGTGGTTCATTATTTGTTCGATTACTCCGCCGACATGGAGTATTTGGAAATTGTCGGCCCCGCCGACTTCGGTTCCATCCCCGTGGCAGGTCCAGGCGTTCCGTGCGTCGTCCCCCCTGTCACGCCTTGGCAGGCTTAGTTTGGAATTTAGGCGTTAGGCGTCCATAGGCACTTCCACCAGCAGGAGTTGTGCATCGGGTGTCAGCGAGGTTCCAGAAATGGCGTCCGTGTTTTCGATGCCCAACGCGTCTTTGGCACTGATCTTGACGCCTTCAAGTAAAAATTCGCCTGCCAGCACATAGGCGAAAACACCATATTTTCGGCCGCTTTGACCGTTCTGAAGGTTCGTGGCGCCTTTGAGTGCATAAGAAAAAGGTGCACCTTGGTCAAAGCGTCCGATATTGAACCAAGCATTTTGCAAAATTCGGGCCCCTTCTTGGGCGTCATTTTCAGGGCCATCCACGCCTTCATCACGGCCTATACTTTCTTGACGACTGAGGCGTGGTGGCCTCAAGGGTTGCACCAGGGGCGTGAAGTGGTTTTGCCGCAGGTGGTTGGCGTAGCGAAACCACTCATAACGGGGCGCGGAGTTGGGCTCGTTGGTATGCAACCAAAACTGCATGGTGGTAAGGGGGTTGGTTTGACTCGCGTTGAACTCGCTGTGCGCCATGCCGGTCCCCGCCGACATGATTTGCACCTCACCATCACCAAAATGAATGAGGTTGCCTTCGCTGTCTTTGTGCTCCCACTGCCCCTTGATGGGGATGGTCACAATTTCCATGTTCTGATGCGGATGCATCGGGTAGCCCTGCGCGGGCTGAATCGTGCCTTGGTTGAAAACGTGCAGCATGCCAAAATGGTGGCGATGGGGTAGGTCGTATTGACCTCCGCGAAACATCGGTGACATGGTTCGCCAGCCCCAATCGTAAAAAGCAGTTTCACTTTTAGGGTACGACGTGAGCTTGGGTTTTTGCATGATTTTTGTCTTGGTGCAGAACTTCTTGAATCAAAAAAGCCCATCGACAAATTTAACTTTGGCATGTGTGCCATCACAAAAAGGTTTATTGGATGAATGGCCACAGCGACAAAGTCCTTGGCGATTTCGAACCTCATAAACCTCGCCACTGGAATTGCTCACCGGAATGCCGCCACGAACCATCAGGGGACCACTGACACCCAGCGACGGGTCTTCAATCAGTCCTAAGAAGGGCACTTCAGGGGGTTCGATGGGCTGTTTGGTGATGGTGTCCCAAACAATCAAGCGCCCACCGGGACAGTTCTGAGCTATTTTCATCGTCAAGTCAGTCGCTTCAGTACCGGCCAGCTTGACTTCATTCCAGACCCGCTCACCGGCATCACAAAATCGTGCAAAGCAACAAAAAACTTCGTTGTCAGTCAGTGTGAGCACAGGGCCAGGAAACGCTTGCATCGTCGCATCCGTGGAGCCGATTGGCGCGGTTTCTTTCATGTCCATTTTGGCAGGGTGTGAGCCATCGCAATAGGGTTTGTTCTTGGAGGCGCCGCATCGACACAACGCGGTGCCTTCGGTCAAGGTGTATTGCTTTGTTTCAACGTAATTGGTCGAAACGCCATAACTTGTCCCTATGAAAACTTGTGCAAACTTAGGCGAGCCATAAATCAGCAGGGGCCCATCGTCGACCACCTTGATGTAATAAGTGGCGGGCGCTACGTGAGAGCCTGGTTCGAGGATTTCGTTTGGAGCCTCACCATCGGTAGAGGGCGTAGGGGGCTTTTCAGGGTGTGGCTGTGTGGTCATCGAGTGTTCCCGAGGAAAAGGAAAACTTGATTAAAACGCGCGACTCAGGCCGCGCCCAGACCGATTGGCTGGACGGTTAGGGTCGGACAACCAATGGTTTGGTGAGGCTCAAAACCCAGGCCACCCACTCTTGAGCGGCGCCCCAATTGTCGAAGCTGGCTGGCAGCCGTCGGCCATCCAAATACTCGTTGTATAGCCAAGGGTCCACCGTGGCGAAGACGGTCCCTTGGCCGTGCCGTGCGCTGGCCATCAAGACCTCGCCATGGGCCACGAGTTCCGGTTGCGCCGGCGCGCTCGTGGTGAGGGTGCAAATTTCTTTCATGAAGGCGTGGTGGGCTTGCTTGAAAATATTGCCGCCAGCCGGAATTTCCACCGCACCTTGTTCATATTGCCCGGGAGCCACCTCATTGCGCATGACGCTGTTGAAGTGGATGCCCAAGGGGTCGGTGAGCAGGTTCATGTGTTCAATGTCGGCCCGCAGGGGGTCGTTTTCAAAGACCAACAAGACGCCGCCTTGTTCGACCCAGTCGGCAATCACCTTCGCCGATTCTGGCGTCATGAAGTGAGGCGCGGGATTGGTGAGTGAATTGTCAGGCGAAACCAAGAGGTAAACATCAACCCCTTTCAACGACTCTGGCGTTGGGGCTTGTGCGAGCTGCGCTGTTTGAGCGCCGAAGGCATTGAACACATGGCCCAGCAGCGAGAAGCCGCTGTTGCTCCGGTCTTGCCACTTGTAGTGGTAGAGGTCTTTTTGACCCAAAAAGTTGGCCCGTTGTTGGCTGTTGAACCAAGCGTCCACCACCACTTTTTTGCCGCGGCCGAGTTTGGATTTTTCAGCGTTCTCGACTTCAACCGAAGCCAGTAAAAAAGCGCCGACGCCTTTGGGGTCGTTGGTCACCACCTTCTCGCCGACATAGTATTCGTAGCTGCCGTCGCGGTAAGGTTCGCCGCCCAAGCCGACGCCTTTGACGGTCGTGGTCAAGCTCAAGACGCCTTGCTCATTGACCTTGACAAAGCGCTCGACGATGCCTTGGTAACCACGCAATGCGGCCTGCATCATGGCGGGCGGCAAGTAAGCTTGGCGGACCCCCTTGGCCAAGGCGTAGACAAACATGCTGGCGGCCGAAGACTCTAAATAATTGCCCTTGGCGTCTGGCTTGTCGAGAATCTGAAACCACAGTCCGGTTTGAGCATCTTGAACTTTCAAAAGGGCCGTGCTGGTGTCCACCAGTTGCTTCACCAACTGGGCATGGGCGGGGTCATCTGCTGGGAGGTCGTCCAAGGTATCCACCAAGGCCATCAGGTACCAACCCATGGCGCGGGCCCATACATAGGACGAGCGCCCCGTGGTCGCATCGGCCCAGCGTTGCTGCTTGGATTCATCCCAGGCGTGGTAGAGCAAACCGGTTTTTGAATCTCGCAAATGCGCGTCAATTAATTTAAATTGAAGGGCGATGTCTTTGAAGGCGTCGGGCTGGTGAAAGGTTTGGGCGTACTCGGCATAAAAGGGCTCGGCCATGTACAAACCATCGAGCCACATCTGATTCGGATAACGTTGTTTGTGCCAAAAGCCCCCCGAAGGATTGCGGGGTTGCTGCTTCAGTTGATCGTGCAGTTTTTGCGCCGCCAAGCCATATTTTTTATCGAGCGTGACGCGGTAGAGCATCAGCAATTGGCGGCCTAGCAAAATGTGGTCGAGTTGGTTTTCTTCGGCTTTGTAGGTTTTGATGCTGCCATCGGCCTCGATCCAAGCGTCCACCTTCGACTTGATGAACTGGTAATAAACCGGATCGGCTGAATTCATCCAAACAGATTGAAGACCGGCCATCAACGTGGCGGTTTCATAATTCCACTTTGGGTTCAGTGGGTTGTTGCGCTCATCGAACTGGCCATTCAATGCCGCGTGGGCCATTTGAATAGAAAGGGGCGGTTTCAAGGAGGGGGGCGACGAGGGCGACGAGGTCGACGAGGTCATTTGACCGAAGCAAACGCCCCAAGGGCCTGCCAAAACACCGAAGACAATCAAGCCAAAAATCAAACCAAATGAAAAGGCCTGTTTGAGAAAGACGGCGGTTAATTTCATGGCTTATCGTCTAAGTGGGTTTTAACCCTTTTTTAATCCAATTCCATCGAGATGCCGACCTTGCCCACCCAGTGGTCTTGGGTGCTGTTCGAAACAGGGGTCGGTTTGCCAATGCCCAGGTTCAGCTGGGTGTGTGCGTAGTGGACGTCCCAAACCAGGTAAGTGGTTTGGTCGCGTTGCGAAGCGCTGGGCCAAAACGCGGTGGTCGAAGCCGTTGACCGCATGTAGGTTTCAAAACCCAATTCGTGGTGCGGCACCACCGCGTAGGCCCATTTGAAAGCGGGAGCCCAGCGGGGTTTCTGTTCGTCGCCGGTCAGGTCTTTTTCCAAACTGGGGTTGAACACCCATTGCCAATCACGCCCGTGGTAACCCAAGATGGGGTTCACTTCCACCGAACGCTTTTTCTCTGATTCATAGAAAGAATTTTCAGAGCCGAATTCTGAGCGAATGCCCCAGTAAAAACCTTCCTTGGCGTGTTTGGCGATGTATTGGGCCTCCAACTTGATGCCTCGGCCCTGGGCATGGCCTTGCACCACCGAAGCGGGCAGCTCGATGCCCACGGACACTTGATCGGTCAGTCCGTAGCTCACTTCAAACAAACCTTGAACGACTTGTTTTTGCGAGCGGCTCTTGGCGATGCTGGTCAAGAACTCCATTTCGGATTCGCCTTTTTCAGGCAGATCGTCCGAATAAAGTTTGATTTCATAAGAGGCCGCGGTGGCTTGGGTTGCCATACATGACCAAAGTCCAATGGCGCCCATGAAGGCCAAGCAACGCCTGAGGTGGAGGGTGAATGCCATTTTTATTTTCCGGGTATTTTGTTATTAATTTAACCACCAACTATATCGACAGAGAGACCCATGAAATGGGCTCCGTTAAATGGATCCCTTTAAATGGATCCCTTTAAATAAAGTCGCTCTTGGCCATTTACAGCTGCACTGACGCTTTCTTCAGATTCAATTGCTTGCTGACAAATTGCCTGAAATGGGCCATCGCGGGGGCCTCGGTTCGTCCTGCCAAGGTGACAAAGGCAAATCGGGCATTCGCTATCAATTTGGGTTTCAGGTCAATCTCGACCAAACGCTGGCTCTCCA
>CAILKX010000127.1 GCA_903834975.1 uncultured Curvibacter sp.
GCGCCCAAATGGCCAAACCAAAAAAGCGCCATCTCTGTCAGCAAAGCGCCTTTGCCGGGTATGGGTTCACCCATGATGACATCAAAGGCAGACAGGCGATCGCTGGCCACCATCAAGATGCGGTCATCGCCCACCGCGTAGTTGTCGCGCACCTTGCCCCGCGCCAGCAAAGGCAGGGAATGAAGGTCGGAGGTATGGACTGCAGTAGGGGTAGAGGTGACAGCATTCATGGGTATCGACGAGACAGCAAGGACAAGTAAAAACGTTGGTTAAGTATGCCAGCCCCTAAAAGGGCAAACGGGCAAAGGTAGCCATCAGCCGACGAAGCACCACACGGTTTCGCATTCGCACCCCTAGACTCAATCGCTGCCTTCCCCATTTTCTCAAAGGGCTTTTATGACTCTATTCAAAACAAACGCATCTGCCTTTTTTTCTACGGCTATTTTGGCTTTATTGACGTGTGGAGGCACCCATGCCTCAGATTGGCCGAGCTACAACAACACCGTCGATGGAGCGCGTTTTTCTCCCCTGACCCAAATTAACCGAGACAACCTCCAAGACCTGCGCGAAAGCTGTTCTGTTTTGCTGGGCGACGATGGCCCTTACCAAACAGGGCCCATCTTGATAAACGGCATCATTTACGTTTCTACAGGCCACACCACCGTGGCCATTGGCGCCAGCAACTGTCAAGTGATTTGGCGCCAAGTACACCCGGCCACAGGTAAAGAATTGTTGCCCGTCAGTCGCGGCTTGGCATTTTATGAAGGCCTTGTTTTTCGAGGTACAACCGATGGTCATCTGATCGCCATGGACGCACGGACCGGCAAAATTATTTGGCAGCAATTGATTGCCGACAACGCCGTAGGTGAGTTCTTATCTGCCGCGCCCATTGCCGCGAACGGCAAGGTTTACATCGGCCCTGCGGGCAGTGACTGGGGCGTTAAAGGCCGAATGAGCGCCTTTGATGTGCGGGATGGCCACGAGGTTTGGCGTTTCAATTTGGTGCCTCAAGGCCACGAACCCGGCATTGAGACTTGGCGACCCCAAAGTGCTGCCGCCCATGGCGGTGGGGGGACCTGGGGTTCTTACACGCTGGATCCCTTGACCCAAGAGCTGTTTATTCCCGTGGGCAACGCCGCGCCCGATTACAACCCGGATGCCCGATTGGGCGACAACCTCTACACCGATTCATTGGTGGTGCTGGATGCCCGCACGGGACAACTCAAATGGTTTTACCAACTCAACGCCAACGATGGTTTTGACTATGACATGAGTGCGCCGCCGGTGCTCTACACCGATTCGTTGGGCCACAAACGAGTGGGGTTTGCCGGCAAGAACGGATACGCCTATTCCATAGATCGGGCGACTCATGCGGTTCAATTCAAAACCCCGGTCACCACCATTTTGAACGCCCAAGCGCGACCCACCCCGGCCGGCGTTCATGTCTGCCCTGGCACCATGGGCGGTACCGAATGGAACGGCCCCGCCTACAGCCCCCGCGTACAGGCCTTGTTTGTGGGCTCGGTTGATTACTGTGCCACCTTCATTGCCGGCGAAACCCCTTATGACGCGGGCAAGCCCTACAACGGCACGAGGGTGCAAAACGCCTCGACCGACCCCAAAACGGGTTGGATTTACGCGCTGCAAGCGGATACGGGGACGGTGCTCTGGAAATACGCCACCGAGCAACCCGTGGTGGCCGCATTGACGCCCACGGCAGCCGGCTTGGTTTTTGCTGGTGACACCGGCGGGCATTTCTTGGTTTTTGACGACCTGAACGGCCATGTTTTGCTGAAGCAACAAATGAGCGGGTCATTGGCGGGCGGCATCATTACCTATGAGGCCAATGGCGCTCAGTGGGTGGCCTTGGCCGTGGGCAATCGTTCGATCGCCTTCCAAAGCAGCCAAGCGGGCCCCGCTTTGGTTTTGATGCGGACAGGCTTGCCCGCGCACTACGTGGCGCCGCAAATCAGGGCAGAAGAGGTCAAGCCTCTGTAAAGCGCTTAAGTCATCACAGGGCTGGGCGCCAAGCGCCGGGTTCAGCCCTGTTTTGCCTAACGCCTTAATCTTAATGGACCACTTGCGCCAGTTCACCCTTGGCGTATTGAGCGGCAACGACTTGCAGGCTATCGCCTTTGATCTTGGCGGCTTGCCCTTCGCAGCCGAACTCGAGGTAGCGTTGCTTGCAAATTTGCTTGGCGGCTTCGCGAGCGGGTTTTAACCATTCGCGGGCGTCAAATTTGTCGGGGTTTTCAAACAAGAACTTGCGAACAGCACCGGTCATGGCCAAACGAATGTCGGTGTCGATGTTGATTTTGCGCACGCCAAACTGAATGGCTTTTTGAATTTCTTCCACCGGCACGCCGTAGGTTTCTTTCATGTTGCCACCGTATTGGCGAATGATGGCCAACAGCTCTTGGGGCACGCTGGACGAGCCATGCATGACCAAATGCGTATTGGGGATGCGGCGGTTGATTTCTTTGATGCGTTCAATCGCCAAAATATCGCCGGTGGGCTTGCGGGTGAACTTGTAGGCGCCGTGACTGGTGCCGATGGCAATGGCCAAGGCATCCAACTGCGTTTGCTTGACAAAGTCGGCCGCCTGTTCGGGGTCGGTCAACAACTGGTCGTGCGTCATCACGGCGTCGGTGCCGTGGCCGTCTTCTTTGTCGCCTTGCATGGTTTCGAGGGAGCCGAGGCAGCCCAACTCACCTTCCACGCTGACACCCAATTTGTGGGCCATGGCCACCACTTGACGCGTCACGTCGACGTTGTACTCAAAACTCGCAATGGTCTTGCCGTCGGCTTCCAAGCTGCCGTCCATCATGACGGAGCTGAAACCCAGGTCAATCGCGCCTTGGCAGACCGCAGGGCTCTGGCCGTGGTCTTGGTGCATGACCAAAGGGATGTGCGGATAGGACTCCACAGCCGCTGAAATCAGGTGCTTGATGAACGCTTCGCCGGCGTATTTGCGCGCGCCTGCGCTGGCTTGCAAAATGACCGGCGCGCCCACTTCGTCGGCCGCAGCCATGACGGCCTGCACTTGTTCTAGGTTGTTGACGTTGAAGGCGGGAATGCCATATTGGTTGGCGGCTGCGTGGTCCAGCAGTTCGCGCATCGAAACGAGTGCCATAAAGAAAGCTCCTAAGTTAAAAATCCTTTGGGCTGGGCGGCCTTTTTCTTTTTTATAAGCCCAGCATCAATTCCAAATTCTGTACGGCGGCACCACTGGCGCCTTTGCCCAGGTTGTCCAACCGGGCAATCAAAACCGCATGACCATGGGCATCGTTGCCAAACACCCGCAGCTCCAATTGGTTGGTGTTGTTCAAAGCCAGCGCGTCTAATTTTTGATTGTCGGTGGCGGGCAGTACGCTAACCCAGCCACCTTGCGCCACGCTGTCAGCGTAATGCCGGGCCAACGTTTGGTGCAGGTCCGCCAAGGTGGGTTTCGTGGGCAAACTCGCCAAATGCAAGGGCAATTGGACCAACATGCCTTGCTTGAAATTGCCCACGGCGGGCACAAAAACAGGGCGTGTCTTCAAGCCGGTGTAGGCCATGATTTCAGGAATGTGTTTGTGCTCTAGGCCCAAGGCATAAGCCTCAAACAAAGGCGCTTCGCCTTTTTCATAGGCTTCAATCATGGGCCGTCCACCGCCTGAGTAACCACTGACGGAGGGCAGGCAAAGGGGGGTGTCGGCGGGCAAAACGCCCGCTTCGATCAAAGGACGCAGCAAGGCAATGGCCCCCGTGGCGTAGCAGCCCGGATTGGCCACTCGCTGTGCCTGTCGAACGCGGTCCGCTTGGCCTGCAGTCAACTCTGGAAAACCATAGACCCACCCCGGGCTGACACGGTGGGCCGTTGAGGCATCAATGATTTTGGGGCCAGCTCGACCTGTTTCAGCGACGATGGCGTCCACCATGGCCACGGTTTCGCGGGCTGCGTCATCGTGCAAACACAAAATCACCAGGTCGGCTTGGGCCAACAGCTCGCGCTTGGCTGCGGGGTCTTTGCGTCGTTCAGGCGCAATGCTGAGCACCTCAACCGCAGGCATTTTTAGCAGCCGTTCCCGAATTTGCAGGCCGGTGGTGCCCGCTTCGCCGTCGATAAAAACCTTGGCCAGAGCGGCTGATTTGGAGGAGGTCATGCGCGTCAATCTTGAAAAAGGAGGCCAATCTGATCAGCTTGTCAGGAATCTGGAAGATTGGCGCGATGCAACATGATACATTTCTGCGCTGTTTACACGCACTTTTTTCACCCTTTCCTGAGAGAGCCCTCATGAAGATTCACGAATACCAAGGCAAGGAAATCTTGCGCCAGTTTGGTGTGCCCGTTCCCCGTGGCATCCCCGCTTTCACCGTTCAAGAAGCCGTTGAAGCCGCTCAAAAGCTGGGCGGCCCCGTGTGGGTCGTCAAGGCCCAAATCCACGCCGGTGGCCGTGGCAAGGGGGGTGGCGTGAAAGTGGCCAAAACCATTGACGACGTCAAACGCTTGGCTTCCGAAATTTTGGGCATGCAACTCAAAACCCATCAAACAGGCCCTGAAGGTCAAAAAGTGCGTCGCCTGTACATTGAAGACGGCGCCGACATTCAAAAAGAATATTACGTCTCGGTCGTGACCGATCGTGCCTCGCAAAAAGTGGCGTTCATCGCTTCCAGCGAAGGCGGCATGGACATTGAGGAAGTGGCGCACGCCACCCCCGAAAAGATCATCACCGAATTCATTGATCCTTTGAACGGTTTGGGCGATGCACAAGCCCGCAAAATTGCCGAATTGATTGGCATGCCCGCTGACTCCGTGGCACAAGCTGCTGATATCTTCCAAAAGTTGTATCAGTGCTACATGGTCACCGACGCTTCATTGGTTGAAATCAACCCCTTGAACCGCGACTCCAAAGGCAACGTGATTGCTCTGGACGCCAAGTTCAACTTTGACGCGAACGCCCTGTTCCGTCATCCTGAAATCGTGGCTTACCGCGATTTGGACGAAGAAGACCCCGCAGAAGTCGAAGCCTCTAAGTTTGACCTGGCTTACATCTCGCTCGATGGCAACATCGGTTGCTTGGTGAACGGCGCTGGCTTGGCCATGGCGACCATGGACACCATCAAGTTGTTCGGCGGCGAGCCCGCCAACTTCTTGGACGTGGGCGGCGGCGCCACCGCTGAAAAAGTAACCGAGGCCTTCAAAATCATGTTGGGTAACCCCAATGTGAAAGGCATTTTGGTCAACATCTTCGGCGGCATCATGAAATGCGACACCATCGCCACCGGTGTGATCACTGCTTGCAAAGCCGTGAACTTGTCGGTCCCCTTGGTGGTGCGCATGAAGGGCACCAACGAAGAGCTGGGCAAAAAACTGCTCGCCGAATCGGGTCTGCCCATCATTGCGGCCGACACCATGGCCGAAGCGGCCACCAAAATTGTCGCTGCCGTTAAGTAAGCCTGGAGAACCAACATGTCGATCTACATCAACAAAGACACCAAAGTCATTACCCAAGGCATTACCGGTAAAACGGGTCAGTTTCACACTGAGAAGTGCCAAGAGTACGCCAATGGCAAAAACGCGTTCGTCGCGGGCGTGAACCCCAAAAAGGCCGGCGAATCCATTTTCAACATCCCCATTTACGCTTCCGTCAAAGAGGCGGCTACCCAAACTGGCGCGACCGTTTCGGTCATTTACGTGCCCCCAGCAGGCGCTGCTGCGGCCATCTGGGAAGCGGTTGAAGCCGACCTGGACATGGCCATTTGTATCACCGAAGGCATCCCCGTCCGCGACATGCTCGAAGTGCGCAACAAGATGAAGGCCAAAGAAGCCGCTGGCGGCAAAAAGACCTTGCTGTTGGGTCCCAACTGCCCTGGCATCATCACGCCCGAAGAAATCAAAATCGGCATCATGCCGGGTCACATTCACCGCAAGGGCCGCATTGGCGTGGTCAGCCGCTCCGGCACCTTGACCTATGAAGCGGTGGCCATGTTGACCGAAGTCGGCTTGGGTCAATCGACCGCGGTTGGCATCGGCGGCGACCCCATCAATGGCCTGAAGCACATTGATGTCATGAAGGCCTTCAACGACGATCCAGACACCGATGCGGTCATCATGATTGGCGAAATCGGTGGTCCAGATGAAGCAGAAGCCGCTTTGTGGTGCAAGGCCAATATGAAGAAACCCATCGTTGGCTTTATCGCTGGCGTGACGGCGCCTCCCGGCAAACGCATGGGCCACGCAGGGGCTTTGATCTCTGGCGGCGCCGATACAGCCGATGCCAAACTGGCTATCATGGAAGAATGCGGTTTCATCGTGACCCGCAACCCTTCCGAATTGGGCAAATTGCTCAAAGCCCAACTCAAATAAAGCTTAACCAAAGCCGAACTGAAACCAAACAGGTTTAAATATCAACCTCGCTCCTCTGAATTTATTTAACTTTGACCTGGGGTTGGCACTGCAAAGTGCTGACTTCTGGTTGGGGCTACTCAAAATCATGGGCGTGAATTTGTTGATGTCGGGCGAAAACGCCGTCTCCATCGCCTTAGCCGCCCGCGATCTACCGGGTCCGCAAAGACAAAGAGCCATCTGGTTAGGGGCTCTCTTTGCAGTCATTCTGCGTGTGGTGCTCACGTTCGTTGCTGTTGAATTATTGGCCTTGCCCTATGTTCAATTGCTCGGTGGTTTGGCTTTGATCTGGATCGGCGTTCAATTGATGAATGATGAGAACGATGAAGTGGCGCACCATCACCCAGTTCATCATTTGTGGGGCGCCGTTCGAATCATCTTGATCGCCGACTTGGTCATGAGCCTTGACAACGTCATTGCCGTGGCGGCAGCGGCCAAAGGAAGCCCTTTGTTGCTTATTTTGGGGTTGGTGACCAGCGCACCGATTGTGGTGCTTGGTAGCGCCATGTTGATCAAAATCATGGCGCGCTATCCAATGATCATTACCTTGGGCGCGGCGCTGATCGGTTGGGTCGCCGGTGAAACCATTTGCAAAGATGGTGCCTTGTCTGCAATCCTGGCTCAATGGCAATTGCTATTACCAGAACACATTACTTTAACCACTTTAATATCAGCAACCTGTTCAGTTTTGGTCGTTGTTTTAGGGCTCACTAAACAATCTAAAACCGATATTTCCGAAAAAAAGTTATGAAAAAAGACGCTGGCTTGACCTTGATCCAACTCATGATTGTGATTGCTGCCATTGGCATCATCGGCAGCATCGCTTTTAGGGCCTTGAGCCAGCAGGGCTTTTAAGCCCAGGGGGGGTAGGGGCTACCCCATCCAGAAAAATCGCTCAGCGAGCGTTTGGTGGCCTTCTGACAGGTGCCGCGGGTGCGCGGCCTTCTATGTGACGGAACTTGATGCGTCCCTTGCTCAAATCGTAAGGGGACAGTTCCAAAGACACCTTATCGCCTGCCAAAATCCGAATGTGATTTTTGCGCATCTTGCCCGCTGAGTAGGCAATCAATTGGTGTCCGTTTTCAAGGGTCACGCGAAAACGGGTATCGGGCAATACCTCGTTGACGACCCCCATCATCTCAATCAGTTCTTCTTTCGCCATAGCCCCTCAATGTAACACAAACGTGTTTTTTCTCTTATCTCTTTATAAGTAATATATAAAACCAGTAGTAATAGTAAGGGCAACCCTTGTCTGTGGAAAAGCCAAAATTAATCCATCAAATCAATAACTTACTCTTGCTCAAGGCCTGTGTGTTTAGGTCTTCTGTTTGGGCAGTCTATTGTGAACAATTTTAGGTTTGAACCCCTTGCTGTGGATAAGGTGCTCTTTGTTCAAAAGATACCCACAGGCTTATGCCTGGTGACACGGGGTGATGCCAAATTACGCCAGACTCGCAATTAACACGGCATTGGTGCCACCAAACGCAAAAGAGTTGGACATGACATGACGCAGGTTGTGAGTGCCCCTGGCTTGGTGTTGGATCAGATCAATAGAGAATTTGGGGTCCACTTCTTTGACGTGGGCCGTTGCCGGTAACTGTTGGCATTCCAAAGCCTTGACGGCAATGATGGTTTCTAGCACACCCCCTGCGCCAATCAGATGACCGTGGACCGCTTTGGTGGAACTCACTGGAACTGCATTGATTCCAAATACCTCGGCCAATGAAGCGGCTTCCGCTGCGTCGCCACTTTGAGTGCCGGTGCCATGGGCGTTGACATAACCAATGTCTTGTGGAGCCAAACCGGCGTCGCGCAGGGCATTGGTCATGGCCTTGACTTGCCCTTGCGGGTTGGGGTGGGTAATGTGTTCACTGTCGCAGTTGGTGGCGTAACCACTGAGGTAAAAGCGAGTTTGGTGTTGCCGCTTCTTTGCATGGGCTTCGGATTCCAAAATCAAAGCCCCTGCGCCCTCGCCCATCGCAAAACCATGACGGTCCTTGGCAAAGGGTCGGCAGGCTTGATGGGCATCGTTGCGGTCTTGGTGAATCGGTGAAAGCACGCGCATGGCTTGCCAGCTGGACAAAATGCCTGGCATCAACATGGATTCATGGCCACCCACAATCGCGACATCGAGCCAACCGCCCCGGATGGCGCGAACCGCTTCTCCGATGGCGACGGCCGATGAAGCGCAGGCGCAGGCATAGCCCAAGGCATGTCCTTTGACTTTCAGCGCCAATGCAATTTCCGCCACGGCCGCATTGGGCATGGTGGTTAAAACGGTTGTGGGGCGAAGTCGTTGGTGTTCGTTGTAGATCTGTCTACAAATGGATTCGAAACTGTGCGCCCCCGACATGCCACTGCCCCAAAACAGACCGGTGCGGTCGTGGTCCAGCGTTTCTAAACCCAGACCGCTGTTTTCAAAGGCCTGCTTGGCGGCGACCAGCGCCATCGCGGTGCCCCGGTCGGGTGTGATCTTGGAGGGTGTTTTGACAGCCTTGTCGTCGAAATCACAAGGCGCCACTGGAACCCAGGCGGGATCTAAACCTTGCAAATTGATTTCAAAGCCACGGACGCCAGATTGGTTTTTAAGACAAGCCTCAAACAAGGATTCTGCCGAGTGACCCAGCGGGCTGATAACGCCCATGCCAGTGATACTGACTTTGAGTGCACTCATGCTGCAGGCGTTTGCAAGGCTTCTTCGACGATTTTCGTCAACTGGTTCAAACTGATGCCACTCTGTGTGGGATCCAACTTGTCTTCAGGAATGCGCAACTTAAAAGCGTCTTCTAAGGCGAAAACAAACTCCATCAATGCCAAAGAGTCGAGCCCCAAATCTTCAAGCACGGTTTCGCCGGTCATTTTGTCAGGAGAAACTTCAAATTGCTCGACCAAGATATTGACCAAGGTATCGTAAACAGGGGCTGTCATTCTGGTCTGCTGGGTTCGGTTTCGGGACGACTGAGGTTTGTCAAAAATTGCAAGGTTTCTTGAATCACTTGCTGTCGGTCATTGTCGATGCTGATCATGTGATAGCTGTTGTTAACAATGATTTTTTGTAAATGAACAGCCGATTTTAAACCAGAAGACAAAATTGTTAAATTATGTGTACTTGCCACTTCATCTTCTTGGGCATGAATGGCCAGTATCTGAGGACACGTGACCAGCGATAGGTTTTTTTTAACAAAACGGTTTAATCGATCGTTTTGTTTAAGGTGAGAAATGCCCAAATTGGCCACGCCGGCCCGTGAAATCTTGCGTTGTTCCAACTCGCGTTTGATCCAACTTCGGATGCGTTCGTTTTTGACGCCAAAGGGTGGTTTTTCTTTGTAACGCCAAAAAACGCCCAAGGGGGTATACAAGGCCACGTTGATCATGAAATGCCAAGGGGGGATGGACCAGCCGTCCTGAACCAAGGAAGTCGACAACAACACCAAGCCGTCGCAGTGAGCGTCGTTTTCCATGGCGGAGGCCAAGGCCAAAGCGGCACCGGTTGAAATACCCACCAAAAAGACCTTTTCAAAGCCCTCGGTTTTGAGAGATTGAACCTTGTTCTTGACTGCCAGTACCCAGGCTTCAAAGGGCGATGAAACGGGTTTCTTCTCATTGACATCAAAGGTGTAACCTTCAATTTCAAACGAAATCACTTCGGCGCCGTTGCGTTGCAAGGGGCCTTTCAAACTCAGCAACTCGTCGGGCGTGCTGTACAAACCATGCAACAAAACGACGGCGCTTTTTTCGAGGGGCAACAAAATAAAACGATCAGTTAAAACCCAATCATTTTACTTAGCAGCGCCTCGATCGGGCTGGGTGGCCGTCTCCATTAAGCCCAGCCAAAGCAGGGCTTCTTGACGGCTGTCACCACACATTTCTGGGGCGGGTTTTAAGCCCTCACAAAAAGAGGGGCGGTCAGGTTGACCAAACAACAGGCACTCGTGATGGTCGCCCAATTGGACGCAGCGAACGTTGGCTGGCTTCCCATTGGGCATGCCCGGAATGGGGCTGTTGATGGAGGGCGCTATGCAACAAGCGCCGCATTCTGGTCGACAAGACCGTGTTTCACGTGAAACAGGAGTAGGAGAAAACATCACCCTATTTTGCACCTCGTTAAAATCTGAGCATGCTCTACCCAAAAGAATTTGACGTGATCGTGGTCGGCGGTGGCCATGCTGGCACCGAGGCGGCTTTGGCCGCTGCCCGGATGGGCTGCGAGACCTTGTTGTTAACCCACAACATTGAGACCCTTGGCCAGATGAGCTGCAACCCGTCGATTGGGGGTATTGGCAAAGGGCATTTGGTCAAAGAAGTTGACGCTTTGGGCGGCGCGATGGCCTTGGCCACGGATGAGGCCGGCATTCAGTTTCGCATCTTGAACAGCTCAAAGGGGCCTGCGGTGCGCGCCACACGGGCCCAAGCAGATCGCATTTTGTACAAGGCCGCCATTCGACATCGCCTTGAAAACCAGCCGCATTTGTACTTGTTTCAGCAAGCAGTCGACGACCTGATGCTGGAAGGCGACCACGTGGTGGGTGCTGTGACCCAAGTGGGTATTCGGTTTCGCGCTCGGGCCGTCGTGTTGACAGCCGGTACTTTTTTGGACGGCAAGATCCACGTCGGTTTGCAGAACTATGCCGCGGGCAGGGCAGGCGATCCGCCGGCCGTCAGCTTGTCCGCTCGCCTGAAAGAAATGAAACTGCCGCAGGGCCGTTTAAAAACCGGAACGCCGCCCCGAATTGACGGGCGAAGCATTGATTTTTCTAAGTGCACAGAACAACCTGGCGACGGCATGCCTGGTGGCTTGCCGGGCCAGGTGCCCGTCTTTAGCTTCATGGGCAATGCGCAAATGCACCCCCAGCAGGCGCCCTGTTGGATTACCCACACCAATGCCAAGACCCATGACATTATTCGCAGTGGTTTTGACCGCAGCCCCATGTTCACGGGCAAGATCGAAGGGGTGGGGCCACGCTATTGCCCCAGCGTAGAAGACAAAATTAACCGGTTTGCCGACAAAGACAGCCACCAGATTTTCCTGGAGCCCGAGGGCCTCACCACGCACGAGTATTACCCCAACGGCATCAGTACCAGCTTGCCGTTTGACATTCAATTCGATTTGGTGCGCAGCATGCAAGGGCTGGAAAACGCGCACATTTTGCGTCCCGGTTATGCCATTGAATACGACTATTTCGATCCCCGATCGTTGAAGTCAAATTTTGAAACCCGACAAATCCAAGGTTTATTTTTCGCTGGCCAAATCAACGGGACGACCGGTTATGAGGAGGCCGCGGCCCAAGGGTTGTTTGCCGGCATCAACGCGGCTTTGCGCTGCCGCGAAGAGGGGCCTTGGTTGCCGCGCCGAGATCAGGCTTACTTGGGCGTCTTGGTTGACGATTTGATTTCTCAAGGCGTCACCGAGCCTTACCGCATGTTCACCAGCCGGGCTGAATTCCGCTTGCAGCTGCGAGAGGACAACGCCGATGCGCGCTTGACCGAAGAAGGCCGACGCCTGGGCTTGGTCGATGATGTCCGCTGGGCCGCTTTTTGTCGCAAACAAGAGGCGGTTTCACGTGAAACAGAGCGGCTGAAGTCGGTTTGGGTCAATCCCCATTCTTTACCAGCCGCAGAGGCCGAGCGGGTCTTGGGCAAGGCGATTGAGCGGGAATACAACTTGGCGGATTTGTTGCGCCGACCTGGGGTCACCTACCAAGGGCTGATGTCTTTGGATGGCGGCCGCTATCAACCGCCTGAAGAGGCTGAGGTGACTTTGGCACCGGATGTGCTGGAGCAAATTGACATTGCCGCCAAGTACTCGGGCTACATCAACCGCCAACAAGAAGAGGTTGAGCGTGCCGCCCATTTTGAAGGCTTAAAACTGCCGCAAGACTTTGACTACAACCAGGTAGCTGCCTTGTCGATTGAGGTTCGTCAAAAACTCAACCGCCATAAACCCGAAACCCTGGGTCTGGCTTCTCGAATTTCGGGCGTCACTCCGGCAGCGATTTCTTTGTTGTTGATTCATTTGAAAAAACGCGGCGTCAAAGGCTTTGCCAACATGGCCGTTAAAGCCACTCAAGAAGCCGAAAGCGAAAACGCATGATCTCCCTGGAAGAGGGTTTAGAGGCGCTCGGCTTGGGCTTGTCAGCGGCCCAAGTGGTGCAGCTAAAAACCTATTTGGATCTGCTGCAAAAGTGGGGCAAGGTCTACAACTTAACCGCCGTGCGCGACCCCCATGAGATGTTGACGCATCACCTGCTCGACAGTTTGGCGGTGGTGGCCCCATTGGCGTCGTATGTGGCCCAATGGAAAAACGAAAAGCAAATCAAATCGCCGCCTCAATCCCCATCTGCCCCTTTTCAGTTGATGGATGTTGGCTCGGGTGCCGGCTTGCCTGGCGTCGTGCTGGCTTTGACCTTGCCGGACATCCAGGTGGTCTGCGTGGACGCGGTGGCCAAAAAAACGGCCTTCATTCAACAGGCCGCATTGGCCTTGAATCTGCCCAACCTCAAAGCCGTGCACGCCAGGGTTGAAACCTTGCAGGGCCCTTTTGATTTGATTACCAGCCGCGCCTTTGCCAGCTTGCAAGACTTCACGCAGTGGACTCAGCAGGCGCTGGCGCCAGAGGGGGTTTGGATGGCCATGAAAGGCAAGCGCCCCGAAGAGGAGTTGGCGGCCTTGGACCCCCGGTGCGCGGCGATGTTTCACGTGGAACCGTTGGCCGTTCCCGGCCTGGATGCCGAGCGTTGTTTGGTCTGGTTGCGCCCCCCGATCTCGGCAAACCGGGCCTTCACGTAAACTCTCTTCTTTGTTTTAGTCTGGGTGGAGCTCCCTTCGCTGTTTATGGCGCATATTTTTTGCATTTCTAACCAAAAAGGCGGCGTCGGCAAAACCACGACCACGGTCAATTTGGCGGCCGGATTGGCCAAAATTGGTCAACGCGTTTTGATGATTGACTTGGACCCCCAAGGCAACGCCACCATGGGTTCGGGCATCGACAAGCGATCACTCGAATTGAGCGTCTACGACGTTTTGCTGGAATCCGCCACCGTGGCCGAGGCGCGGGTGCGGGCCGAGCCCTGTGGCTACGATGTGTTGGGCTCTAACCGTGAGTTGGCGGGCGCTGAAGTGGAGCTGGTCACTTTGGAGCGGCGCGAAAAACGGCTAAAAACCGCCTTGATGTCGGTGCTGGGCGACTACGATTTTGTCTTGATTGACTGTCCCCCCTCGCTGTCGATGCTCACGTTGAATGGCTTGTGCAGCGCCCACGGCGTCATTGTGCCCATGCAATGTGAGTATTTTGCTCTGGAAGGCTTGACCGACCTGGTCAACACCATCAAACAGGTGCACGCCCATTTAAATCCGGCCTTGCAAATCATCGGCTTGTTGCGGGTCATGTTTGATCCGCGGGTCACACTGCAACAGCAGGTGAGCGCCCAGCTGAAATCGCATTTTGGCGACAAGGTCTTCAACACCGTTATTCCTCGGAATGTTCGCTTGGCCGAGGCGCCCAGTTATGGCTTGCCTGGCGTTGTGTTTGACCCCGCTGCCAAAGGCAGTCAAGCCTTTGTTGAGTTCGCTGCAGAAATGGTGTCGCGTTTGAAAACCAGCGCCCCTAAAAATTAAAGAGAAAAAGATGGTCACCAAAAAACCAAAAGGCTTGGGTCGAGGTTTAGAAAACTTTTTTGGCCCCCAAACCACCCACTCCGACCCTTTGAGTTCGGTGCCAACCGACCACTTGCCCAGCAGCTTGTCGCTTGAAGAGATGGTGCCAGGCGTTTACCAACCCCGTACGCGCATGGACGAGGGCGCTTTGTATGAGTTGGCCGAAAGCATCAAAGCCCAAGGCATCATGCAGCCGATTTTGGTGCGTCCCTTGGCGGCCCCCGCCGACAAACCGGATGCCCCCCAACGCTATGAAATCATTGCCGGCGAGCGGCGTTTTCGTGCGGCGAAACTGGCCGGCTTAGAGCGAGTGCCCGTGTTGGTGCGGCATGTTGAAGACCAGGCCACCGCGGCCATGGCCCTGATTGAGAACATCCAGCGCGAAGACTTGAACCCACTGGAGGAGGCACAAGGCCTGCAGCGGCTCATCAAAGAGTTTGGTTTAAGTCACGAACAAGCCGCCCAAGCCGTGGGCCGTTCTCGCAGTGCGGCCTCCAATTTGTTGCGCTTGTTGAACTTGGCAGAGCCGGTTCAAACCATGCTCATGGCGGGTGATGTGGACATGGGCCACGCCCGTGCGTTGTTGGCGTTGGACCGCGCCTCGCAAATTACCGCCGCGCATCAAATCGCAGCCAAAAAAATGTCGGTCCGTGAGGCCGAGGCCTTGGTCAAAAAGGTGGGCGCTGAATTCCATTTGGTGTCTCCCAAGGCCAACGCCAAAGGCAAAGAAAAATCGCGTGATTTGAAGCGCATTGAAGAAGAGCTGTCGGATCTGTTCACGGCCGAAGTCGAGGTGCGCATCAAAAAGCGCATCAAGCGCGCGGGGCGACTTGAGGAGATGGGCGAGTTGACCGTGCAGTTCAGCTCCTTGGATGAGCTCAATGGCTTGATTGAACGCCTAAGGGCCGCGTAATCTGCGCTCAAAGCCGCTCAAAGCCTCGTATAACCTGCCCCTTGGAGATGTGAGATGTCCGCTCCTGCATTGAACCGATGGCGGCGCGATCTGCTGGGGGTCGCGGCGTGGGTGGCGTTGGGCTTTGCGGCCGCGGTGAGGGGCAATTGGTCTGAATGGGTGGCCCGCTCCGCGCAACACTATGAAGCCTGGCAGCTCGATGAATGGCCCCTGGGCCTGTTGTTGTTGGCCATCGGCTTGTGTTGGTTTGTTTGGCGTCGAATGAACGAGCTTCAGGCTTTGCTGAAACAAAACCAGGTGCTGGCGCAACGCTTGATCACGGTTCAAGAAGACGAGCGCCGCGCTTTGGCGCGTGAATTGCACGACGAATTTGGCCAAGGTTGCACGGCCATTCGAATTGAAGCGCAATGTGTTCAAGGCTTGGGACAAGGCTCAGCACATCAACAAGCGATCGACGAGAGTGCTCGGCGCATCGACTCAGCAGCGCATGCGCTTTACAGCCTGGTGCAAGACCGCCTCAAGCAGCTGCGGCCCCAAGACTTAGACGGCATGGGCTTGTGGGCAGCCGTCCAGAACTTGTGTGAAAACTGGGAGCTGCAAACGGGGGTGTCATGTGCTTTTTATCCACCCAGCCCCCTGCTTCAAAATCAAATTTTGGCGATGCACCACGATGCCCTTCAAGTGGCCATTTACCGGATTGTCCAAGAGGCGTTGACCAACGTGGCGCGGCATGCACAGGCCAGTCAAGTCAAAGTCAGCGCCGTCGTTTTAGGGACATCAAAACAAAAAGCCTTGCGTTTAGAAATTCAAGACGATGGGGTCGGACTGAGCGGCCCTGCCGACGGGAATCAGGCTGGGCAAGACCAGGGACCCACCGGATTTGGCTTGTTGGGCATCCAAGAGCGGGCCGCCGCGTTGGGGGGTCACATGACCCTGCGGTCATTGCGTGCCTTGCGTGCCTCACGGGGGGCCAAAGACAGCGGCGCAGGCGCCCCTTCGGGTTGTTGCGTCCAAGTCACCCTGCCTTTGAAGGAGGGGGTGGCGTGATTCGTGTCTTGTTGCTGGACGACCACCCTGTGGTGCGCGACGGCTTCAAACGCTTGCTGTTGCAAACCGGTCAGATTGACGTCGTGGGAGACTTCGGTGACGCGGAACAAGCGTTGTTGGCCTGTCGCCAACAGGCACCCGATGTCGTGGTGCTCGACCTCTCTTTGGGGCCCGTTCAAGGCTTGGATTGGATGTTGACCTTGTTGCACCAACAACCTCAGACCCGGGTATTGGTCTTCAGCATGCACGATGCAGCGCCTTTGGTGAAGCGCGCGTTGAGCCTGGGCGCGTCTGGTTTTGTGAGTAAACAAGCCCAACCAGACAGTTTGGTGAGCGCTGTTTTGGCGGTGTCGCGTGGTGAGCGTTATCTGAGTGCTGATTTGGCGATGCGTGCTCAGCAACAACAGCCACAAAAGCCACAACAGCAACGGGGCCCAGGCCCCCAGTTCGACCGCAACGAAGACCTTTTGGCCACGCTGACCCCCAAAGAATGGGCTGTTTTTCGTGGTTTGGCTCAAGGCCAGTCGGTGGCGGCGATTGCCGATCAATTGGGGCTCAGCGCCAAAACGGTGTCCAACCACCAAACCACCATCAAAGAAAAACTGCGGGTTGAAACCACGGCGGCCTTGGTCCACATCGCTTTGAACCACGCGGTGTTAAATCCTTAAAGCGCCTAGGGTTTGTCCTAGACGCTTTACCCAGAAAACGGGAAGTTTTCCCTTGGTCGTACTCCACCCGTTCCTTAGGATGCTTGGCATTCAAGGAGCGTCACTTGCAGTCCGTTTTCATTCAGTCTTCTCACCCTTCTTTCCATCACCCTGTATCGCCCTGTGCCAGGCGCATAAACGCCGCTTGGCCGATGACGGCAATGGCTTTAGCCGTGGCCGCTTGGGGCAGTTTGGGGCATGACGCGCCGGCTTTTGCCGCGTCAGCCGCGCCGGTGGTTGAAGTGATTGGCGCCACCCCCATTGACAGCATTGGCGTGCCTTTGTCCCAGTTTCCTGCCAACGCCCAACGGCTGGGTGAGAAAGAAAACAAGACCCAAGGCACCACCAACTTGGCGGATTTGTTAAACAACAACCTGGGTTCTGTCAGCGTCAGCAACAGCACGGGCAACCCCTACCAAAACGACGTGAACTACCGTGGATTTCAAGCCACCTCGTCACTCGGCGCACCCGTCGGACTGTCTGTTTTTTTGGACGGCGTGCGCATGAATGAGCCCTTTGGCTCTATCGTGAACTGGGACTTGATTCCCACCAACGCCTTGGCCAGCGTGGACCTACTTCCCGGTTCCAACCCCCTTTTTGGCTTGAACACCTTGGGGGGCGCCTTGGTGGTCAACACCAAAAATGGGCAAGACGACGCCGGTGCATCGATCACCTTGACGGGGGGATCATTCAATCGACGCGCCTTGAAGTTTGAAAACGGTTGGGTAGACGAGGCCCACGACACCGACTATTTTTTGGCGGGCAACGTCGACAAACAAAACGGCTATCGACAACACAATGGTTCTGACGTCCATCAGTTTTATGCCAAAGGCCGTTGGCATGGCCATGAGGGCAAAACGCTGATGGAGGTTTCCACCGCTTTGGCCAATACGACCCTAAAGGGCACCCAGTCGCTGCCCATGGACATGATGAACAACCCCGCTCAGTCTTACACCTGGCCGGATCTCATGGCCAATCAAATGGCGCTTTTTAATTTGAAAGGCAGCCATTGGTTTAATGGGCAAAATCAGGTGTCTGCCCAGGTTTTTTCTCGCCAATCCAACGCCTCGGGTGTGAACAGCAACGCCCAGTTGGATGATGGGTGTTTTAATGCCGACGGCGGCTTTGTGTTGGGCAGTAATGGGGTTCCCAAATGCGCCAATCAAGCCCCCAATGGCACGGCCCTCAATAGCGTGACAGGGGCCAATGCCCAAGCGCTGGGGTATGGCCGATGGACCAGCAGCATCAACACCAGCTTGGTCGAGTCCGTCACCAAACAGGCCGCCCTGGGCTCGAACCTTCAATGGTCAAACTTTGACTCATTGTGGGGCCTTAACAACGCCTTCGCGCTAGGGGGTGCCTATGACCACGCCCGTTTGAGCTATACGCAAAACACCACATTGGCCAAGTTGACGAATTACCAAATCGTCGCCATTCCCAACCAGGCTTACGGCTTTACCTCGAACGGGTTGGCGCCTTCCAGCACCAACCTTCCGGCCTTCACGGGCAGCCCTGTTTTGAGTGATGTTGGCTTGAACGCGACAACGAATAACTTGAGTGCCTTCTTGACCGACACGCTCAGCCTGACTGAAAAACTCAGCGCCACGGTTTCGGGCAGTTTTAACTTTTCTAATTTGTCACAACGTGGTGCCCACAACCAATACATGAACTCCGACGGCGGCTTCAGCTGGAGCGACGACAGCGGCGCCTATTACAACCCCCTTTATGCAAATGCCTATAAGTACGCCAATTCAGGCAGCGGGGCTGCCAGCAAGGTCAACGGGGTTCCGGCGGGGGCGGTGGCGGGCCCCGAAACCAACAACTTGGATGGCAACCACCATTACAAGCGCTTCAACCCTGCTGTTGGGTTTAACTACAACTTCGACAAAGCCACCGGCCTTTTTGGTAACTACAGCCAGTCGATGCGCGCACCCACCTCGATTGAGTTGTCCTGTGCCAACCCCGCGCAGCCATGCGCTTTACCCACCGGTTTCAACGGCGACCCAGATCTGAAAGCCGTTGTCTCCAAGACCCTCGAGTTGGGAGGGCGCGGCAAGTGGGGCGGCAACACCCGTTGGAGCGCCGCGGTTTATGACTCGCGCTTGAGCAATGACATTCAGTTCATCTCCACCACCAACTCCTTGGGCTATTTCGCCAATGTCGGCGATACCGAACGACGTGGTCTTGAGCTGAGCGCCCAAACCAAGTGGGCGGCAGCGACGCTGGCCTTGAATTACGGCTGGGTGGATGCCAAGTACCGATCCGCTTTCACGACCGCGAGCGGCCAAAATGTGGTGAGTGGTGACAAGATACCGGGCATCGCCCGCCAAACCTTAAAAGCAAGGGCTACTTACGCGGTCACCCCCGACTTGTTGGCGGGCGTTAACTGGGTCGCTGCAGGCCAGCAAATAGCGCATGGCAATGAGAGCAACAAAGACCCCGCCGGCGTCGTGCCAGGGTATTCCTTGTTGAACCTGGACCTGCATTACCAAATGGGCGACCAACTCTTGCTGTCAGCCAACTTGAACAACGCCTTGAACAAACAATACGCCACCTACGGCTTGTCGGGCGCAACCAGTCTCTATACCCTGGTGACCCAGCAATTCGTCACCCCGGCCGCTCCCCGTTCCCTTTGGCTCAACTTGACATACCGATTTGGCGGCGCCAAATCGGGCCAAGATAATGACTGAAAACCAGACTGAAAAAAGGGCAAAAAAGGGCCGATTTAGCGCGGCTCGGGCAACTCGATTTTGACTTCGAGCACATCGAAGTTGTCTTGGCGCTCCAAGTTTACTTTGATGTCATTCGGGTTGATGGCCACGTATTTTGAAATGACGGCGATCAACTCGCGTTGCAGATCGGGCAAGTAGTCGGGACTGCCCGCGTTGCGACCGGTGCGTTCGTGGGCCAGGATGATTTGCAAACGCTCTTTGGCGACGCTGGCCGTTTTCTTTTTCTCACCCAGCAGAAAAGACAAAAAGGACATGGCTCAACGTCCTCCAAAGATGCGTTTGAAAAAGCCGGGCTTCACGGGTTCGGTGAAACGCAAGGGCTTTTCCTCGCCCAAGAAGCGGGCGATCACGTCTTTGTAGGCCTCAGACACATCGCTCTCTTGCAAGTGAATGGCTGGCATGCCTTGGTTGCTGGACTGCAACACGGTTTCGGATTCGGGGATCACGCCAATCAGGTCAATGCGCAAGATGTCTTTGATGTCGTCGAGCGACAACATTTGGCCGTCTTCGACGCGGTTTGGGTTGTAGCGGGTGATGAGCAAGTGCTCTTTGATGGGTTCCAAGCCTTCAATGGCGCGTTTGGTTTTTGAGCCCAACATGCCCAAAATGCGGTCCGAATCGCGCACCGAAGAGACTTCGGGATTGGTCACCAACAGCGCTTCGTCGGCAAAGTGCATGGCCATCAAGGCGCCCGTTTCAATGCCCGCCGGAGAGTCACAAACAATGTAGTCAAAGCCCATGTCGCCCAAGTCTTTCAAAACGCGCTCAACGCCTTCTTGTGTCAGTGCTTCTTTGTCGCGCGTTTGTGAGGCGGCCAAAACAAACAGGTTTTCGCATTGTTTGTCTTTGATCAGCGCTTGGTTCAAGTTCGCTTCGTTTTGAATCACATTGATCAGGTCGTACACCACGCGGCGTTCACAACCCATGATCAAGTCCAAATTGCGCAGGCCGACGTCAAAGTCGATCACAGCGGTTTTGAAGCCGCGCAACGCGAGGCCGGTGGCAAAACTGGCGCTGGTGGTGGTTTTGCCCACGCCACCTTTGCCCGACGTCACGACAACAATTTTGGCCATGTCTTTTGAGTCCTATAAAAATTAAATGGGGTTGACCAGCAACTTCTCGCCGACCAGTTTGATTTGCGTGGCCTTGCTCGCCACATCGGTGGGCAAGGCGGTTTCGAATGCACGGTAGTTGCCAGCAATGGAGACCAGTTCGGCCTCCATGCAGGTGGTAAAAATGCGTGCCTCGGTGTTGCCGCGCGCACCGGCCACCGCCCGCCCGCGCAAGGGCGCGTAGACATGGACATGGCCATCCGCAATCACTTCAGCGCCATGGCTGACCATGCCCAGCACAATGATGTCGCCGCCCCTGGCGTAAACGCGCTGGCCCGAGCGCAGCGGCTTGTCGATCACCAAGGTGCCGGTTGCAGGCACGGGCACTTCGACTTGAACCTCGACGGGCACGGCCACGGCGACTTCACGGACGACTTCGCGAACTGGGGTTGGCGCCGGTTTGCGCGCGTCGACACCCGCAATTTGCGCATCGGGCGTGTGGACCAGCCCGGCGCGCTGGGCGGCCGCTATTTGCTTTTCATGGCCGCCGCGCACCGCCATCGGCTGGACCTGGTGTTGCTTCAAGAGTTTGACCAATGCCTTGAAATCCAGCAACTCGGCACTGTTGGCAATCGCGCTCAAGTCGAGCACCAGGGGGTCGTTGGAGAAAAAATCGGGGGAGTCTTCGAGTTTGGCGCTCAGGTCGCTCATCAGCAAAGCCTGATCGGTGGTTTTGATCAACAAGGCCACCATCGTCAGGGTGGCGCTTTTGAAGTCAAAGTGGGCGCGGGCTTGGCCCGAGGGCACACCGGATTTGGACATTGTTATGAAGCTAAAAAAAGGGGCTTTTTAAGAGGCCTTAGTGTAACTTGCGGCGGCTTAGGCGGGGTGGCGAGCCAGGTGGGCTTGTGCAAATTCCACATACCATGGCAAGCAAGCGGCATTGGCCATCGCGTCTGGGTTGATGACCTTGCTCAGGGGCTGGCCCAGCAGTAATTTTTTGATGGGCAACTCTTGTTTTTTACCGGTCAACGTGCGCGGAATTTCAGCCACTTGGAAAATTTCATTGGGCACAAAACGCGGAGACAAAGCCTCTTTAATGGCCTGATTCAGCCGCTGCTTCAAGGCGTCATCCAAGGTGACGCCGGGGCGCAAGGCCACGAACAAAGGCATGTAACTTTCGCGCCCCAGGTATTCCAAGTCCACCACCATCGAGTCCAGCACCTCGGGCAAGGCCTCTACCGCGCGGTACAACTCACTCGTGCCCATGCGCAGGCCATGGCGGTTGATGGTGGCGTCGGAGCGGCCATAAATCACGCAACTGCCGTCGGGGTAAATGCGCAACCAATCGCCGTGTCGCCAAACACCTCCCGCGGAAGCGGGCAAGTCACCCCCACCAGGACGGCGCCCCAGACCGGCGGGGTACATGTCGAAATAACTCGACAGATACCGTTTGTTGTCGGCGTCACCCCAAAAATAAAGCGGCATCGCGGGCAGGGGCTGGCTGCAAATGAGCTCGCCCACCTCGTCCAGCACGGGCTGTCCTTGCTCGTTCCAGGATTCCACGGCGCTGCCCAACAAGCGGCATTGCATGCGGCCAGGGGTTTGCGGTAACTCTCGGTTGCCGCCAATGAAGGCGCCGGCAAAATCGGTGCCGCCCGAAATGTTGCACCACCAAATACCGGGCGTCCCGATTCGCTCGAACTGCTCGGTGCCCCAAGCTTGGGTGTCCGCAGACAAGGGGGAGCCCGTGGTGCCCAAAGCGCGCACCGACGACAAATCGCCACAGCTTTGCAAGTCGACACCGGCCTTCATGCAGTTGGCAAAAAACGCCGCGCCCGCGCCAAAGAACGTGACTTGGTGCTCGGCGGCAAAGCGCCACAAGGTGCCCCAGTCAGGCGCGTCCTTGCTGCCGCCCGGATTGCCGTCAAAAATCACGCAGGTGGTGCCGCTCAGCAAGCCGCTCATTTGGGCGTTCCACATGACCCAGCCGGTGGAGCTGTACCAGTGATAGCGCTCGCCCCAGGAGTTGGGCGCGTAGCTGCAGCCCACGTCGTTGTGCAGGGATTTCAGCGTCACCGCGACCAACACCGTACCGCCGTGCCCGTGCACGATGGGTTTCGGCATGCCGGTGGTGCCGCTGGAATAAACAATCCAAAGCGGGTGGTCAAAGGGCAGCCACTCGGGTTGGAAAGCCGCTACTTCGGCGTTGTCCGAAGTGCAAGCATCCATGAACGACAAGGTGTTGGGCAAGCTGGCGGCGGCGTCCAAATTGCCATACAACAGGGTGTGTTGAACCGAGGGCAACGCCGCTTGCAGGGCTTGCACCACAGCCAGCCGATCGTGGTCTTTGCCGGCATAGGTCACGCCGTCGCAGGCCAGCAGGATTTTGGGCTCGATCTGTTTAAAACGGTCGAGCACAGCGGCAGTGCCCATGTCGGGGGCACAGATGCTCCAAACCGCGCCCAGGCTGACGGTGGCCAAGAAGGCCACCATGGCTTCGGGAATATTGGGCAGATAAGCCGCGACGCGGTCACCCTTCACCACGCCCAATTCACGCAGGCGCAACGCCAACGAAGCCGCTTGGCGTTGTAACTCGGGCCAACTCAGTTCGCGAGTCTGCCCCTTTTCATTGGTGCTGATCAGCGCCGGAAAACCCGCGGCATGAGCCGCTTGGGTGTGGCGAAACACCTGATGCGCGTAGTTGACTTGCGCGCCCTCAAACCACACCGAACCCGGCATCGCGTTTCGGTTCAGGGCTTGGGTGTGGGGGGTGGGGGATTGCAAATCAAAGTAATCCCAACAGCTTTGCCAAAAAGCATCCAAATCGGTGGTCGACCAGCGCCAGAGCGCGTCGTAGCTGTCAAAGGTCAGGCCACGCTCGCGGGCGAGCCAGTCTTGATAGAGGCGGATTTGGGGCTTGAAAGGGGCCTGTGAGGGAGAAGCGTTCGAGGTTTTCATGGCGGCTAGGCTATCTCAAAAAGCGGGGCGTGCTAAGGGTGTTTGTGCTGAGCGTGACAGGGCTTGTCGCAACCACTCCAAAGCGGCGCTTTGTTGGGGTCGGCGAGACCAGAGCAGGTCGACATGCACGGTGTCCATGGCGAAGGGCAGTTCACGCCAAACCAGTTGATCGGCGATGCCGGTGAACTCGATGAAGTGCTGCGGTAAAACGGTTAGCAAATCCGACGCGGCGACCACTTGGCCGGCGGTAAAAAACTGGTTCACGGTCAGCACGATGCGCCGTTCACGTCCCCAATGGCCCAGGGCCTCGTCGACAAAGCCATAAGGGCGGCCCGAAAAGCTCACCAGCAAATGGCGCGCAGCGCAATAAGCGTCCAAGGTCAAGGGCCCCGCAGCCAAGGGGTGGTGGCGGCGCATCACGCACACATAGTGGCTGTCGTACAAACGTTGGTGGTCAAAAGCCATCCCCATGCCCGCTTGATTGCGGGCCGTTAAATCGGCCATGACGGCGGGAAAGTAGCCAATGGCCATGTCGGTCACGGCGTCTTCCAGCAGGCGACGGGGGTCGCGGGTGGTCAAGGGCAGCACGCGCAGGGTGATGCCCGGTGCCTCTTGCTCAACGATGCGCAACAACTGGGGCATTAAGGCGGTGGCGGTGGCGTCCGCCATGCTCAGGGTGAAGGCCTGGTTGGCGCTGGCAGCGTCGAACCGCACGGGCATCAGGGTGGCTTCGAGTTGTTGCAGCGTTAGACGCACTTGGGGCCAAATGCGTTGGGCATAGGGCGTGGCGGTCACGCCTTGCCCTTGGCGCACGAACAATTCGTCTTGCAAGGCGTCCTTCAGTCGACGCAAGGCGTTGCTGACGGCGGGTTGGGTCAGCGCTAAATTTTGCGCGGCCCGGGTCAGGCTTTGTTCGACCATGACGGCATCAAAAACGCGCAATAAGTTGAGGTCGAGACGGTTAAACACGCAATTAAACACTCAATTCATTCAAATGATGAATGATAAGTATCATAAATATAAATTATTAAAATACCAGTATTAACCCTATGATTCGGCCATTCCATCCAAAAGAGTGCCTCTAGTTTGGATTTTTAGATTTGTCAGATCCACAGAAAGTTCACCATGTCCCTTTTCACTCAAAACGCTGTGACCTCGGTCAACCGTCCTGTTTACATGGCCAACCCCGAGTCCGTGACGGCCCCTGCCGCGCTGGCACACCCTGTTTTGCGTTTGCCCAAAGCCCCCGTGGTGTTTGTCGTGGCAATTTTGGCGGCCACGCTGTTGATGTTGCCGGCGGAGTTCTTGGAAAGCGGCACGGAAGACCATTTGCTGATGGTTTGGCTGGCCGTTTGGACCGTGGCCTTCGCCGTGCTGTCTGTTTTGGCCACGCCCATTACGTTGTGGGCTCAAGACCAGATGACCGCTTTTGCGGCTTGGCAAGTGGCCCGCCAACAAGCGGCGGAAGACCGCAAACTCTGGGCGGTCGCCCTGTCAGACGTCCGTGTGATGAATGACCTGAACTGCGCCCTGTCGGCTGAATAAGACCGACAGCACGAGCAAAAGTGGTTCACAAAAAAAAGCCCCTGACTAAGGGGCTTTTTTACGGGTCGATGTTGATCAAGCCAAGGCGTTCAAACGACTGGCCAAAGCCGCTTTGGTCGCGCTGAGTTCTTGGGGCAAATGGTAGGCCAGCTTGTCAAAGTGTTCGCTGTGCAACTTCAACTCGTCCAGCCAAGCGGACTTGTTCAACTCGGTCACGGTTTGGAATTGGCTTTCTGAGAAGTCCAAGCCGGTCCAGTTGATTTCGTTGTAATTGGGCGTGATCCCAAACAGCGTATCGCGACCAGCCACCGTGCCCTCCAAGCGGTCGATCATCCATTTCAAGACGCGCATGTTCTCGCCATAACCAGGCCAGACAAACTGGCCGTCGGCCCCCTTGCGGAACCAGTTGGTGGTGTAAATTTTGGGCAATTTGGCGCCAGAAGCGGTCAACTTGGCGCCCAAGTCCAACCAATGTTGGAAGTAGTCGCTCATGTTGTAGCCACAGAAAGGCAGCATGGCGAAGGGGTCACGCCGAACCACACCTTGTTGACCAAACGCCGCCGCGGTGGTTTCAGAGCCCATGGTGGCTGCCATGTAAACGCCTTCGACCCAGTTGCGGGCCTCGGTGACCAAAGGCACCGTGGTCGAGCGGCGACCGCCAAAAATGAAGGCATCAATGGCCACGCCTGCTGGGTCGTCCCAGGCGCTGTCCAAAGCGGGGTTGTTGGTGGCGGCCACCGTGAAGCGCGCATTCGGGTGAGCGGCTTTGGCGCCGGTTTCTTTGGCGATGGCGGGCGTCCAGTCCTTGCCTTGCCAGTCAATCAGGTGAGCGGGCCATTGGCCGCTGTCTTTTTCCAGGCCTTCCCACCACACATCGCCGTCGTCGGTCAGCGCCACGTTGGTGAAAATGACGTCTTTGTTCAAGCTCGCCATGCAGTTCGGGTTGGTCACATGGTTGGTGCCGGGGGCCACGCCAAAGTAGCCGGCCTCCGGGTTGATGGCGCGCAATGTGCCGTCGGCTTGGGGCTTGATCCAAGCAATGTCGTCGCCAATCGTGGTGACTTTCCAGCCGTTGAAACCAGCGGGGGGCACCAGCATAGAGAAGTTGGTTTTGCCGCAAGCACTGGGGAAGGCCGCTGCAACGTGGTATTTTTTCCCTTGGGGATTGGTCACACCCAAAATCAGCATGTGCTCGGCCAACCAGCCGGTGCCACCGGTGGCGGTGGCTTCTGCCTTGCCCATGGTTGACGCAATGCGCAGGGCCAAGCATTTCTTGCCCAACAAAGCGTTGCCGCCGTAACCCGAACCGTAAGACCAAATTTCTCGGGTTTCGGGGTAATGAACAATGTATTTGACGGTGGGGTTGCAGGGCCAAGCCGTTGGGTCCTTTTCACCTGCGGCCAACGGCGCACCCACCGTGTGCAGGCAAGGCACGAACTCGCCGTCCACACCCAACACGTCATAAACCGCTTTGCCCATGCGGGTCATCAAACGCTGGTTGACCGCAACATAAGCGCTGTCAGACAACTCAACGCCGATGTGCGCGATGTTCGAACCCAATGGGCCCATGCTGAAGGGCACGACATACATCGTGCGACCGGCCATGCAGCCCTCAAACAAGGGTTGCAGCGTGGCACGCATTTCAGAAGGGGCCTTCCAGTTGTTGGTCGGGCCAGCGTCTTCGGCTTTTTCGGAGCAAATGTAAGTGCGGTCTTCGACGCGGGCGACGTCGCTGGGGTCTGAGCAGGCCAAGTAGCTGTTGGCGCGCTTGGCGGGGTTCAGGCGTTTGAAGGTGCCGGCATCGACCAGCTGTTGGCACAGACGATCGTATTCTTCGACGCTGCCGTCGCACCAATGCACGGCCGCCGGTTTGCAGAGCGCCACCATGTCGGCGACCCAAGCGATCAGCTTGGGATTTTTAACGTAGGCGGGCGGATTGAGGGGCAGTCCCTGCAAAACGGGTGAGTTCATGAAAAGGCTCCAAAGTTGAAAAACGGTTTTTTCAAAAAGGACGGCCTGGGTGGGAGAGAAACGGACGGTTCCGGCTCGGTTTCGGCCGTCGTTTTTGAAAAAACGGCGTTTGGTTCAGTCGGCTAATCGTCGGCTGGGGCAGATTTTAGGAAGGACTAAGGGGTGGCGTCAATGAGATTCGTAACCGATTCGTAACCCGGGGTCTAAAAAAAAGCCCCGCGCTCAGGGCATGGGGCTTTTTATAAGGGGGAGAGGGGGTTAGGCCATGAAAATGGCAATAAACGCCAACAAGAACATCAAAACGCCGCCCACGATGGGCAAGACGATGGGAATCAAAGGCACGATGGCTTCAACGGCATCGGCCGGTTGGTCATGGCTGGCATCAACAGGATGGGCGTTCGACATGGGAATTCCTCGCACAAACAAAAAACAACAGCCTTTATTCTAACCAAGCTTGGGAAGCTCGGCCATTTAAGGTCCTTTTCACGGGCTTTCATCGGCCCAAATGGGGTTGGCACACTCTTAAAACCTCGTCACCGTAAGCGCTCAGCTTGCGTTGGCCAATCCCGCTGATGGTGGACAGCGCTGCCAAATCGCGCGGACCGAGGGTCGCAATGGCCGCCAAGGTGGCGTCATGAAAAATAACGTAGGCGGGCAAGTTGTGCGAACTCGCCACTTCGGCGCGCCAAGCCTTGAGGGCGTCAAAACAAGCGCGCGCAGCACCCGAAAGGGATTCTGAGGGTTTGGCGCCGGCGCTTCTGGCGGAAGAGGAAGACGAGCCTGACGCAACCGGCCCCTCGCCTTGGCGCACCCATATGGGTTGCTCGCCGCGCAGAATGGGTCGCGCGGCGTCGACCAAATGCAAGGTGTTGTAGCCGTCGGTGTCGATGCGCAAGGCCCCAATCGCCAGCAGTTGGCGCAAAACGCTGCGCAAGCGGGTGTCGGTGTATTGAGCGCCCACGCCAAAAGTACTCAGGTGTTGGTGACCGAACTGACGCACTTTTTCAGTGGTTTTGCCCCGAAGGATGTCGCTGACATGGCCGGCACCAAAAGCCGGGCTGCCGGCTTGCTCCAATCGGTAAACAGTCGATAAAAGCTTGCGCGCTGCGTCGGTTCCGTCCCAAAGCGCAGGGGGGTTGAGGCAGTTGTCGCAGTTTTGGCAGGGCAGGCTTTCTTCCCCAAAGTAGCGCAAGAGGCGCACACGGCGGCAATCCATGGCCTCGGCCAAACCCAGCAACGCGTCCAATTTGCCGCGCATCACTTGTTTGAAGGCGTCGTTGGCGGGGCTTTCATCAATCATGCGGCGCTGGTTCACCACATCGTTCAGGCCGTATGCCATCCAGGCGTTGGCGGGGGCCCCATCGCGGCCGGCGCGGCCGGTTTCTTGGTAATAACCCTCGATGTTCTTGGGCATGTCCAAATGGGCGACAAAGCGCACATCGGGTTTGTCGATGCCCATGCCAAAAGCAATCGTGGCCACCATGATGGTGTTTTCATCGCGAAGAAAGCGGTCTTGGTGGGCTTGTCTGAGCGAGCCCTCCAAGCCGGCGTGATAGGGCAAGGCATTAAAACCGGCGTCGCACAAGGTTTGCGCCACCTGCTCAACGCGTTTGCGCGATTGGCAATACACCACCCCGCAATCGTGCCGACCGCGCTCTGCTTGGTGGCGGTGCTCGCGTTCCAAAAAACGCAGCAGTTGCTGTGTGGCCTCGTTTTTCTCGACGATGGTGTAGCGGATGTTGGGGCGGTCAAAGCTGCTGATGAACGGCTCAGCGCTCTCGAGTTGCAAGCGCTCGACGATGTCAGCGCGGGTGATGTTGTCGGCCGTGGCGGTCAGTGCGATGCGTGGCACGTTGGGGAAACGTTCGTGCAAAACCGTCAGTCCGCGGTATTCTGGCCGAAAGTCATGGCCCCATTGACTCACGCAGTGGGCTTCGTCAATGGCAAACAGGCTCAGCAGGCCGCGTTCGGCCAGCGACGCCATTTGCGACAAGAATCGCGGGGTGGTCAAGCGCTCGGGTGCGGCATAAAGCAGGGTGAGTTCGCCGGCCAGCAGGCGCTTTTCAACGGCTTGGGCGTCCTCCCAGGACAAGCTTGAGTTCAGGAAGGCGGCGGCAACACCCAGCTCTTCCAAGGCGCCCACTTGGTCATGCATCAAGGCAATCAAGGGGGAAACCACGATCGTGGTGCCCAGGCCGGCCCGTTGCCGAACAATGGCGGGGACTTGGTAGCAAAGCGATTTGCCGCCGCCGGTGGGCATCAATACCAAGGCATCGTGACCGGCCACCACGCGGTGGATGATGGCCTCTTGCGGTCCTCTGAATTGACCGTATCCAAATACACTTTGTAAGACCGCTCGGGCAGAAGTTTCGGCAGTGGGGTCGGCGTGGCTGAGCAAGGCAGGTCTTAAAATAGGGCGATGAACCCGATAGCCTACACCCGCGCCGCCGACTTGCCGGCCACCTTGGCCCGCCGCATCGTGATTTTGGACGGTGCCATGGGCACCATGATCCAGCGATTCAAGCTGAACGAGGCGCAATACCGCGGCGAGCGCTTTGCTGATTTCCCCAAAGACGTCAAGGGCAACAACGAGTTGTTGAGTCTGACGCGGCCCGATGTCATACAAGACATCCATGAAGGTTACTTGGCAGCGGGTGCCGATTTGATCGAAACCAACACCTTTGGCGCCACCACCATCGCCCAAGCCGATTACGACATGGCGCACTTGGCGCGTGAAATGAACTTGGCGTCGGCCCGTTTGGCCCGCGCCGCCTGCGACAAATACAGCACCCCCGAGCACCCTCGCTACGTGGCTGGCGCATTGGGTCCCACCCCCAAAACCGCCAGCATCAGCCCCGATGTGAACGACCCTGCGGCCCGCAATGTCGACTTTGAGCAATTGCGCACCGCCTACTACGAGCAGGTCGAGGCCTTGGTCGAGGGGGGCGCCGATGTGCTCTTGGTCGAAACCATTTTTGACACCTTGAACGCCAAGGCGGCTTTGTTTGCGATCGATGAATTTTTTGAGGCCAGCGGCGAGCGTCTGCCTTTGATCATCAGCGGCACCGTGACCGACGCGTCGGGCCGCATTTTGTCGGGCCAAACCGTCACCGCTTTCTGGCACAGCGTTCGCCACGCCCAGCCCTTGGCCATTGGCCTGAACTGCGCCTTGGGTGCTGCCCTGATGCGCCCCTATATTCAAGAGCTGAACCGCGCCGCGCCAGACACCTTCATCAGCTGCTATCCCAACGCGGGTCTGCCCAACCCCATGAGCGACACCGGTTTTGACGAAACCCCCGCAGACACCAGCCGTTTGGTGCACGAGTTCGCGGCTGAAGGTTTGGTCAACCTGGTGGGCGGCTGCTGCGGCACCACGCCCGACCACATTGGCGCCATTGCCCAAGCCGTGAAGAAGGTGCCGACACGCGCCTTGCCCGAGCCCTCCAGGGCGCTCAACCCGGCAGGGCGCTTTGGCGCTTACCGCGAAGCCGCCTAAAATAACGGCCATCTCAAGGAGCGTTGCAGCAAGTCCGCCGAGGCTTGTCAGGCTTGAGGTGGTCACTGAATTCAACGACGCTCACCTGAACCCAGCCGTTCCACCAGGTGAGTTGCATGTCTGATACGTCCCCCGCTAATTCCTTCCAATCTGTCGCGCCGATGTTGCTCTCGGGTCTGGAGCCCGTGCGCATCGGCGAGGGCAGTTTGTTCGTCAACATCGGCGAGCGCACCAATGTCACGGGCTCCAAAGCGTTTGCCCGAATGATCTTGAATGGTCAGTTTGAGGAAGCCCTGGCCGTGGCGCGTCAGCAGGTTGAAAACGGCGCCCAGGTGATTGACATCAACATGGACGAGGCCATGCTCGACAGCCAAGCAGCCATGGTGCGTTTCTTGAATTTGGTGGCCGGTGAGCCCGACATTGCCCGCGTGCCCATCATGATTGACTCCAGCAAATGGAGCGTGATCGAAGCCGGTTTGCGCTGTGTGCAGGGCAAGGGCATCGTGAACTCGATCAGCATGAAAGAGGGCGAGGCCGAGTTCAAGCGCCAAGCCAATTTATTGCGACGCTACGGTGCGGCCGCGGTGGTCATGGCGTTTGACGAAAAAGGCCAAGCCGATACGTACGCCCGCAAAATTGAAATCTGTCAGCGCGCCTACAACCTCTTGGTCAACGAAGTGGGTTTTCCTCGCGAAGACATTATTTTTGACCCGAATATTTTTGCCATTGCAACGGGCATTGAAGAGCACGACAACTATGCGGTCGACTTCATCAATGCGACGCGCTGGATCAAGCAAAACCTGCCCGGGGCCAAGGTCTCAGGCGGCGTCTCGAATGTGAGTTTCAGCTTCCGGGGAAATGACCCCGTGCGCGAAGCCATTCACACCGTCTTTTTGTACCACGCGATTCAAGCCGGCATGGACATGGGCATCGTCAACGCGGGCATGGTCGGCGTTTACGACCGCTTGGAGCCAGTCTTGCGCGAGCGCGTTGAAGATGTGGTGCTGAACCGACGGCCGAACTACCTGCCAGGCGAGCCTGAACTGAGCGCCAGCGAGCGCCTGATTGAAGTGGCCGAGTCCGCCAAAGGCGCGGCCAAAGACGACAGCAAGAAGAACGAGTGGCGCAGCGGCACTGTGGAACAACGCTTGAGCCACGCCTTGGTGAACGGCATCACCGAGTTCATCGAAGTCGACACCGAAGAGGCCTATCAAGCGATTTTGGCCAAGGGCGGCCGCCCCTTGCACGTCATCGAAGGCCCGCTCATGGACGGCATGAATGTGGTCGGCGACCTGTTCGGTCAGGGCAAGATGTTCTTGCCCCAGGTGGTCAAAAGTGCCCGCGTGATGAAGCAGGCGGTGGCCAAATTGGTGCCCTACATTGAAGAAGAAAAACGCCAGCAGTCCTTGGCCGGGCAAGACGTCAAGGCCAAGGGCAAGATCATCATCGCCACCGTCAAAGGCGATGTGCACGACATTGGCAAAAACATTGTGACCGTGGTGCTCCAGTGCAATAACTTTGAAGTCGTGAACATGGGCGTGATGGTGCCTTGCCATGAAATATTGGCGCTGGCCAAAGCCGAAGGCGCGGACATCGTGGGCCTGTCCGGCCTCATCACCCCCAGCTTGGAAGAGATGCAATACGTGGCGGCGGAAATGCAAAAAGACCCGTATTTCCGCGACCAAAAAATCCCACTGATGATTGGTGGCGCCACCACCAGCCGGGTGCACACGGCCGTCAAAATAGCCCCGCATTACGACGGTCCGGTGGTCTATGTGCCCGATGCGTCACGCAGCGTGTCGGTGGCGCAAAACCTGTTGTCTGAACAAGCGCAAAAATACATCGACGAGTTGAATGCGGACTATGAAAAAGTGCGCGTGCAGCATGCCAACCGCCAACAAACCCCGATGTGGCCTTTGGCAAAAGCCCGCGCCAATGCGACTCCTCTGGATTGGTCGACTTACCAACCCACAAAGCCCAAATTCATCGGTCGGCGCGAGATCAAAAACTTTGACTTGAGCGAATTGGCCCGGTTCATCGATTGGGGGCCTTTTTTCCAAACCTGGGATTTGGCCGGCCCCTACCCTGCCATTCTGCAAGACGAGGTGGTGGGGATTGAAGCGCAAAAGGTTTTGGCCGATGGCCAAAAAATGCTGCAAAAAATCATCGAAGGCCGCTGGTTGCAAGCCAATGCGGTGGTGGGGATTTATCCGGCGAACTCGGTCGGAGACGATCTGATTTTGTACGCCGACGAAGCCCGGACCCAAATCGCTTTGACCTGGCATGGTCTGCGCCAACAAACCGAAAAACAAACCATCGACGGCGTCACGCGCCCCAGCCGCTGCTTGGCGGACTTTGTGGCGCCTCACCACGGCTTGGCCAGTGATGTGGCCGACTATGTGGGCGTTTTTGCGGTCACCGCTGGTTTGGGGTCGGAGAAAAAAGAGGCGCAATTCACGGCGGCCCACGACGACTACTCGGCCATCTTGTTCAAGGCCTTGGCGGATCGTTTGGCCGAAGCCTTTGCCGAGTATTTGCACTGGCGTGTGCGCACCGATTTGTGGGGCTACGCGAAAGCTGAAATGGCGCAGCCCTTTTCGACAGAAGACCTGATTGCAGAGCGCTACCAAGGCATTCGCCCCGCACCGGGCTACCCTGCTTGCCCCGATCATTTGGTCAAGCGTGAGTTGTTTGATTTGTTGCAGTGCCAAGACATTGGCATGGGGCTGACCGACAGCCTGGCCATGACGCCAGCCGCCAGCGTGAGTGGCTTTTATTTGGCCCATCCTGACAGCACTTATTTCAATGTGGGCAAGATTGGCGAAGACCAACTGCATGATTTGGCCGCGCGACGCGGCATGCCCGTCGACGAACTCCGGCGCTGGTTGGCGCCGGTGCTCTGAGCTTATTGCTCTGCGAAAGCGCGCTCGATCACGAAGTCGCCGGGCTTGGTCGTGTTGCCTTCTTTGAAGCCGCGCACCTCCATCATTTGCTTCAGGTCGCGCAGCATTTCGGGGCTGCCGCAAATCATGACCCGGTCTTCAACCGGGTTCAAGGCGGGCAGACCGAGGTCGGTGGCCATTTGGCCGTTTTCAATCACGGTGGTGACGCGGCCTTGGTGTTTGTAGGCTTCGCGCGTCACAGTGGGGTAGTACTTGAGTTGTTGGCTGACCATTTCGCCCAAGAACTCGTGTTTTGGTAATTCTTGCGTGATGTAGTCGTGGTAGGCCAATTCATTGACCTGGCGCACGCCGTGAACCAGCACCACTTCCTCGAATTTTTCATAAGTTTCGGGGTCGCGGATGATGCTCAAAAAGGGCGCCACGCCGGTGCCAGTTGACAACATATACAGGCGTTTGGCAGGCAGCAGGTAGTCGATCAACAGCGTGCCGGTGGGCTTCTTACCCACAATGATGCTGTCACCCACCTGGATGTGTTGCAGGCGTGAAGTGAGCGGGCCGTCGGGGACCTTGATGCTCAAAAACTCCAAATGCTCTTCGTAATTGGCCGAGGCGATGCTGTAGGCGCGCAACAGCGGCTTGTCATTGACGCGCAGGCCAATCATGGTGAAGTGGCCGTTGGAGAAGCGCAGCGATGGGTCGCGCGTGGTGGTGAATGAGAAAAGTCGGTCGGTCCAGTGGTGCACGGACAGCACGCGTTCTTCGTTGAAAGCACTCATGAAATTTAATCGAAACTTGGAATTAAAAAAGAGACGTAAACCCCTTATTGTCCCGCATCTCGTTGGCGCTGGGTATGCGCATTGTGAGTGAGCTCAGTCAAATAAACAACTTGGCCGCCCAAATGGCGCTTCATCCCCCGAATTTTTGCTCATGCTCGGCTAAAGGACCGGTATTGGATGGCTTCGGCCAAATGGTCCATTTCGATGCGATCGGCGTTTGCCAAATCGGCAATCGTGCGGGACACGCGCAAGGCGCGGTGGACGCCGCGCGCAGACCACCCCAGCTTTTGCGCCGCCGACAGGAGCAAGCTTTGGGCTTTATCGGCCAAGGCCGTGTGCGCTTCCAAATGGGGGCCTTGCAAAGCGGCATTGGGAAGGCGTTGTCGCTGCATGGCTTTGGCTCGGGCTTGAATCACTCTTTTTTGGACTTCTTGGGATTCAGATGGAGAGGGGGTAGTGCCGCTGTTTTCAGCCCAAAGGGCCGTGAGCGGGACGGTGTTCACATGGAGGTGCAGATCGATTCGGTCCAGCAAGGGGCCGCTCAATCGGCTTTGGTAGCGGGCCACTTGTTCAGGGGTACAGCGGCAGTGTGGCGTTGTCGAGGCTGAAGGAACGGTGCGATGCGCCCCCAGCATGCCGCAGGGACAGGGGTTCATCGCTGCAATCAATTGAAATTGGGCGGGGTATTCGGCACGGTGCGCGGCGCGGGCCAAGCGAATAACGCCTGTCTCCAAGGGTTCGCGCAAGGCCTCTAAGGCGGCTCTGGGGAACTCAGGCAGTTCATCTAAAAACAAGACGCCGTGGTGTGCGAGTGAAATTTCGCCAGGTTTCGGCGGTGAGCCCCCGCCGACCAAGGCCACCGCACTGGCGCTGTGGTGCGGGCTGCGCGTGGGCCTGACCCCCCAGCGTTCCGGCTTGAATTGAGCCGCTAGGCTGAGCACAGCGGCGCTGCTCAGGGCCTCGTCCAGGGTCATTGGCGGGAGTAAGTCGGAAAAGCGGCTCGCCAGCATGGACTTCCCAGAACCCGGCGGCCCCACCATCAACACGCTGTGCCCACCCGCGGCGGCAATTTCGAGCGCCCGCTTGGCCCCGGCTTGGCCTTTGATGTCGGCCAAATCGCCTGCCTGCTGAGGGGGCCGACTTGGCGCTGCAGTCATGACCGACTTCAAACTGGGGTTCAAGCGCGCCCAACCGGTCACAGAGGGAGAAAGAGAAGGAGAAGGCGAAGGAGAAGACGCGAGCGGCGGTGCAGGGGCAAATCGCAACGCCACATCGCGCAAATGTTCGGCCCGCCAAACGGGGGTGTCGGGCACCAACGCCGCTTCTTCTGCGCTGCCCGGCGGTAGCACCCACTGCACCTCAGAACCGCTGGCGCCGGTGTTCAATGCATGAACCCTTTCATCGGCTGGCCCCTCTCTCTCCCTTGCTCCCTGCCCCCGAGTGGCAACCACCATCGCCAAGGCGCCGCGCACGGGTCTTAAGGCACCCGAAAGAGAGAGCTCGCCCGCAAACTCAAACGGACTCAAAGCGGCCGCATCGACTTGGCCACTGGCGGCCAGGATGCCCAATGCGATCGGTAGATCAAAGCGCCCGGATTCTTTGGGCAAGTCAGCGGGGGCCAGGTTGACGATGATTTTTTTGTTGTTCGGAAATACAAAACCCGAATTCACAATCGCTGAGCGAACCCGCTCGCGGGCTTCTTTGACTTCGGTGTCGGCCAACCCCACCAAGTTAAATCCAGGCAGACCGTTTGCCAGGTGCACCTCGATCAGGATGCGCGGCGCCAGCAACCCCAGCAAGGTCCGGCTGTTGACTTGGGCGTAATCGGACAAGGTGGCTTGCATTTTTTTGGTGCATCTTCAGTTCAGGGTTACACCCAACCCCCTTAAAAGCACCAATTTGGTGCCTCAGCAGGGCGCGCTAAAGTCTTTTTGGGGCTGATTGGCTTTTGAATCCGCGTCGACATTTGGCACGAATTCTGCAATCACCGTTGTTTTAAATTGTTCAACTCACTCACCGGGCTCGTAAAGGAGTACACATGAAACTTGTCACTGCCATCATCAAACCGTTCAAGCTGGACGAGGTGCGTGAAGCCCTCTCTGCGATGGGGGTTCAAGGCATCACGGTGACCGAAGTCAAGGGCTTTGGTCGTCAAAAGGGCCACACCGA
>CAILKX010000128.1 GCA_903834975.1 uncultured Curvibacter sp.
CCCCGGCCGTTCTTGCGCTCGGTTCTGGCGAGGGCATATTCTTCGTGGGTTTTGGGGTGTAAAAAAACAGGAAAGTCTTTGCCTACCGGCGTGAACCCTTGGGCCACCATGGCCTCTGGTGTGCTGCCCACCACCACCCAGTCGCGGTCATGCGCTTCTTGAACGGGAAGGCCCATTTCTTTCATGAGCCCATCCCGGACCGCACCGCCGACGAGGTAAATTTGCATGGCTGGCAGCGGACCGCTCAAAAACTTAAAAAGGCCAAACCACGCCGTGGTCGTTCAAAATAGCGTCCAGCGGTTGGTCATGGGGTTCGGGCTCAAAGTCGTCAATAAAGCCTTGGCCAAAACCCAAGCCCACTGTCACGGGTTTGGGCGCTAAGGCCGCCAAGGTGCGGTCATAAAAACCGCCGCCATAGCCCAGCCGATAACCGCCGGGGCCGTAGCCCACGCAAGGCACAAAAAGCAAGGTCGGCACCACCACTTCGGTGTCCTTGGGTTTGGGAATGCCAAAGGCGTCTTCTTCCATCGGGCAACCGGGGTACCAAACGTGAAAGGTCAGGGTTTTCTTTTCTTTGTCCATCACCGGCAGGCCAATGCGTCGGCGCACGGATTCGTTTTGCAACTCGCCGTCTTCCTTCCAGCGGTGCAGGGCGGGCAGGGGGTCGAACTCGCCTTTGATGGGCCAATAGGCCCCAATGACAGCGTCGCTGCGGCCCACCAGCCAGATGCGCATCACACTTTGCAGGGCCTCGGCGCGTTGCAAACGATCGGGCAGGTTCAAGCGGGCCTCGATCAGCGATTTTCTCAGGGCTATTTTGTCCATAATCCCATCATGCTAAGTTTTCAAAAGATTGTGACATGGATGGCGCTCCCGCTGTTCTTGTCTTTCAGCCCCGTTTCTGTTCCAGCCCAAGTCAACAACGACCCCGTTCACAGCGACGCTGTTTTGACCGACATGGGCCGCGCCTTTCAAAAGGGCGAACGCCGCCGATTGACCGAATTGTTGCCACAGGCGCGGGGTCATGTGCTGGAGCCTTGGGCCGCGTATTGGGAACTACGCGCCCGCCTTGACGAAGCCAGCACGGTGGAAGTGGAGGCTTTTTTAGCGCGCTACGCCGGCAGCTACCAAGAGGACCGGCTGCGCAACGATTGGCTCTTGGTGCTGGGGCACCGCCGTGACTGGCTGGGGGTGGCCCAGCACTTGCCCAAGTACCGCATGGGCGACGACAAAGAAGTTCGCTGTTACGACCGCTATGTGGGCTGGCTGAACCGACGCGGCACCAACGAGGCGGCAGCCGCCCTCAACAAAGAAGCCGTGCAAGACGTCTTGAGGACTTGGTACAACTTCCGTGAAGCCGATGAAAGCTGTTCATTTGTCGTGCAAAGTTGGCTGAATGCCAATCTGGTCAAGCCCGTCGACGTGTGGCGAAAAGCCCGTTTGGCGGCTGAGACTGGCAAAGTCAAAACCGCCAAATTGGCCCTCGACATGGTGGCCCAGGCGTCAGAAATCAACGCGCTCAATGGGGTGTTTGAACAACCCGAGCGTTGGTTGAGTGCGGCGAATACCGGCGAGAAGGTCGCCCATAAAGGGCTGCCTCAGGGCAATGCCAAGGTGGCCTCCAAAACGCATTCGAATGGCAAAGGAGATGGCAAAGGGAATGGCAAAGGGAAATCCCCCACCCCCACCCCGCCTCAAAGCATGAGCCCGGAGCTGGCGGTGCTGGCCTTGATTCGATTGAGTCAAACCGATGTCGACGCCGCAGCCGATTGGTTGGAAAAGTCTTGGGCCAGCAAGTTGGACCAAGAGCAGCTGAATTGGCTGTGGGGCGAGTTTGGCAGAGTCGAAGCGCAGCGTCTGCACAGCGGCACCGCCTTGACTTATTACGGTCGCGCCACCAGTTTTGCTTTTTCAGACAAGTCCGAAAAGGACGCCGCCAGCGGCCCCTTCCCTGAAGACATGTTGACCTGGCGCGTTCGTGCCGCGTTGCGCGCCAGCGACTGGCCCACTGTTTTGGAAGCCATCAACGCCCTGAGCCCCTTCGCCCAAACCGAGCCTGCTTGGGTCTATTGGCGTGCACGGGCGCAATTGGCTTTGGCCAAAACCGAGTTGGAGCGCGAAGGCGCCCGCACTGCTTTACGCGGCTTGGCCAGCCCACGGGGTTTTTATGAGCAATTGGCCGCTGAAGAACTTGGCCAAAAAATAGCCTTGCCAGCCAAGCCAGAACCTTTGACGGCCGCCGAAAAAGAAGCCGCCCGAAACAACCCCGGCTTGATTCGGGCCCTGGCGGCCATTGACTTGGGTTTGCGCGCCGAAGGCGTGCGGGAGTGGAACTACGCCACCAACTTGCACAGCCCCGGCGGCATGAGCGACCGCGAGCTGTTGGCCGCCGCCGATTGGGCCTGCGCCAAACTGGTTTTAGACCGCTGCATCAACACCAGCGACCGCACCAAAACCAGCTTCGACTCCGAGCAACGCTACCCCCTACCACTGCGCGAGGTGGTTTTGAAACGTGCCCAAGAAGTGGGCTTGGACCCAGCTTATGTGTATGGTTTGATTCGCCAAGAAAGCCGTTTTGTGTCGGACGCACGATCGACCGTCGGCGCCTCGGGTTGGATGCAGGTGATGCCAGCCACTGCCAAGTGGACGGCCAAGAAAATGGGCTTGCAGAATTTCAACCCATCGCAATTGAGCGACCGCGAAACCAACATCGCCATTGGCACCGCTTATTTGAAATATGCTTTGGACGACTTTCAAGGCCTCATGCCCTTGGCTGCAGCGGCCTACAACGCGGGTCCCAGCCGTGCCAAATCTTGGCGCCACGGCGCCACCTTGGAGGGCGCGATTTGGGCAGAAAATGTGCCCTTCAATGAAACCCGAGACTACGTCAAAAAAGTGCTGGCCAACACCACCCTTTATGCGGCGATTCTGAGTGGCCAACCGCAGTCCTTGAAGGCTCGCCTGAGCACCATTGGCCCGCGCGATGAGAGCCTGCCCGACCCCGTCAAAGACTTGCCTTGAACGGTGTGCTTGTTCAAATGTTCAAGGCGCGCCTTCTGCCTTCACTAAGCGTCGATTAACCAAGGCTCAGCCTCCACGACTTCACGCTTGGCCGCGCCACTGCGGATCAAATCGTCGACCAAGCTCAAGAGCCAGTCTGTCTGACTTTGTCCGGGCTGGAGGTGCTGGTGCAGGTTTTGGAAATAGGGCGTTTGAGCGGCCCACTGCAGCAGGGCTGGCTCTGAAATTTGCTGCCATTCGAGCAGTTTGAATTTGACCAACACCTTGGCCGCATAGTGGCGGTGCTGGCTCGGGTTCTCCCAAAACTTAGCCAAGCGTTGACGCGCTCTTTTCAGGGCGGAAGGCAGGTCGTAGAACACGGCACCGTGGCCAGGTATCACGCTGCGGGGCGCCAATTGCTCGATTAAATTCAGGGTGCTTTCGACTTCGTCAAACGCGTTGTCGCCGTCCAATTCAGGGAACACCACGCCAAAGCCGTTTTCCCACAAAGCGTCGCCCGCAATCAAGCAACCCTGGTCGGGTTGAAACAACAGCACCGCGGCGTTGTCGTGACCTGGTGCGGCATGGACTTCCCAGGGCCGACCGCCCAGCGTGACCGTGCTGTTCGCTGTGAGCAACTCTTGGAACGAAAAACGCGGGCAGGCTTGCCCAGTGCGTTGGTAGCTCAGTTGAGCCACGTCCCAGTTCTGAGCGGCCTCGGCTTCGCCCGGTGGAATGGCGGTGATGAGTTCTGGATAGCGGGCTTGCAAGGCCGCATTGCCGCCGCAATGGTCGCTGTGCAAATGGGTGTTGAAGACGCGTTCAAGGGCCTTGCTGGGGCCCAGTGCCTGCTCGACCAGCGCCACAGTTTGTGCGCTGTGGCTGGCGTAGCCTGTATCGACCAGCGCGGGGCCCGCACCGCCTTGATTGCGGGGGGCGTCGGTGAATAAAACCCCGTTGGCCGACAACCAACCCCGCTCGAATACCTGAAGATCAGGCGGCAGGCGCATCGCGCAACTCACGTCGCAAAATTTTGCCCACATTGGTTTTGGGCAACTGATCCCGAAACTCAATGTGCTTGGGCTGCTTGTAGCCGGTCAAATTTTGGCGGCAATATTGCTGCACTTGCTCCAGGGTCAGTTGGGGGTCCTTGCGCACCACAAACAACTTGATCGATTCACCTTGTGAGGCGTCGGGCACACCCACTGCTGCGCATTCCAAAACGCCGGGGCAGAGTGACACCACCTGCTCCAATTCGTTCGGGAAGACGTTGAAGCCACTCACCAGAATCATGTCTTTTTTGCGGTCGACCAAACGCGTGATGCCTTGCTCATTCATGACGCCAATGTCGCCGGTGCGCATGTAGCCATCGGCGGTGAAGCTCTTTTGGGTTTCTTCGGGTTGCTGGTAATAGCCGACCATCACATTCAGGCCGCGGATGCAAACCTCGCCCGTTTGACCCACCGGCACGTCTTCGCCCGCTTCGTCTTTGATGGCGATGTCGATGCTCGGCAAGGGCACGCCGATGTTGCCCGAGAAGGCCGTGCTGTTGACGGGGTTGTTGGTGCCAACGGCGCAGGTTTCGCTCATGCCCCAGCCTTCAATCATGGTGGAGCCGGTCAGCGCTTGCCACTCTTTGGCCGTGCCCTCTGAGGCCGCCATGCCGCCCGCCTGTGAAACGCAGAGGCTTCTGAAATCAATGGTTTTGAAATCGGGGTGTGCCATCAAAGCGTTGAACAAGGTGTTCACGGCGGGCAGTAAATGAAATGGCCGTTTTTTCAGGGTTTTGATGAACTTGCCGATGTCCCGCGGATTCGGAATCAACGTCAAGTGCGACCCTTGGCGAATGGCCAGCAAACACAAGGTCAGCGCGAAGATGTGGTACAGCGGCAGCGCTGCCACGCTGTTGATTTTGGTGGGGTCGCCGATGCGAACCAAGGCCGGGCTGAACCAAGCTTCGGCTTGCAAGGTGGCGGCCACGATGTTGCGTTGCGTCAGCATCGCCCCCTTGGACAGGCCGGTGGTGCCCCCGGTGTATTGCAAGAATGCAATTGAATCGAGGGTGGTGCCGTGCGGTTTGAGTTTGAGCGTGCGGCCTTTGCTTTGTGCGTCTTGCCAGCGGTGAATGGACAAAGGCTTGTGCGGCGGCGCTTCATTTTGCCAAGAATACGCAGGCACCATTTTGGCCAGGTTCTTGACCGCAAAGTTGATCCAAGCACCGTACAGAGCGCCCAATTCGTCGCCCATCTTGGTCATGACAATGTGCTGAATGGCCGTCTTGTGCACCACTTGCGCCAAAGTGGCGCAGAAGTTTTCCAAAATCACAATCGCGGTGGCGCCGGAGTCGTTCAGTTGGTGCTCCAGCTCACGCGGGGTGTAAAGCGGGTTCACGTTCACACAGGTAAAACCGGCGCGCAAAACGCCGGTCATGCTGATGGTGAATTGCGGCACATTCGGCAGCATGATGGCGACGCGAGCGCCCGGCGCCAAGCCCAGCGATTGAAGCCACGCGGCCAAGGCTTTGGAGCGTGCATCGACCTCGCCAAAGCCCATCCATTGCTCCATGCACACACTGAAAGGCAGGCTCGCATGGCGGGCAAAACATTCGTCAAAAAACGCCGGCAATGAAGCGTATTGCTCGGGGTTCACCTCATGGGGAACGCCCTGGGGGTAATGCTGAAACCAGATTTTTTCTGTGGCCACGGTCGATGTCTCCTCGTTTTTATTGCGGTCCATTCTAGGGCGATGGCGGCTTTTGAGGCTCAGGGTTTGCCGCTGTTTTGTGGGGTTTTTTATGGGTATGAATCAACCGCGTGGCCTTGTCCATTTCGCCGGCCAATAAGTCTGGAACCGCCTTCAAGGTGCGGTCAATGCAAGCGTGGATGGCCTCGCGCTGATCGGGCGTCGGTTTCTTCAACACCCAATTCACGACCTCAGCCTTGTCGCCGGGGTGACCAATGCCCAGGCGCAGTCGCCAGTATTGGTCGCTGCCGAGCTGGGCATGGATGTCGCGCAGCCCGTTGTGGCCCGCATGGCTACCGCCTTTTTTGAGCTTGGCCTCGCCGGGCGCCACATCCAACTCGTCGTGCACCACCAAAATATTTTCAGGCGCGATTTTGAAAAACTTGGCGAGTCCGGCGACGGATTTGCCCGACAAGTTCATGAAGGTTTGAGGCGCCAGCAACCAAAGGGTTTCGCCTTTTATTTGCGTGCGGGCCATCAAGGCCTGAAGTTTGGCGTCGGGCTGTAAGCTGACCTTGAGTTGTTCGGCCAGTGCGTCGATCCACCAAAACCCGGCGTTGTGTCGCGTGCCTTGGTATTCAAAGCCTGGATTGCCCAGGCCCACAAAGAGTTTGATCATGGCTGAATTATCCAGGAGAAGGCAAGCGCCAGGCGTAAAAAAGCCCACCGAAGTGGGCCTTTAAGACCGTTGACCCGCAGGTCAAACTGAACTTATTTTTTGCCTTTTTTGGCAGGTGCAGCGGGCGCAGCAGCGGGTGCGGCTTCTTCTTCCACTGGGTTCACCACCGACACCAAAACGGGGTTGGTCTTGCCATGGGTGATGGCGACCACGCCCTTGGGCAAGGTGATGTCGTTCAGGTGCAAAGAAACGCCTTTTTTCAGCTGGCTCAAATCGACCGCGATGAATTCGGGCAAATCCGCAGGCAAGCAACGCACTTCGAGTTCGGACACGATGTGGTTGATCATGCACTTGTCCACTTTCACGGCAGAAGACTCGTCTTCGCCGCTGAAGTGCAAGGGCACCTTCAGGTTCATTTTGGTGGTGGCATCGACGCGTTGGAAGTCAATGTGCAGCACCAATTGTTTGAAGGGGTGGTATTGCACGTCGCGCAACAACACTTTGGTTTCTTGGCCGTTCAGTTCCATGTCCAGCACGGTGGCGTGGAAGGCTTCCTTCTTCAAGGCGTGCCACAGGGCGTTGTGATCGAGTTCGATCAGCTGGGGTTCGAGGCCAGCACCACCGTAAACGATACCGGGCGTGCGGCCCGTAATGCGCAGACGGCGGCTCGCACCCGTACCTTGCTTAGCGCGCTCAAAAGCGACAAATTTCATGATTAACTCCACTTGGGGCAGACCGCGACCAGTACCGCCCTGATTTAAAAAATGCTCTCTAGATTCAGAACAAATTGTCTTGATCTGAGAACAGGCTCATCACCGACTCACCGCGTGAAATCCGCTGGATCGTTTCGGCGATCAAGGGAGCCACGGAAAGTTGGCGAACTCTTCCGCACGCTTTGGCGGCGTCCGACAAAGGAATGGTGTTCGTCACCACCACCTCGTCGAGCACCGAGCCGCGTGCGATGCGCTCAATGGCAGGCCCCGACAAAATCGGGTGCGTGCAATAGGCATAAACTTGTTTGGCGCCGCGCTGCTTGAGCACTTCGGCTGCTTTGACCAAGGTGCCGGCGGTGTCGATCATGTCGTCCATGATGACGCAGTTGCGGCCTTCGATGTCGCCGATCACGTGCATGACTTCGCTCACGTTGGCTTTGGGGCGGCGCTTGTCGATGATGGCCAAGTCGCAACCGAGCTGCTTGGCCAAGGCGCGCGCGCGCACCACACCGCCCACGTCAGGCGACACGACGATCAGGTTCTCGTAATTTTTTTGACGCAAGTCGCCCAACAAAATGGGCGAGGCGTAAATGTTGTCGACCGGAATGTCAAAGAAACCTTGAATTTGGTCGGCGTGCAAATCCATCGTTAAAACGCTGGAAACGCCCACGGTTTGCAGCAAGTTGGCCACCACTTTGGCCGAGATGGGCACACGGCTTGAGCGAGGGCGGCGGTCTTGGCGGGCGTAACCGAAATAGGGAATCACCGCGCAAATGCGCTCAGCGGAGGCGCGCTTCAGGGCGTCCACCATGATGAGCAATTCCATCAGGTTTTCGTTGGTGGGCGCACAAGTGGACTGCACGACAAAGATGTCGCGGGCACGCACGTTTTGTTTGAGTTCTACAGTGACTTCGCCGTCGGAGAAGCGGCCAATGTCTGCCTTGCCCAAGGTCGTACCCAAATGCTGGGCCACTTCTTCAGCCAAACGGGGGTTGGCGTTGCCCGTGAAAACCATGAAATCGGAGTGAGAGGCTTGCATGGGCAATAACTGTTGGTGCTTAGCGAATAAATTGGCAGGGGAAGAAGGATTCGAACCTTCGCATGCCGGAATCAAAATCCGGTGCCTTAACCAGCTTGGCGACTCCCCTACACGAAACCCTCTTTGGGTGCCCAACCGACCAGCGGGTGAACAGCCAAATTACTGCATTGCTTGATTGTCCAGCCCTTGGGGGCACTTGAAACATCAAGAGACCGAGACCCGGGCGCAAAAACAGCACTGCCAGAGCCGGTCATTCTGCCTTGTAAACCTTGATTAGCCAACCACCGCAGTGCTTGGCTGATTTCAGGACAAAGCCGCTCAGCTACTGGCTGCAACACGTTAGAGCCAAAGCCATAATGATCTGCAGCAAAGCCCGAGATTATAGCAGCGGGTTTTTGTCGTTCCAAGTCCGGGTCAGAAAAAATTTTGTCAGTGGCCAAGCCAGCCTCAGGCTTGATGACCCAGAACGTTTGCGGGGGCAGGGCGGCTTCCCCTAAAAGGGGTGAAATTTCGTCGCCAATGCCTTCGACCCAGGCGTTGCGGCCGTGGATGAAAAAAGGCACATCGGCCCCCAGTTGCACCGCCAGTTGGGCCAATACGGGGACACTCAAGTGGAGTCCCCACAAACGGTTCAAGGCCAACAAGGTGCTGGCCGCATCGGAGGAACCGCCCCCCAAACCCGCTTGAGCCGGCAGGTTCTTTTGTACTGAAATGTGCGCGCCTTGTTGGACGTTGGCGAAGCGCTGCAACAACCGGGCGGCTCGGACGATCAGGTCGTCCTCGGGGAGGGGCACGTTCAAATCGGTGCGGCTGATTTGTCCGTCCCTGCGCCCTTCAAAATGCAAAACATCCGACCAATCGAGCAGCATAAAAACCGATTGCAACCGGTGATAGCCATCGTCGCGGCGGCCGGTGATGTGCAAAAACAGATTCAGCTTGGCGGGGGCAGGAACGTCGTACAGGGCCTTCATGGTCGGAATTATCGATGCTGAGGCCTTGTTTATCGGTCCAACACCAATCGCAAATCGATGGCAGGGTCAGTGCTCAAACGCTGGGCGCGCAACTTGCCGCTGCTGAACTGCGACAGGTCGACCCGCCATCCCTCAACGGCGGTTGGTTTGCCTTGCAGCCAATCAAACAGCGCCGCAAAAGGCAGTCCGGAGACGGGGGTGTGGCGGAGCAGCGACTCAATGGATTCAAATTGCCGAGGCCCCGGCCCTAGCCCAGAGCCCGGCCCCGGTTCAGTGCCCCGTTCGTTGGACAGCAAAACGGCGCCTTGGGGGCCCCAGTCCAACTTGGCCACGGTGCTGCCCAAGGGACTCAGGAGCAACCAAGTGCCTTGATCGGCGGAGCCACTCAACTCAAAGTTGGCGCTGAAGGAGGTGTTTTTTTCAAGCTCGGTGGCGGTGACTTTCAGTGATAACCGCCCCGTCCATTCGCCGCCCCCCGCTCCACCCTTTGGGGCCAGGTTGGCGGTGGGTTTGGGGTTCAGCGCGGTGGCGCAGCCGCCCAAGGCCAAAAGCAGCGAAACAATCAGGGGCCAGAAAATCAGGGGCCAGAAAATCCGTCCCGTGATGGGCAGCTTGCCGGCCAACATCAGAGCTTCACGCCCAATCGGCTCAAGGTGTTTTGCAAAGCCTCATTCTTGGGGCTCAGCGTCATACCGCGCTGCCAAACCGTTTTGGCCTGCGCTTGTTCGCCTTGTTGCCACAGCACCTCGCCGAGGTGGGCGGCAATCTCGGGGTCTTCTTTGTCTTTGAATGCCTGTTTCAGCAATTGGGCCGCCAACGCCAAACGGCCCGCCTTGAATTCAAGCCAGCCCAAACTGTCGGTGATGAAGGGGTCGTTGGGTGCATTGGTCAAGGCTTTTTGAATCAGGTCGCGGGCCTCGGCCAAACGAATGCCGCGGTCGGCCAGTGAATAACCCAAGGCGTTGAAGGCACTGGGGTTGTTCGGTTGCTTGGCCATCACATCGCGAAGGAGGGATTCCATTTTGTCGAACAGCCCCAGCTTTTCGGCCAGCATGGCTTGTTCATACAGCAAGTCAGCATCGTCGGGGTTGAGGGTACTGGCTTTGGCCAAGAGGTCCATGGCGCGGGCGGTTTGGTGATGGTCACGCAACAATTGAACTTGGGCGATCAGCTTGCCACGGGCGTCGTCGGGGCTGTTGTCGGGCACCGCTTGCAGCAGGGCCAAGCCCGCTTCCAATTGACCTTGGGCCGCCATCAATGAAGCACGGCGAGACTGCACGGCCAATAAATCGTGTGGACGTTTAATTTCTGCCATCCATTTCTCGGCCGTCTTGAAGTCTTGGCGTTTCTCGGCCAATTGGGCCAACGCCAAATAGGCTTGCGTCCTACCCCGCTCTAAAGCGTCGGCGGTCTCGGCCTTGTCTTCTGTCTTTTCTTTGGTCTTTTCTTTCACCAAGGACAAATAGGTGGTCAGCGATTGCTCGGCCTGAAGGGCGGCGTTTTCTTGCGTTTGAAGCACGCCGAGCAACAACCAAGCATCGGCCAATTGGGGGTCTTTTTTCACCGCGGCTTGGGCTTGCAGTTCGGCTGGGGTCAAGCGCTGCGCTTCGGCCAATGCGCGGGCATAGGCCAAGTGCAAAAAGGCTTTGCCCCGAAGCTGGGTTTGGGCTTGGGCCCATTGCTCCATTTCAGGGGCTTTGGGTTGCATCAGGTCCAAGGCCAACAACACCGGTAAATCATTGTCAGGGTTTGACTTGGCCGCCGCTTGAATGGACTTGAGGGCCTTGTCAGGTTCGTTGGCCAAGGCCTGCATGCGGGCGATACTGAGCCAAGCCGACATCGACAAGGAGGTCTCAGTGGTCAGGGGTTTGAGCACCTTCTCTACCAACTCGGCCGCTTCTTTTTTGTTGCTGACGTTGGCATACAAAGACGGAATGTTGGCCAAAACACCGATTTTGAAAGCCACCGGCGCCAGCGCAATTTCACGTTCCAAAGGCGCCTTGGTTTCAGGCACCCGGTTCAGGGCCAATAAAACCTGCAGCAATTTGAAGTTGGCTTCGCGAGATTTCGGCTCAGCGGCCTGCCATTGAGTGGCCGCTTGCAGGGCCGATTCGCCTGAATGCGCCTCCAAGGCAATGGACAACGCTCTGGCAAAAAGCCGGGGGTCGTTGCTGCGACGGGCCGCGTCCAATAGAAGTGAAAAGCCATTGCCCGCCTGGCCGTTTTGGGCCTCCATTTCGCCGAGTAGAATTTCGTAAAACAAAGGCGCGTTCAAGGCCGAGTGCGTGGGTTCTTCAACCGGTTTTGAATCGGAAGGGCTTGCCTCTTCAGACCACGCCGCCGGGGCCAGCCCGACCAAGGCCACACAAACGACCCAAGGGCTTAGGCCCTCGGCTGAAAAAAGACGGTTGAACTTCATCGCCTCATAATAATCCATGCCCGAATTACCCGAAGTGGAAGTGACGCGTCGCAGCGTGGTGAACGACATCACCGGCGCCCGCATTCAGCACCTGCAAATGGGCAAGCCCCTGCGTTGGCCACTGGGCATTGAGCCCCAAAAGCTCCAAGGCCAAACGGTGCTGGGTGTGCGACGCCGCGGCAAATACCTGCTGTTCGATTTGGACGGTGGCCTCTTGCTTGTGCACTTGGGCATGTCAGGCAGCTTGGCTTTTTTTGCCAACAACGCCAAGCCCCCCGGCCCGCACGACCATTTTGACCTCGGGACCGACAAAGGCTTGCTGCGCTTGCACGACCCCCGGCGCTTTGGCGCCGCAGTTTGGGCCGCCAGTGAGCAAGACCCCGTGGCTCAAAAACTCTTGGGCCACTTGGGGGTGGAACCGCTCGGGCCAGACTTCAACGTGAAAGACTTCCATGCGGGCTTAAAAACCCGCAGCGCACCCATCAAACAAGTGTTGTTGGCGGGTGATTTGGTGGTCGGGGTGGGCAACATCTATGCGTCTGAAACCTTGTTTTTGGCGGGCATTCGCCCAACCACCCGCGCCAAAAAAATCAGCCGACCCAGGGCTGAGAAGCTTTACAAGGCCATCATTGAGGTGCTCAACAAAGCGCTGGGTCAAGGCGGCAGCACCTTGCGAAATTTTTCCAATGTGCGCGGCGAAGCAGGGCACTTTCAGGTGCTAGCCAACGTCTACGACCGCGCGGGTCAACCTTGCCGGGTTTGCGCCACGCCAATCCGTGGCTTGGTGCAAGGTCAACGCTCGAGTTATTTTTGCCCCACATGCCAAAAACCTTGACGCCGTCGGAAACGCAGAGGGCGTCCTTTTCTGCCCGCATCGTGGCATGGCAAGTGGTGCAGGGGCGGCATGGTTTGCCTTGGCAAAACACCCGAGACCCCTACCGGGTTTGGTTGTCTGAAATCATGTTGCAGCAAACCCAGGTCAGCACAGTGCTCGACTATTTCCCCAGATTTTTGGCGCGTTTTCCCGATGTGAACAGCTTGGCCGCCGCCTCGCAAGAAGAGGTGCTGGGGCTTTGGAGTGGTTTGGGTTATTACAGCCGCGCCCGGCACTTGCACGCCTGCGCCCAGGCCATCGTGGACTTGCACGGCGGGCAGTTTCCGAGGACGGCGGAAGTTTTGCAAACCTTGCCGGGCATTGGCCGCTCCACCGCCGCTGCCATTGCGTCGTTTTGTTTTGACGAGCGTGTTTCGATTTTGGATGGCAACGTGAAGCGCGTGCTGACCCGGTTTTTGGGCTTTTCGAATGACTTGGCACAACTCGCCAACGAGCGCTTGTTGTGGCAACACGCAGCAGCCTTATTGCCCCCGCCTGAGCGGGCGCATGACATGCCGCGCCACACGCAGGCGCTGATGGATTTGGGCGCCACGGTTTGCAAAATTCGCCGTCCTCTGTGTGAGGCCTGTCCGCTGCAAACCCGCTGTCATGGCTTTCAAAGTGGCGAGCCCGAACAATGGCCCGTGCGCACTAAAAAAGGGACACGCAAAGCGGAAAGCTGGTGGTTGCTTTGGTTGGAAAACGAGCGCGGTGAAGTGTGGTTGGAGACGCGTCCGCAAAAAGGCATTTGGGCGGGCATGAGCGCTTTTCCAGTGCTACCCAGCCGAGAGGCGCTCTTGGAAATGTTGGCTCCGCAGGCGTCGCAAAAATTGACGCCAGCGCAAGACGTCAATGAGCCAAATTTAAAAATCAGCCCGAACTGCCCGCTCAGCCCGCTTTTTAAAATGGAAGAACGGCCGGCGTTTAAACACGTCTTGACGCACCGAGATTTGTATCTGCACCCCGTCAAAATTCAGCTCAACGCCGCCGAAGTGGTGCTGATTCAATCCGGTCTCAATGCACTGTCCCCCAAAGGCCAATGGGTCGGCACCACGCGCTGGGAGGCCCTGGGCTTGCCCACGCCCATGCGTCAACTGTTGAGCCAGCAGCCATAGAGTGGCCCTCTCTCAATCGCCAACTCTCAGTGGCTGTCTAATTCTCGGTGCCGAATCAGCGCCGTGCCGGTCTTGCCAAAGTGTTTGGCCAGTTGTTCCACCAGATAAACCGAGCGGTGTTGACCCCCCGTGCAGCCAATGGCGACCGTGACATATTGGCGGTTGTCATCGGCGATGGGTTGCAGCCAGTGGCTGACAAACTCGGTGATGCGTTTTTGCATGTCGAGCACCATGGGCTGTTTGTCTAAAAAATTGCGAACACCCGCGTCCTTGCCCGTCAAGGCCCTTAACTCGGGTTCGTAATGCGGGTTGGGCAGCATGCGGACGTCAAAAACAAAGTCGGCATCCATGGGGATGCCGCGTTTGAAAGCGAACGACTGAAACACCAAGGTCAGTTCATTCGCAGGCGCGGCTGCCCAGGCTTTCAGGTGCCTTAGCAACTGGGCTGGCCGTATGTAGCTGGTGTCCAAGACCACCGCGTTCTTGCGCAATCCGCTGAGCAGTTCGCGCTCAAATTCAATCGCTTGGATCAACGCCAAGGGGCCGTCGTGTTGGCTGGCCTGTGTCAGCGGATGGCTGCGCCGGCTCTCTGAGTAGCGGCGCACCAAGGTATCGTTGTTGGCTTCTAAATACAAACTTCGAACGCTCATGCCTTCCGATTGGAGGGCCTCCAAAATGCCCGGCAACAAAGGCAGAGCGCTGGCGTTGCGCACATCCATCGCAATGGCCAGTTTGTGCAACTTGGCGACTTCATCCCCTTGCTCCAGCGTATCGATCAACGACTTCAACATCGAGGGTGGGAGGTTGTCCACACAGTAATAGCCCATGTCCTCCAGCGCATGAAGGGCGACTGATTTGCCCGAACCCGACATGCCCGTGACCAAGACCAATTCGGTGCTCATGACCATTTCTCCTGAGACAACATTTCACGTGCATGGGCCATGGAGGCGGTTGAATGAACATCGCCCCCCAGCATGCGGGCAATTTCCATCACTCGGTCTGAAGGGGCCAAGGCTTTCACTGTGCTCAAGGCGCCTGACTTGCTGACCTGCAAATGCTGATCGGCGCAAGCGGCCACTTGGGCCAAGTGCGTGACGGCGAGCACTTGGCGGTCGTGACCTAAGCGTTGCATCAAGCGGCCAACGGTGTGCGCCACCGCGCCGCCCACGCCCGCATCGACCTCGTCAAAAATGAGGGTGGGCGCTTGGCCCAATTGGCTGGTGGTGACCGCGATGGCCAAAGCCAAGCGCGACAACTCGCCGCCCGAGGCCACCTTGGCGACGGGTTTGGGCGTGGCGCCAGGATGGCCGGCCACCAAAAACTCAATGCTCTCCAACCCACTGGCGCTGGGCTCAGCCAAAGGCGTTAAAGCCACCTCAAAACGACCGCCAGCCATGCCCAGGGTTTGCATGGCCTCGCTGATGGCTTCAGACAATTTCGGGGCTGTTTGGTGCCGGGCTTGGCTGGTGCTTTGGGCGGCTTGGCGGTACGATTTTTCGGCTTGGGTGACGGCCAGATCAAGCGCTTCAAGGTCGGTCGCGGAGTCCAGTTCCGTGAGCTCACCCTGCCACTGCGCTTGCAGTTGAGGCAATTCTTCGGGCGGGCTTCTGAAGCGTCGCGCCAACCCCATCCAAAGGCCCATGCGGGCATCGAGTTCGGCCAATCGCTCGGGGTCTAAATCGGTGTGGCGCAGCCAGGCATGCAGGCTGTGGGCCGCATCTTGGGCCAGCACCAAGCTCTGGTTGAGCACCTCAATCAGAGCGCTGAACGCGGGCTCCAAATGGCTCTGCTCGCTTAAATGACGCTGCGCTTGGCTGAGCGAATCAAGGGCACTGGCCGCTTGGCCTTCGCTGGACTGTTCTTGGCCTTCCAACCAATGAAGGCTGGATTGAGCCGCCTCGAGCAAGGTGTTGAGGTGCGACAACCGGGTGTGCTGGGCGTTCAGGTCTTCCCATTCGTGGGGCTGGGGTTTGAGTTTGTCGAGTTCACTCAACTGCCATTGCAAGCGCTCGCGTTCTTGTTGCAAATTGGCTTGAGCGGCCAAGGCCTTTTGGCGCACTTCAAGCGCACGCCGCCATTCTTGCCAAGCTGCCTTCAAAGTTTTGGTGTTGATTAGCCCATACGCATCGAGCAAAGCCGCGACCGAATCGGGGCGCGTCAGGCTTTGCCATGCGTGTTGTCCGTGAATGTCCAACAAACCATCGGCCAACTCGCGCAATTGGGTGGCGGTCGCGGGAACGCCATTAATCCAAGCGCGGCTCTTGCCCTGGCTGTCGATGGTGCGGCGCAAAAGCAGGGGTTC
>CAILKX010000129.1 GCA_903834975.1 uncultured Curvibacter sp.
GCGCTTGAGCGCATCGCAGGCTGAAGAACGCCAGAAATGAAGCAACTCCCTCATGGCTTGAGGCTGTTGGCTGGTGGCGCTCACACTGCCGGAAAAAGTGGTGATGATTTGAACCTCGGGCGGCAGTGGGCCGACGATGGTGATGCCTTCTACACCCAACATTTCACTCAATTGCTGAAAGCCCAGCATCACGTCGCCTTTGGCTACTGAAGCCGCCACGGGCACGCCAGGTTTGGCCTGGATGAGCTTGGCGGCAATTTGATCCGTGATGCCCCAGGCCTCGAATTGCTTGGCCAATTGCACCCCACTGGGTCCGGTTGAATAGCCCAAAGTAGGGGCTGCCAAAATGGCGGCCTTCAACGCGGCTTCGTTTGAAATATTGGGCAATGGCTGGCCAGCAGGGACCGCCACCGCCACGCCCGACTTCACCAAATCAACCCGGCTGCCCGTCAACACATGCCCTTCTTGGATGAGCTTGTCGACGGCATTGTGGGCCAGCACCACCCCATCAAAGGCCTCTCCTGACTGCACACGTTTGGCAGCGTCCACCCCGCCCACCGATTCCACCAAAACCTGGACGTCGGGGAAATTTTTTTCATACAAAGCAACGAGGTCAGCCAACAAAGATTTGGTGGCCATGGAGGAGATCAATCGCAGGGAGGTCATGTTGTTATGCGGCAAGTTAAATCGGTCAAAAGTCACTCATGAGTCAAACCTCACTCAGGCAGCAACAACCCCCTGACAGCGAGTTGTTTGTACAACAACGAGGGGGCAAAAAGCTTTTTGATGATCGGAATGGCGACGGCACAGCCCAACAAAGCGAACAAGGCGTCGCTCGGGCAAGCGGTCATTTCAGCCACCATGATGCAGGCGCTGATCGGCGCGCCTATGACGGCACCAACCCCAATCGCGGCGCCGATCAGGGAGAAGTGGGTGCTTTGTGCCAGCAAGCCCGATTGGTCAGCCAACGCCCCCACCATGGCACCAATAAAAAGCGCGGGGCCAACGATGCCCCCCATGAATCCGAAGCCAAAGCAAAACGGCGTCAACAGCACTTTGCCCAAAGCCAACACCAGCAAGAGGCCCACAGACAAGGCGCCGGCCATGGCCAGATGGGCGGAAGCGCCGCCGGCCCCGAGCAACTGAGGCAACCACGGCGACAGCGCAAAAAGCAAACCGGCGGGTACCAAGGGACGGACCTCGATGGGCAGCTTTTTAGGCCATGACCAAGTGGGCAGTTTCACCATCAAGTGCAGATAGGCCAAGATAAAAAAACTGCACACCACCGCAAACACCAGCGTGCCCAAGGCATAAGCCATGCTCACGGGAGAGGCCTCCAGCGATGGCAAAGGGGAATGGCGATCCAAGCCCCAATGAGAGAGCGCATAAGAAGAGAGACAGGCCAACGCAACGCCCCAAAACACCGGCCATGTAAAGCGCTTCAGCATCCCTTCAAAGGCAAACGCCATGCCGGCCAAAGGGACGATGTAAAGAGAGACCAGCGCAGCCCCTGCGCCTGCAGCGATGACTTGACTGGAGGTCCATCGGAGCGGAAGGCCTCTTTGCGCACACCACTCACGCAGGGCACTGCCAAGGCAAGCGCCAAGGTTCACGGTGGGGCCAAAAATACCCACAGAAGCACCGCCGCACAAGTTGATAAAGCCCATCAAGGCAGAAAGAAAACCCGCTTTGAGTTCAGGCGCAGTTTCTTCGTGAGCAGCCCAAAGCGAATCGGCCAAGCCGCGTTGCCGATGACCGGGCAAGCGTTTCAAAATTTGGCCCGCCAGCAAAGCCGCGGCTGTCAAAGTCAAGGCCAAGGTGGGCGACCAAGTGATCGACACGTCGGCGTTAACGCTCACCAAATCGTGGGGCAAGGTGATTTGCCAAAGCCCGTTGAAAAAACCAACGCCGAGCACAAAACAAGAAACCACCAAGCCAGAAGCCAGCCCAACGAGGAGGAAAAAAATGACTTCCATGACTCCACTTTCAATCTGGTTTTGATGATAACGGAAGGCTTAAACTAGCCGTACTTGTTGACCAAGATTCGAAATCACTCAGAATGCCCTCCAAACCAATACGATTCACCGCTCTGGGTCTTGTCCTGCTCGGCTTGGCTTTTCTCGCGGCGCCTTGCCTGGCCAATGCAGACGAGTCCCGCTTGGCTGTTCAATCTTTGCGGTGCGCGGCCATTTTTTCGATCTTTTCCCAAAAGTCTGGGCTCGATGAATCGGTGCAAACCTCGGTCAAAACGGCCATCCCATTTTTTGAAAAAATTTACCTGAAAGAGTTCACCAGCGATCCTGTCAATCTGAGTCGTCAACTCAGCGAGCGGATGGCTCAAACAAAATCGGGCCTCATTGAGGAAATTAAAACCCGTCGCCCCTACCTAGAAGAAGAGGGCGTGGTTTGTGGCGCTTGGGCGGAAGGGTTGATTGATCAAAAGCTGGATGGCTTTTTTACACCCGTCTACCCCAAGGTGCTGTCGCCCCAAGCCCGCAGCAAATACACCGAGTTCAGCCGAAATGCTTGGGGACCGTGAAGGGCGTTTTCAACGCCCGATCGACGCGCTGAATGGATTGAACCGCGTCTCGCGGTCGTAGAAGTCCTCGTTCTCTCGGCGTTTCAAGAAATTGACGACCGCATAGGTCAAAGGGGTGGCCACAATTTCCCAACTGGTTTTCAATAGGTATTGCGCCATGGCCACGTGCACCACTTGCTCGGTAGGCCAAATGCCGTAAAAGGCAATCATGTAAAACAAACTGGAATCGACCGCTTCTCCCACTGCGGTGGAGCCAATGGTGCGGGCCCAAAGGAAACGACCGCGGGTCCAAATTTTCATTTTGGCGAGCACGAAGGCATTCAACAAGCTACCGGCCCAAAAGGCCAGCATCGACCCCAAAACGATGCGCCAGGTATTGCCAAAAACGGCCTCCAAGCCTGTTTGCAGGTTGGCGTTGTAATCACCCGGTGCAGGTTTTAAGGCCAAAACGACCGTAGACATGATGGCGGCAAACAGCAAGGCCCCAAAGCCGCACCAGACCGCGCGGCGATCGTGGGCATAGCCGTACACCTCCGTCAGGATGTCACCAAAAAAATACGAAATGGGAAAGAACAAAATGCCGGCGCCAAAGACCACCGTGCCAAAAAACGGCAATTCCACTTGGGCCGCCTTGCCAGCCCCAATCAAGTTGGAGCACAGCAGCACCGTGACAAAGGCCGCGACGATGAAGTCGTAATAACGGTAACTTTTGCGGGTAGAAAAAGAAGTCATGTTCAAAATTCAGATCGGAAATTGGACTGGCGCTCATGACGCCACAGGACTTGGCCATGTCAGCTTCAACTGACTGATAAAACACCTCTCTGTTTGTGCCAGGGGGTCAAAAAAGCGAAGTTCACGGGCCAATAATTGCAAGGGACGACTGTAGTCGCCCGGCTCGGGGTCGTTGACCACGGGATAAAACGGGTCGTTTTGAAGGGGCAGACCCAGCGCATTCATGTGGACACGAAGTTGATGTCGTTTCCCAGTAATGGGTTTGAGGCGATACAAAGCCCAAGTCGAGTTCGCTGAACGCGCCACCACTTCGATGGCGGTTTCGCTGTTGGGGGCGCCCGCTTCTTCCGTGCATTTGAAAAAATCTTGGGCCTCGACAATTCGACTCTTGCGCACCAAAGGAAACGCCAATTCGGCTCGCCAAGGGGCCACGGCTTCGTAGGTTTTGTCGACCAACCGGTCTCTGAAAAGGGCTTGATAAGCCCCCCGACTTTTGGCGCTCACGGAAAACATGACCAAACCCGCCGTGTCTCGGTCAATTCGGTGGATGGGGGTTAAATCAGGCAAGCCATGAGCCGCCTTGAGCTGCACCAGCAAGGCCTGTTTTAAAAAGCGACCCGAGGGGACGACCGGCATGAAGTGGGGTTTGTCGGCCACCAACAGGTGCTCGTCTTGGTACAACACGCGGGCTTTAAAAGGCAAAACGACCTCTTGCGGCAGCGCACGGTAATAAAACAGGCGACGACCGGGCTCAAAAGCAGCCTCGGCTGTCAAAGCTTGGGGTTCTCCGGATGCGCTCTCCATCACCACGTCGCCGGCTGACAGACGTCGTTGCCACTCTGGCCTGTCAATCGCCGGGAGTCGATGGCTCAAAAAATCCAGCATCAAGGGGCCTGCAGTGCCCGGCCGCGTGGACGGCGTCGCCACACAGCTTGGACCCACCCCGTCTCGCAAGGGCAATCGGTCTTTTAACCACAACGGCATGGGGGGACGAGACATGGGTGTCAGTTTAACCAAGCCGTTCGTGGCAGACTCTCGGCCTATGTCGCAAACCAACACCATGAACTTGTCGTCTTCTTTCAAAAATTTGGCTTGGGCCAACTTGGCCGCTCAATCTGCAGAGCAATTGAGTTTGGCCGCCACACCCATTGTGGCGGTGCTGTTGCTGGGTGCTGGCGCGGGTGAAGTGGGTCTGATGGCCACCGCGCAAACCTTGCCCTTTTTGCTTTTTTCCCTGCCCTTGGGCGTGTTTTCCGACCGCCACTCTCGGCGCACTTTGATGTTGTGGGCGGAGGGTTTAAGGGGGTTGGCTTTGCTTTGTCTGTTGATCTTGGTGCTGACTGGACAGGTGTCGATTTGGGGCTTGACCATTCTGGGGTTTCTGGGGGCTTTGGGCACGGTGGGTTTCAGCGTGGCGGCTCCGGCCTTGGTGCCGGCCCTTGTGCAGCCCTCGGAGTTGAGCCGCGCCAACGGCCGATTGGAGTTGGCGCGAAGCACCGCTTATGCCGCCGGCCCCGCCTTGGCCGGCTCCTTGGTGGCTTGGGCGGGCGCGCCTTTGGCGTATGCCTTGGCGACCGCCTTGTCCGGCTCGGCGATGGGGTTGTTGTGGCGTTTGTCCGAACCTGCTCGCAGCTTGGCAGCCCCGCGTCATCCCTTACAGGAATTGAAAGACGGGGCCCGGTTCATGTGGCATGAACCCCGACTCCGGGTCATTTTCAATTGCGCTGTGGCTTGGAACATCGCCTGGTTTGTGCTGCAAGCCGCTTATGTGCCCTATGCTTTTAAAGTGCTGGGCTTGAGCGCTGCGACAGTGGGGGTGACGCTCGGGGCCTTTGGGGTGGGCATGGTGACGGGCGCCGTTTTAGCGCCCCGTACCACCCGCTTGCTGCCACTGGGTCGGGCCATTCAAATGGGGCCGACCTTGTCTTTGTGCGCCTCCTTGACCATGGCCAGCACCTTGATTTGGCACGTCGAATGGCTGGCCGTGTTGTCTTATTTGTTGGTGGGTTTGGGCTCAACCACTTGGGTCATTACCTCCACCACTTTGCGTCAAACCGTCACGCCCCCGGCCATGCTGGGGCGAGTGGGCGCTATTTTTCTGACCTGCAACATGGGGGCACGTCCCATTGGCGCGGCACTCGGCGGCTTGGTGGGGGCTCAATTTGGCGAGTCGGCTTGTATCGCGCTGGCCTTGGTTTTGTTCACCATTCAATTCAGCCTGATCCTCAGAGCCCCCATCAGCCAGTTAATGGCGTTGCCCGCACAGGCAAAATAAGGCCATGAACATGCCCTCCCCCGCCTTGTCAGCTTCGGCCTTGGCCGATTTGCGCAAAAGTTACGAAAAGGCCGAATTGAGCGAATCGGCTTGCCCCGCAGAGCCTTTCCCTTTGTTTGAACGCTGGCTGAACGAAGCCGTTTCCTCTCAGGTTCCCGAACCCAACGCCATGACGGTTGCCACGGTCGGCGCCGATGGCCGGCCCAGCACCCGGGTTGTGCTGATCAAAGGCTTTGATGAACGGGGCTTGGTTTGGTTCACCAATTACCAAAGCCGCAAGGGCCAAGAGTTGGCCGCCAACCCATTTGCCGCGCTGCAATTTCATTGGGTCGAACTCGAGCGCGTGGTGCGCATTGAAGGCCGGGTTGAAAAAATCGACGCGGTTGAAAGCGATGCCTATTTCAACAGTCGGCCCCTTGATTCGCGCATCGGGGCGTGGGCGAGTCCACAAAGCCAAGTCATATCGGGTCGGCAAACCTTGGTGATGAATGCCGCCAAATACGGCGCTCAGTTTTTGCTGCAACCACCCCGTCCACCGCACTGGGGGGGCTATCGCCTCCAACCGGACCGTTGGGAGTTTTGGCAAGGACGCCCCAGCCGATTGCACGACCGATTGCAATACCGATTGCAAGACAATTTAGATTCAAAGTGGGTGTCCCCTTCGCACAATCCGGCCGATGGGCCAGGCTTGAATGGGACGGCTTCTTGGATCCGTGAACGGTTGGCACCCTGAGTTTTGGTCATTCAGTCGTTTAAAAAACGAGCAAACACCTGTTTGAATTTCTCCACCTTGGGCGCGACCACAAAAGCACAGTAGCCTTGGTTTGGGTTTTTGGTGAAGTAATCGTGGTGATAGGCCTCAGCGGGCCAAAAGTTGGCTTCCAAAGCGACCTCTGTGACCACTTGGGCAGGCAGTTCCCCAGCTGCCAGTGCGGCCTTCAACCACGCCTCCACCACCGCCAACTGCTGTGGGTCGCTGGCATAAATGCCGCTGCGGTATTGCGTGCCCACATCGTTGCCTTGGCGGTTCAACGTGGTGGGGTCGTGAATGACGAAGAAGATGGACAGCAGGTCACTGAGACCAATTTGTGACGGATCAAAGGTCACCCGAACCACCTCGTTGTGCCCGGTATCGCCCCTGCAGACTTGCTCATAACTGGGGTTGATCGTTTGGCCATTGCTGTAGCCCGGCACCACCCGAAGTACCCCTTTGGTGCGCTTGAAAACGGCTTCGGTGCACCAAAAACAGCCGCCGCCCAAGGTCAGGGTGGCCGAGCCAGGGGTCGAAGCGGCCTTGGCGGTGTCGGTTGGGTTCATGTTGTCTTTCAAATTAAGGCGGGATCTCGGCTTATTTTGTCCCAAATTCTGGGGGCGACAGACCTTAAAATAACACCATCATCTTCGGCATCGTTTGAAAGTCACCATGATTCCCGCCTTCGACCCCCATCAAGCCCGTTTCAACATGATCGAGCAACAAATCCGACCTTGGGATGTGAACAAACCACAGGTGCTTGAGTTGTTGGGCCGTGTCCACCGAAATGACTTTGTGCCGGATGCTTACAAAGAGCTCGCATTTGCCGACATGGAAATTCCCCTGCCTGAGGGCCAGTGCATGCTGACGCCCAAAGTGGAGGCGCGCATTCTGAACGACCTGAACTTGAAACCCACCGATCGCGTTTTGGA
>CAILKX010000130.1 GCA_903834975.1 uncultured Curvibacter sp.
CTATCCGCATACACAGCGGTCTTGACGAGTTGGCCTTTGAGGCGAAGGGTGACGAGGTATTTGTTCATAACAATATTTATCACCCCTGCCCTACTCCCCCTTACTTCTTAAACCCCTCACGCAACTTGACACTGGCAGCTTCAATTTGAGCGTCAAGCTCTCCAGCTTCCACTGCCCTCTTGATCAGCTCCAACGTAGGGATCAAGTCAGCAGCAGTGGCAATCTCCACTGAAGACTTACCCTTGCTGAATTCCACAGTCCTCGCGCCGTAGCGAATGTTCAGGGCCACTTTGTTGGTCTCCGTAGTCCACCACCAAGCACGTACACGGCGGGGAATTTCTACACTTTTACGCACGCCGTCATGGTCTGTGACGGTGCGGAACTTCTTCATGGTGAACTGCTGGCCTGCAGCCTGTGCTCGAGCCAGTTCAATCTGCTCCCAAATTTTTCGGGATAACTTCAATCGGCGATGCACTTGGGGGTTGTTGCCAATGGCACGCTTTGCGGCTGTGATCTTCAGTGCTTGAAGCGTTGAAGTTGACGTTGAAATTGACGTTGCAGTCGTCGTTGAGTTCTTAGTTTCATTTGCTGCTGCAGACATGTGCTTTTCCTTTCAGTTGTTGATAAAGCACAGGGAATTTTGTTGTCGAGAGCTGGACTTGGGCAACCAAAACCATTGATGTCCAGAAGGTTTGGAAGGACACCGGTTGACCGCCAGTAACAAATTTGTTATTGTTCGGAGATGGATTACCGCATTCGCTATTACAGCCTCGAAGTGCAGGAAGATGTCATGGCTTTGCCAGTGACCCTTCAGGCCCGTTACATCAATTTGACCCGCAGGATGATGGAATTCGGGCCCAATTTAGGTCTGCCGCACACTGAGGCGTTTGGCGGCGGTTTGTTTGAATTGCGGCTCAAAGGTGAGGAATAGCGCGAGTCTTTTTCTGCACTTTGGTCGATAAAGACATTGTGATGCTGCACTGCTTTGTGAAGAAGTCGCAGAAAACACCAGCCAAAGAATTGAACATAGCGCGAAATCGTTTGCAGGAGATCAAGACATGACATCAAAACCAATGACACACGAACAGCTGGTCAAAGCCATGCTAAAAAACCCAGAAGTGAAAGCAGAGGCCGAGCGACTCAACCGGGAGGAGTTTGCCCTTCTTGACCAAATATTGGCTGCCCGTAAGTCGGCAGGTTTGTCTCAGGCCGATGTGGCAGAGCGCATGGGCACGCACGCACCGGCCATTGCACGGCTGGAAAGTTCACTGGCTACGGGCAAGCACTCTCCCAGTCTGAACACGCTACGCAGGTACGCGCAAGCCCTTGGCAAGCGAGTAGAGCTGCATTTGGTCTGATTTGCTACGCTGGAAATAATCACATCAAGCCACTGACACCTCAAACCCGATTCTTCCAACTGGTTGGTAGTGATGGAAACGAGACCAATCTCAGCGAGTATTTGCCCCAGTTGTGGGCACGCCAATCAATGTGCCATTGCTTTGAATTCCAGCGGTGATCCGTCTACTTGCTGGTGCTTCAGCGTTGAACTGACATCCTTGGATCGGAAAGCATTGAAGGACCAGTTCCCAGCAAATCGATGCTTGTATCGGTGCCTATGTCAGACCTGCATAAAGCAAATCGACTCATAGCCACACGCTATCGCCTCTTCTTGCTCGATTCGCTCTCGATGGGCCATCTCATCCAATCGTACTTCCAGATACCGAGGTTCGTACCTTTTTAGCTCCTTGACCGTTAAGTGCCAATAGGGGTTGCCAGTTTGGGTACGCATCTGCCACTCGATCTCGGCTTTCAATTCCGTGCCCAAACGTTGCTTAAAAAAGATGGCGTCGTGGACATTGGCAATGGGTTTGCGCTCCTTGGCTTGAGCCGTGGCGCGAACAATGTCCATGACCTCACTTTCTGCGTGCTGGTACAAATAGGCCAGCACTTTGGCCTTGCTCAATCGACCGCTGTGGGTCAGTAGGCATGGAAGATTCTTTAGTTCAGGGTGCTTGGTCTTGAATTCGTTGAACAAATGGTTATCCAGCGTGTTTTGCTCTTTGATAAAAGCCCTGACCAATCGATCGTTAAAAAATCGGTTTCGCTCTTGGGTGTTTTTTAAGATGTTGACCAAGGCTGGGTTGTTCCAGTGTCCTGAGCCATCTTGCCAACCCGTGGAAGCCAAACGGGCACCAAAACTCATGGCAGTGAAGGCTCGCTTCAATAACTTCATGTGAAACTCAGCCAAGTCTTTACTGTGGTCGTCAAACACATACAAACGGACCGTTCTCATGAAGTTAGCCTTGTCCTCCAAATAGTTCAAGGTGGCGGGGAAGGCTTCACGGACATCTAAAGCAACGTCCCTGGATCTCAAATACTCTTGGGCAAAGCCCATCTTCCAAGCAACCACACTGGAGCGAATGTCATACTCCCAAGCATTACCCAGCATGGCGCGGCGAAGCTCTTTGTTGACGTTTTGAACACTGACGCCCTCGTAATACATTCGGCCAAATTCGCTGGGCCTCTTGCGCTGAAGATACCAACCATTAAAGGCCTTGGCGCAGCCCAAAACAATTCGGGCTTGGCGGATGGCTGTGTCTTTCTTGTCCTTGCTCAGGTGCTTGGCTTCGCTGGTCAACCAAACGATGTAGCTTTCCAGTGATGGGGCATCGACCTTGATGGGGTCAAAGTGTTCAAGGATAAATTCTTCAGTCCAAGTGCTTTCTTCATAGTCTGGATGCAGGAAGTCAAAGAGGGCTTGGTTGGCTTCTTGGTCTCCGGTTAAGTACGCGGATATTTCTCGGTCGGTGATACGGTTGATGTTCATGGTGAGTTTTTTTTTTAGTTCTAGGTTTTTGGTCATCGTGACCAGTTCTGTAAGCTTGACTTGGCTAAGGCGACCGGTGAGGTTGGAGCCTTTGGTCACCATTTGAACCAGTTCCAACCCAGTATCTTTTAGCCACTTGTGAACACGGATCTTGTTGGGTCCGATCTGGCTGCCTTGGTTGGCTAACCGCTGTAGAGAAATGGCGTAAAGGTTGAGTTTGATTTGCTCGGGGTTTCTTGGGTTCTGTAGGGACAAGAACAGCAACTTTTCCAAAGTGGCCGTGTATTTATCCATTGCTGCTTGAGCGTTGGCAGGTAGTGGGAATGCCTGAGCCAGTGCGGTCAGGACTTGGGGATGGATTTCTAATTTGATCATGTGAATGTTTCCTTATCTCCAGGGCAAGGGGGCACTGGAATTCACATGTATTTAGTCTTTTTACAAACCGGGTGTGTGATTCTGGAAGAGTCACACGCTTATAGTAATTAATGATCAGGAAGTCATGGGTCCACCAGAGAGCCCCATGATCCCCAGTAGTTCATTGGTAGTGGATTGGTAGTTGGCTCGGAAGTTCCCAGCTCAAGCAAGTCCTTCTTTCACATCGGCCCTTGAGACCTGAAGACGAATTCCCGGATTCTCTTGATCAGGCAGAGCTGACAGGGAACCAAAACATTTCGTTTTTGTCCGACTCAATGGATATGAGTTATCCACCAATTCAAAGGCTTTGATCCAATGAGGGTGACGACCTCAACCGCCTTCAACGACTCTGGCCACATCGCAATGGCATTCGGCGCACTTACCCACTAAGAGTAAATTCCCACCCTTGATCACGCCAGTGAAGTTGGTGATGGTCACTTCGTGATGACAGGCCGCGCACCACACATTTGCCAACAACTTTTTCCTGAAATCTGGGGTAATCTTAGCCCAGAACTTGGCCGCTGGCTCGGTGAAGTTGGATTGAGTTAGCCCCCTGATTCTCCGGACCCGTCCTATCGCTTATCTTTGGAGATAGGAGTAGGACTATGAATACGACTAGGCATACAGACTCGGTTGAAGTCATTTTGAAAGACCAGCGCCGCAGGCGCTGGTCCCCCGCAG
>CAILKX010000131.1 GCA_903834975.1 uncultured Curvibacter sp.
AATTCGCCATTTCCACCAAAGAATTCGTCGGTAAAAACGGCAAGCTGACGGGTTTAAAAACCGTTCATGTTGAATTCAAAGACGGCAAGTTGGTCGAAATTGCGGGCACTGAAAAAGAATACAAGGCCGACCTGGTGTTCTTGGCCATGGGTTTTGTGAACCCGGTTGCCAGCATTCTGGAAGGCTTCAAGGTCGACAAAGACGCCCGCGGCAATGCCAAGGCCAGCACCGAAGAAAAGGGGGGCTATGCCACCAACGTGCCCAAGGTCTTTGTGGCGGGTGACATGCGTCGCGGCCAGAGCTTGGTGGTTTGGGCCATCCGCGAGGGCCGTCAGGCGGCGCGCGCGGTCGACCAGTTCTTGATGGGCCACAGCGAACTGCCTCGCTAAAACCCCCTGGTTGCTGGGAAACCGGGCAACCCCCTGCGATCAGGCTCAGTTATCATCGGAGATTCGGGTTTCCCCCGATCTCCAACATGAATTCCCACGCCGCTTCGTCATCTCTGGTCGAACTCAAGCACCTGACCTTTGGTTATGGGGGCAGGCCTGTCTTGAGCGACCTCAGTTTGCGCTTCCCCAAAGGCAAAGTAACCGCCTTGATGGGGGCTTCTGGGGGCGGTAAAACCACGGTGTTGAGGTTGATCGGCGGGCAAATCAGCCCACAAAGCGGTGAAGTGATTTTCGACGGGCAGCGTTTGGACACGTCCAACCGAAAAGCCCTTTACCAGGCCCGTCGTCGCATGGGCATGTTGTTCCAATTTGGTGCTTTGTTCACCGATTTGAGTGTCTTTGACAACGTCGCTTTCCCCTTGCGCGAGCACAGTGATTTGTCGCCTGAACTGATCCGGGACATTGTGTTGATGAAGCTGAACGCGGTCGGTTTGCGCGGTGCCCGGGATTTGATGCCCTCTGAAATTTCGGGCGGCATGGCACGCCGTGTGGCCTTGGCCCGAGCCATCGCGCTCGACCCCGAACTGGTCATGTACGACGAACCCTTTGCCGGTTTGGACCCCATTTCGCTGGGCACTTCGGCCCGTTTGATTCGACAACTCAACGACGCTTTGGGCTTGACCAGCATCGTGGTGTCGCACGATTTGGACGAAACCTTCAGCATTGCAGACCATGTCATCATTTTGGCCAATGGCCGGGTGGCGGCCGAGGGGTCGCCCGCGCAGGTGAGGGCCAGCCAAGACCCCTTGGTGCACCAATTCGTCAATGCGCTGCCGGAAGGGCCGGTGCGTTTCCATTACCCAGGCCCCAGTGTGGCGCAGGACTTTGGCACAGACTCGGGTTCAGATTCAGGGCCTAACTTAGGAACCAACTTGGGTGCCAACTTGGGTGAAAAGGGGGCGAATTCATGAGCCCCAACGCTGATAAAAACCCCAACACCAAAAATACCAAAAACCCCAACAGCCCCCAAGGCGTTCGGTTTGACAAAACTTTGGGCCTTCAAGACCTTCAAGACCTTTTAGGCCTTTTGGCCCGCCTGGGTGCTGGCGTGCGTGGCCGCTTGGCCCGCATTGGGTCGGCCACTGGTTTGTTCTTCAGGCTGTTGGGCACCTTGCCCGCTTGCCTCAAGCGCTTCGGTTTGGTGCGCGATCAACTGTTCTTCTTGGGCAATTTATCGCTGTCGATCATCGCGGTGTCGGGTCTTTTTGTGGGCTTTGTGCTTGGCTTGCAGGGTTATTACACCTTGCAGCGCTATGGTTCTTCTTCGGCTTTGGGCTTGTTGGTCGCGCTTTCTTTGGTGCGTGAGTTGGGCCCGGTCATCACCGCTTTGTTGTTCGCGGGGCGGGCTGGCACGGCCTTGACCGCCGAAATTGGGCTGATGAAAGCCGGCGAGCAATTGAGCGCGATGGAAATGATGGCCGTTGACCCGGTGCAGCGCATCTTGGCGCCCCGTTTTTGGGGCGGTGTGATCGCCATGCCTTTGTTGAGTGCGGTCTTCAGTGCAGTGGGTGTGCTCGGGGGCGCCGCGGTGGGCGTCGGCTTGATTGGTGTCGATTCCGGCTCTTTTTGGAGTCAGATGCAAAGCGGCGTCGACGCCTGGCAGGATGTCGGCAATGGCCTGCTCAAGAGTTTGGTTTTTGGCGTGACGGTGACCTTCACGGCCTTGCTGCAAGGCTATGAAGCGCAACCCACGCCAGAGGGTGTTTCTCGGGCCACCACCAACACCGTGGTGGCGGCTTCTTTGGCGGTGTTGGGGTTGGATTTCATCCTCACCACCGTGATGTTCAGTATTTAAGCGAAAGAGGGGAGAGTCAAGCATGCAACGCTCCAAAATTGACGTGTGGGTTGGGCTTTTTGTCCTGCTGGGTTTGGCCGCTGTTTTGTTTTTGTCTTTGCAAGCCGCTAATTTGTTGAATCTGGGCTTTCAGCCCACCTACAAAATCAGTGCCCGCTTTGACAACATCGGGGGCTTGAAGCCCAAAGCAGCCGTCAAGAGTGCCGGCGTGGTCGTGGGCCGCGTCGAGTCCATCACCTTTGACGATCGATCCTTTCAAGCCTTGGCGGTGTTGGCCTTGGATTCGCGCTTCACTTTCCCCAAAGACAGTTCCTTGAAAATCTTGACCAGCGGCTTGTTGGGCGAGCAGTACTTGGGCTTGGAGGCGGGTGCTGATGAAAAAAACTTGGTTTCAGGCGACAGCATTCAATCGACTCAATCGGCCGTGGTCCTGGAAAACTTAATCAGCCAATTCCTGTATGGCAAGGCGGCGGATGGCCCTGCAAAATCACCAGGTGACAGCAAGTGAAATTATTCGCTCTGAGCCCCTCCAGCGATCGTTGGCTTAGCGGGTTTCGCTCGTTGGCCTTGGCGTTCTTCGTGATGGTCTTGGGCGCCATGGGCGGTTGTGCCAGCGGACCCCATGCCAACCCGAACGACCCCTTGGAGCCCTTGAACCGTTCGGTTTATGACTTCAACACCACGGTCGATAAAGCGGTTTTGAAGCCCGTCGCAACCGCCTACAAAGACGCGCTTCCGGGTGGCGTTCGACAAAGCGTCACCCACTTTTTTGCCAATTTGGCCGAGCCTTGGTCTTTTGCCAACAACTTGCTGCAAGGGAAGGTCGCCGACGCCGCTGAGACCGTCATCCGTTTTGGCACCAACACGGTTTTTGGTGTTTTCGGCTTGTTCGATGTTGCGAGAGACTTGGGCATTGACGCCCACAAACAGGACTTGGGTAAGACCCTGGCCCACTGGGGCGTTCCCGCCGGTCCTTATTTGATGCTGCCCTTATTGGGCCCCTCCTCGGTGCGCGACGGCAGTGCGTTGGTGCTTGACTACCAAGGCAACTTGCTGGCGCGCGAAAAAGACATTGCCGTGCGCAACAGTTTGACCGCAACGCAATTCGTCAACCTCCGTGCCAACCTCTTCCAGGCCGGCGATTTGTTGGGCTCCGCTTCACTTGATGAATACGCTTTTTTACGCGACGCGTATTTGCAAAGTCGTGACCCTGACATTTTTAAATCCATGGACTCCGAACGCTATGATCAGGACGAACCGTTGGTCGCTCCCTCGGCCCCCTGATTTCTAATTTTTTAAACCATGAGACGTCGTTTTTTATTTCAAGGATGGGTGCTGGCACTGTCTGGTGCCTTGATGCTGCCCGGTTTCACGTCGACGGCCCAAGCGGCTGCACCCGCCAGTGATTTGGCCCCGGACGTGTTCATCAAAACCATGGCCGACGATGTCTTGGGCACCATCAAGACCGACAAGCTGCTGCAAAAGGCGATATGCCCAAACTGATGGCCTTGGTCGACACCAAGGTCATGCCCAACGTTGACTTTCAACGCATGACCGCTTCGGCGGTGGGCCCTGCTTGGCGTCAGGCGACGCCTGCCCAAAAAGCGCGGCTTCAAGAAGAATTCAAGACCCTGCTGGTGCGAACCTATGCGGGCGCGGTTTCCCAGGTGATTGACATGGTTTTGACCATCAAACCCTTGCGTTCTGCGCCTGAGGACACGGAGGTCTTGGTTCGAAGCGAAGTTAAAGGGACTGGCGACCCCGTTCAGTTGGACTACCGCTTGGCCAAAACCCCGGGCCAAGGCTACGGCTGGCGCATTTACAACCTGAATGTCATGGGCATTTGGTTGGTCGACAACTACCGCAGCCAATTTGCCCAAACCATCAATGCCAAGGGCATCGACGGCCTGATCGACGCCTTGGCCGAGCGCAACAAAGCCAACGCCAAAAAGGACTGAATTGGTCCTGACCCCCATGCTGCTGCAACTGCCCGTCAACCTGACCCAAACCCATGCCATGGCGTTCCTACGGGGATTGCCCGCAGGATTGAACGCTGTGAATGGAGCGTGGGCAGGGACTTGGGTGGTCGACGCTCAAGCGACCCAGGTGATTGACTCGGCCACCTTGGCCGTCTTGATGGACTTGAAGCGCCAGGCCCTCCTTGCGGGGGCCAGCTTCTCGGTGCAGGGGGCCTCGGCCCATCTTCATGAATTGGCGCGCGTTTACGGCGTGGCGGAGTGGTTGCTGGGCGTAAAATAACGCCAATGTCAGCCATCTCTTTTCAATCGGTCAGTAAGACCTACGACACCCCCCGCGGGCTTCTGACGGCACTCAACCAAGTCAGTTTTGACATCCAAGAAGGCGAGTTTTTTGGCTTGTTGGGACCCAATGGGGCTGGCAAAACCACCCTCATCAGCATCTTGGCTGGATTGGCGCGTCCCAGCCAAGGCCATATTCTGGTTCAAGGGGCTGATGTGCAAAAAGAATTCGCCTTGGCGCGCCGCCGTTTGGGCGTGGTGCCCCAAGAACTCGTGTTCGACCCCTTCTTCAATGTCCGTGAAGCACTGCGCTTTCAATCGGGCTACTTTGGCATCAAGAACAACGACGCTTGGATCGACGAGCTGCTCGACAGCTTGGGCCTGACCGACAAAGCCAATGCCAACATGCGCCAGCTTTCCGGTGGCATGAAGCGCCGTGTGCTGGTGGCCCAAGCCTTGGTCCATCGGCCGGCCATCATTGTGCTGGATGAACCCACCGCCGGTGTCGATGTGGAGCTGCGCCAAACCCTTTGGCAGTTCATCGCCAAACTCAACAAGCAAGGCCACACGGTGCTGCTCACCACCCATTATTTGGACGAGGCCGAGGCGTTGTGCAGCCGCATCGCCATGCTCAAACAAGGCGAAGTGGTGGCGTTGGAGCGCACCAGCGATTTGTTGGCACAGGCCAGCGGAAATGTGCTGCGCTTTAAATTGGACGGCGAATTGCCCGCGGCATTGGCAGAGCAGGCCCGCGTCACCGGCCGCATCGTGCAAATGCAAGTGCACAACGCCACTGAGATCGAGTCACGCTTGGCGGCGGTGCGCGAAGCCGGTTTGGTGGCCGAAGACATTGAAGTCCGCAAAGCCGATTTGGAAGACGTGTTCATTGCCGTTATGAACGCTGCAAAGGGTAAAAAAGCATGAACGCCCAGGTTGAAAAATCGCTTTCTGAGCTTGTGGAACCCTTGCCACCCGGGCATCCAGTCACGGGCATGGGTTGGATGACCTTGTTCAAAAAAGAGGTGCTGCGGTTTTGGAAGGTCAGCTTTCAAACCGTGGCCGCACCGGTCCTCACCTCCGTCCTCTATTTGCTGGTTTTTGGCCATGTGTTGGACTCCCGCGTCGAGGTCAGCCCCGGCATTTCCTACACGGCGTTTTTGATCCCCGGCTTGGTCATGATGAGCGTGCTGCAAAATGCCTTTGCCAACAGCTCATCGAGTCTGATTCAAAGCAAGATCATGGGCAATTTGGTTTTTGTTTTGCTCACACCTTTGTCGCACTGGGGTTGGTTCTTGGCCTATGTGGGCTCGTCCTTGGTGCGTGGCTTGATGGTGGGTTTTGGGGTCTTTGTCATCACTTCGTTTTTTGCCCTTCCTCATTTCGAAGCCCCGCTGGTGATGGTTTTATTCGCTTTGTTGGGCGCGGGTCTGATGGGCGTTTTGGGCTTGATTGCCGGTTTGTGGGCTGAAAAGTTTGACCAGATGGCGGCCTTCCAAAACTTCATCGTGATGCCCATGACCTTTTTGGCCGGGGTTTTTTACTCCGTGCATTCGCTGCCTCCCTTTTGGCAAGCGGCCAGCCATTTCAATCCCTTCTTTTACATGATTGATGGGTTCCGCTACGGCTTTTTCGGTACCAGCGATGTGTCGCCTTGGCTCAGCCTCGGCTTGGTGGGCACCACCTTTTTGCTGGCCAGCGCTCTGGCACTGCACCTGCTGAAGATTGGCTACAAAATCCGAAACTAACCCATGCACTGAACGCCCGATCGATTCACTGAACACCCTATTGCATTTGGCCATGACCGCAGACGAACTTAAGCACACCATCACCCAAGGCTTGCCTTGCCAGCACATCACGCTGGAGGGCGATGGCCGGCATTGGTATGCCACCATCGTCTCGGCCGAATTCGAGGGCTGCCGGTTGATCAAACGGCACCAAAAGGTCTATGCCACTTTGGGCGAAAAAATCAAAACCGACGAGGTGCACGCCTTGTCCATGAAAACCTTCACGCCTGCTGAGTGGGCGCAACAAGCCGAGGCCTGAGTTGGATCGATTGAAAATTCGCGGTGGACGCGCTTTAAAGGGCGAGGTGTCCATTTCTGGCGCCAAAAATGCGGCCTTGCCCGAGTTGTGTGCGGCGCTCTTGAGCGCCGAACCGGTGGTGTTGCGCAATGTGCCGCGCTTGCAAGACGTGGCCACCATGCTCAAGCTGATTGCCCACATGGGTGTGACGACTCAGCGTCAAACAGACGGCTCCGTGCTGCTGAATGCCGCTGACTTGAACTTGCCCGAAGCGCCCTATGAGTTGGTCAAAACCATGCGCGCCTCGGTCTTGGTGTTGGGCCCGCTGTTGGCCCGCTTTGGCCGCGCCCGAGTGTCGTTGCCCGGGGGCTGTGCGATTGGCTCAAGACCCGTGGACCAACACATCAAAGGCCTGCAAGCCATGGGCGCCGAAATCGTGGTCGAGCATGGCTACATGGTGGCCCAACTGCCCGTCGGGCGAAGCCGCTTGAAAGGCGCTCGCATCACCACCGACATGGTGACGGTGACGGGCACTGAAAACTTTTTGATGGCCGCCTGCTTGGCCGAGGGTGAGACGGTATTGGAGAACGCTGCCCAAGAGCCCGAGATTGTTGATTTGGCCGAGATGTTGATCGCCATGGGCGCCAAAATTCAAGGCCATGGCACCAGCCGAATCCGAATTCAGGGCGTGGACGCTTTGCAGGGCACCACGCACCAAGTGGTGGCTGACCGCATTGAAGCCGGCACTTTTTTATGCGCTGTGGCGGCCACCGGCGGCGAGGCTTTCTTGCGCCATGGCCGCGCCGATCATTTGGATGCGGTCATTGAGAAACTGGCTGAAGCCGGTGTCGAAGTTCGCGCGGTTGAAGAGACCGAAGCGGGAGGCCCCGACCCAGGCGTTAAGAAAGGCATTTGGGTTCGTTCGCCTGGCGCCGCGTCTGGGCAATTGAAAGCCCAAGGCTTTCGCACCACCGAATACCCCGGCTTTCCAACCGACATGCAGGCCCAGTTCATGACCCTGAACACCGTGGCCCAAGGGGCTTCCAAAGTCACGGAGACCATTTTTGAAAACCGCTTCATGCACGTGCAAGAACTGGTTCGATTGGGCGCCCGCATCCAAACCGATGGCAAGGTCGCTTTGATTGAAGGCGGTGCGGCCTTGTCCGGGGCGAACGTCATGGCCACCGACTTGCGGGCTTCAGCGAGCTTGGTCATTGCTGGCTTGATCGCCGAGGGTGAAACCGTGGTCGAGCGGATCTACCACCTGGACCGCGGCTACGACCAAATGGAGCACAAGCTGCAAGGTTTGGGCGCCGACATTGAGCGCCTGAAATAAAACCATTTACCTGACATGAGCAACTCCACCCTCACATTGGCCTTGTCCAAAGGCCGCATCTTTGACGAAACCTTACCGCTGCTCAAGGCCGCTGGCATTGAAGTCTTGGAAGACCCTGAAAAATCGCGCAAGCTGATTTTGCCGACCAACCAACCACAGGTTCGCGTGGTCTTGGTGCGTGCCACCGATGTGCCCACCTACGTGCAATACGGCGGCGCAGATTTGGGTGTGACCGGAAAAGACACCTTGATTGAACACGGTGCGCAAGGCCTTTACCAGCCGCTGGATTTGAACATTGCGCGTTGCCGCATGAGCGTCGCGGTGCGCGCCGATTTTGATTACGCGAACGCCGTTAAACAAGGCTCGCGGCTCAAAGTGGCGACCAAATACACCACCATTGCGCGGGACTTTTTTGCGACCAAGGGCGTGCACGTCGACCTCATCAAACTTTATGGCAGCATGGAGCTCGCGCCCTTGACGGGCTTGGCCGACGCCATTGTCGACTTGGTCTCCACCGGCAGTACCTTGAAGGCCAATCATTTGGTTGAGGTCGAGCGCATCATGGACATCAGCTCGCGTTTGGTGGTGAACCAAGCCGCTTTGAAGTTGAAGCAAGCCCCCATCCGTGCCTTGATTGAAGCCTTCTCAGCGGCTGTCAAAGCGCCTGCAAAATAAAGCCCCTTTAACCCCTTCTCCTCATGCCCGCCTTCCAAGCCCGCCCCCTTTACCTGTCGACCGCCGATGCTTCTTTTGAAGCCGAGTTTGCGGCGCGGCTGCATTGGTCGTCGGACACCGACACGGCCATTGAGCAGCGTGTGGCCGACATTTTGAGTGCGGTGAAAAAGGACGGCGATGCGGCCGTGCTCGCCTTCACCCAACAGTTCGATGGTTTGAATGCCAACTCGGTCGCCGATCTGGAGTTGACCCAGGCTGAATTGAAAGCGGCTTTTGAGGGCTTGCCATCCATTCAGCGAACCGCTTTGGAGCAAGCTGCCAAGCGCATTCGCAACTACCACCAAGCACAAAAACGCGCCAGCGGCGAGAGCTGGCACTACCGTGATGAAGACGGCACGTTGCTCGGCCAAAAAGTCACGCCCTTGGACCGTGTCGGTATTTATGTGCCCGGCGGCAAAGCAGCTTACCCGTCCAGCGTGTTGATGAATGCCATTCCCGCGCATGTGGCGGGTGTTGAAGACATCATCATGGTCGTGCCCACCCCGCGAGGCGAAAAAAATGCCCTCGTGCTGGCCGCCGCCTATGTGGCCGGCGTGAGCCGCGCCTTCACGTTGGGCGGTGCACAGGCCGTCGGTGCTTTGGCTTACGGCACCGCTACCGTGCCCAAGGTCGACAAAATCACCGGGCCCGGCAACGCCTATGTGGCCAGCGCTAAAAAACGGGTCTTTGGTACGGTCGGCATCGACATGATCGCAGGGCCGTCTGAAATTTTGGTCTTGGCCGATGGCAGCACACCGGCCGAATGGGTGGCGATGGACTTGTTCAGCCAAGCCGAGCACGACGAGCTGGCGCAAAGCATTTTGCTCTGTCCCGATGCGGCCTACATCGCTGAAGTCCAAGCCGCCATCGATCGGCTTTTGAATGACATGCCCCGCGCTGCCATCATCGCCAAGTCGTTGAACGACCGCGGGGCCTTGATCTTGACGCGCAGCATGGAAGAAGCCTGCGCCATCAGCAACCGAATTGCCCCTGAACATTTGGAGGTGTCGAGCGCCGAGCCGCACCGCTGGGAGCCTTTGCTGAAACACGCCGGGGCGCTCTTTTTGGGCGCCTTCACCAGCGAATCATTGGGCGACTATTGCGCGGGCCCCAACCACGTGCTGCCCACCAGCGGCACCGCGCGCTTCAGTTCGCCCTTGGGCGTCATGGATTTCCAAAAGCGCAGCAGCTTGATCGAAGTCAGTGAGCAGGGCGCTCAAGTGTTGGGCCAAATTGCCTCGGTGCTGGGCCACGGCGAAGGCCTTCAAGCCCATGCCAGAGCCGCCGAAATGCGCCTGCGGAAATCCAAATCACCTGACTTGGATGTGAGCTCCGTTGCCAATGGCCTCGACGTGGTTCGTCCTGAAATCCGCGCTTTGCATGCGTATGTGGTGCAAGACGCTGCCGGCTTTGTGAAGCTCGACGCCATGGAAAACCCGTTTTCACTGCCGCCTGACTTGCAGCAAAAATTGGGTGAACGGCTGACTCCGCTGGCCCTGAACCGCTACCCCGGCCCCCGCGTGAACGACCTGAAAAAAGCCTTGCTGCAATCGGTGCAGGAAGACGCCCCGTTGCCCGCTGGCTACGACTTGGTGCTTGGCAATGGCTCTGACGAACTGATTGCCATGCTGTCCATGGCCTGTGCTCGTCCTGGTGCCGCCGCGTTGGCGCCCGAGCCCGGTTTTGTCATGTACGGCATGAGTTCGAAATTGGCGGGTCTGCGTTACGTGGGCGTGCCGCTCACAGCAGATTTTGAGCTGGACGCTGACGCGATGTTGACGGCCATTGAAGCGCACCGTCCCGCCTTGGTTTATTTGGCTTATCCGAACAACCCCAGCGCCAACTTGTGGAGCGCCGACGTCATTCGTCGCGTCATCCAAGCCACAGCGGCCATCGGGGGATGGGTGGTCATGGATGAGGCTTACCAACCCTTCGCCAGCCACACGTGGTTGACTGAAATCAAGGCCCATCCGAGCGCCAATGCCCGGGTGCTGCTGATGCGCACCTTGAGTAAATTTGGCTTGGCGGGGGTGCGCTTGGGCTACTTGATCGGCCCCGCGGCCTTGGTCTGTGAAATCGACAAAGTGCGCCCACCCTACAACGTCAGCGTACTCAACACCGAGGCTGCTTTGTTTGCTTTGGAGCACGCCCCTGTTTTTGCGCAGCAAGCCAAAACGCTGCGGCATGAGCGCGACGCCTTGGTCGCCGCCTTGCAAGCCTTGCCCGGCGTGAAGGTCTGGCCCAGCCAGGCCAATATGGTGTTGGTGCGGGTGCCCCATGCCACCAAAATCTTTGAAGCCATGAAGGCCCAAGGCGTGCTGATCAAGAACGTTTCTAAAATGCATCCATTGCTGGATCAATGCTTGCGTTTGACGGTGGGCACGCCCGAAGAAAACCGCGCCCAAATTGCCGCCTTGAAGACGGCCTTGAACGGCGCGTCTTCCCTTGCTTAATTGAATTGAACGTTGAACAGAATGGATTCCATGTCCGACCCCCTAGCTTCCCATTTGACCGTTGCCCAGCCGCGCGTGGCCAAGGTCAGCCGCCAAACGGCTGAAACGCAAATCAGCGTGGCCCTTAATTTGGATGGCACGGGCCTAGCCCAATTGGCGACGGGTATTGGTTTTTTAGACCACATGTTGGACCAAATTGCCCGCCATGGTTTGATCGATCTCGACATCCAATGCCAAGGAGATCTGCACATCGATGGCCACCACACGGTGGAAGACATTGGCATCACCTTGGGTCAAGCAGTTGCCCAAGCGGTTGGCGATAAAAAAGGCATTCGTCGTTATGGCCACGCTTATGTGCCACTCGACGAAGCGCTCTCTCGCGTCGTGATTGACTTCTCGGGGCGTCCCGGTTTGGAGATGGACGTGCATTTCACCGCCGGCATGATTGGCGCACTGGACACACAGTTGGTCTACGAATTCTTCCAAGGTTTTGTGAACCACGCCGGCGTGAGTTTGCACATTGACAACCTCAAGGGCCAAAACGCGCATCACCAATGTGAAACCATTTTCAAGGCCTTCGGCCGGGCTGTGCGCGCGGCGCTGGAATGGGATCCCCGGGCTTTGAGCAGCATCCCTTCGACAAAGGGGTCCCTTTGAGTTGGGTCGCGGTCGTCGATTACGGCATGGGCAATCTGCGCTCGGTGGCGCAAGCGGTGAAGACCGCCGCGCAAGGCACTGACGTGGAGGTGGTCATCACCCAATCGCCACAGGTCGTTCGTGATGCAGCGCGTGTCGTTTTACCAGGCCAGGGGGCAATGCCCGACTGCATGCGCGAGCTGCGGGAATCCGGACTGCTAGAGCCTGTTTTGGAAGCGGCCGCCACCAAGCCCTTGTTTGGCGTTTGTGTGGGCATGCAAATGTTGTTCGACCACAGCGCCGAAGGCAACACGCCGGGCTTGGGTTTGATTCCCGGCGAGGTACTGAAGTTTGATTTCTCGGCGCCCGCCGATGCGCCCCGCTTGCAAGCCGACGGCAGCCGTTTCAAAGTGCCCCAAATGGGCTGGAATCAAGTGTTTGAAATGCCCTTCCTCCCCGACGCGCAAAGCGGTGAGGTTCCGGTTGATCGGCCTGATGGCAAGGCCCGTGCCGTTCACCCTTTGTGGGACGGCATTCCCGATCAGAGCTATTTCTATTTTGTGCACAGTTTTTATGCCAAACCGTCTGATTGGCGCCACAGTGCAGGTCAGGCCGACTACGGTGGCCGCTTTACAGCCGCGGTGGCGCGCGATAATCTCTTTGCCACCCAATTTCACCCTGAAAAAAGCGCCCAACACGGTCTTAGGCTTTACCGGAACTTCTTGAACTGGCAGCCTTGATTTCTATTCGTTCTATCTTCAACCTTTGCTGCCCCCAGCGCCATGCTTCTCATTCCTGCGATTGACTTAAAAGACGGCCATTGCGTTCGCCTCAAACAAGGCGATATGGACCAATCCACCACCTTCGGCGAAGACCCAGCGGCCATGGCCCTCAAGTGGGTCGACGAGGGCGCTCGGCGCTTGCATTTGGTCGATTTGAATGGGGCCTTCGCCGGCAAGCCACAAAACTTCAATGCCATCAAATCAATTTTGAAAGCCGTGGGCGATGACATTCCGGTTCAACTTGGCGGTGGTATTCGTGACTTGGACACCATTGAAAAATACGTCGACAACGGCATTCGCTACGTCATCATTGGCACCGCGGCCGTGAAGAACCCTGGTTTTTTGCGCGACGCCTGCACGGCTTTCGGCGGGCACATCATCGTCGGTTTGGATGCCAAAGACGGCAAAGTGGCCACGGATGGTTGGAGCAAACTCACCGGACACGAAGTGGTGGATTTGGCCAAAAAATTCGAAGATTGGGGCGTGGAATCCATCATTTACACCGACATTGGCCGCGACGGCATGTTGTCTGGTATCAACATCGACGCCACGGTGCAGCTGGCGCAGGCCTTGACGATCCCCGTCATAGCTTCTGGCGGTCTGTCCAATATGCGCGACATTGAGCAACTCTGCGCCGTTGAGAGCGAAGGGGTGCAAGGCGTGATTTGCGGCCGTGCCATTTACACCGGCGACCTCCCCTTCGCCGCCGCCCAAAACCGCGCCGACGAACTGGCCGGCCTTTGAGCGGCTTGGGGTTTTTTCATGCTGGCTAAACGCATCATTCCTTGCTTGGACGTGACCGGTGGGCGCGTCGTCAAGGGCGTTAACTTTGTCGAGCTGCGAGACGCTGGCGACCCGGTTGAGATTGCGGCCCGGTACAACGACCAAGGCGCGGATGAACTGACCTTTTTGGACATCACCGCCACCAGCGATGGACGCGATTTGATTTTGCACATCATTGAAGCAGTGGCCTCGCAGGTGTTCATTCCGCTCACGGTCGGTGGCGGGGTGCGCACGGTCGAAGACGTTCGTCGTTTGCTCAATGCCGGGGCTGACAAAACCAGTTTTAATTCCGCCGCCATTGCCAACCCGCAAGTCATCACCGACGCCTCAGCGCGCTACGGTGCCCAGTGCATCGTCGTGGCGATTGATGCCAAGCGCCGGCAAGGTGACGACTTGATCGCCCGTGGCGAAGGGTGGGACGTTTACAGCCACGGCGGTCGCCAGAACACTGGCCTCGATGCGGTGGCCTGGGCGAAAGAAATGACACAACGCGGTGCCGGTGAGATTTTGCTCACCAGCATGGACCGGGATGGCACCAAATCGGGCTTTGATTTGGCCTTGACCCGAGCCGTGGCCGATGCGGTCAGTGTCCCCGTGATCGCCTCTGGCGGCGTGGGTAACCTCGACCATCTGGCCGACGGTGTCCAGCAAGGCGGCGCGGACGCGGTCTTGGCCGCCAGCATTTTTCATTACGGCGAATACACCGTCGAACAAGCCAAACGCCGCATGGCCGAGCGCGGCATTCCGGTCAGGTTGACATGAGCGCTTTGCCTGTTTCTTGGTTGAACGACGTGCGCTGGGACGAGCATGGCCTCGTGCCCGTCATCGCCCAAGAGCTGGGCAGTGGCGACGTGGTCATGTTCGCTTGGATGAACCGGGAAGCATTGCAAAAAACGGCTGAATTGGGTCGCGCGGTTTATTTCAGTCGTTCACGCAAAAAGCTCTGGTTCAAGGGCGAAGAGTCGGGGCACGAACAAACCGTTCACGAAATTCGGTTGGACTGCGACAACGACGTGGTGCTGCTCAAAATCACACAACAAGGCCATGAGCCAGGCATCTCTTGTCACACCGGTCGCCACAGCTGTTTTTTCCAAAAACTAGAAAACGGTGTTTGGACGGCGGTCGACCCGGTGCTGAAAGACCCCTCCGAAATTTATGCCTCTGGAAATGGCCATGTCTGAATCAGAAAAAACCCCATCTGAAATGAACACGCTGGCCCGATTGGCCGCGGTGATCGAATCGCGCAAACCCGCCAACGGCGGTGATGCCAATGCCAGCTATGTGGCGCGCTTGCTGCAAAAAGGCCCGGATGCCTTTTTGAAGAAAATCGGCGAAGAAGCCACGGAAGTGGTCATGGCCGCGAAGGACGCGGACCACGGCGCTGACAAGACCAAGATCGTCAATGAAATGGCCGACCTTTGGTTTCATTGCTTGGTGGCCTTGGGGCATTACGAACTCTCACCCGCCGACGTGCTGGCCGAGTTGTCGCGCCGGGAAGGGCTGAGCGGCCTCGAAGAAAAAGCCTTGCGCAAAGCCGTGGCACGTGAAGCCAACCAAGATTGATTGAGTCGATTGACAGGAAAGAGGGAGTGAGCAGACCATGAGCACGTTGAACGCTGACCCAAACTGTATTTTTTGCAAAATCATCGCCGGCCAAATTCCCAGCCGCAAGGTCTATGAAGACGACGATGTTTTCGCCTTTCACGACATCCATCCTTGGGCACCCGTCCACTTTTTGATCATCCCCAAACGCCACATTCCGTCGATGGCCCAAGTGGGTGCCGCTGACCAGGCCTTGCTTGGCAAGATCATGATGCTGGTGCCCCAGCTGGCGCTGGAGCAGGGTTGTGAGCCTTATCCCCAGGGGGGGTATCGCTTGGTGACCAACACCGGCGAACAAGGCGGCCAAGAGGTGCATCATTTGCATTTTCACGTCATGGGTGGCCCACGGCCTTGGCTGCGCGGCTAGAATCAAAGACAGGCTTCAAGCAATTTCTCTAGGAGATTTCCATGGGTTCATTTTCCCCAATGCATTTGTTGATCGTTTTGCTGATCGTGATCCTGGTCTTCGGCACCAAGAAGCTGAAGAACATTGGTTCTGATTTGGGTGGAGCGGTCAAGGGTTTTAAAGACGGCATGAAGGACGGCACACAAGGCCCTGACGCCGCGGCGCCTGCTGCAGCCCCTGCCACCACGACCACGGCCCAAGTCGCTGCGCCTGTTGCACCCGGAACGACGGGTGCCGCCGCTGAAAAAACCGCGGTCGACGTGGAAGCCAAGCCCAAGGCATGAGCCCAGGCTGTTCCTTTTAAGTCCGCATGATTGACCTTGGCATCTCGAAATTGGCGCTGATTGGCGTCGTTGCCTTGGTCGTCATTGGCCCTGAAAAGCTGCCCCGCGTGGCGCGCACGGTCGGCACCTTGTTGGGCAAGGCCCAGCGTTATGTGTCTGACGTCAAAGCCGAGGTGAACCGCTCCATGGCCATGGACGAGCTGAACAAGGCCAAAGAGTCCGTCACGAGTGCAGCCCAAGAATGGAATCAGTCGGTCAACGCCGCGCAAGAATCAATTCATAAAAACTGGTCTGAGACCAGCGCCGACATTCTGGCCGCCACGCAGTCTTGGCAAGCCCCCGCCGAAATCCCCCCTCCCAGTTACAAGCACCCTGGCAAGAATTGGCGCTTGAAGCGCAGCGCCACACCGCAGTGGTTCAAGGCGCGCGCCGGGGTGCGGACGAAGGCCTTGTCAGGCGCTGCCCGGGTGGCGAGATACCGTCCTCAGAAATTAGGTTAAATGTCCGAAGATTCAACCAAAAAAGACGAGTTGAGCGGCTCTGAGTTGCCCTTTGTGCAACACCTCATGGAGTTGCGCGACCGCTTGGTGAAGGCCGCCTTGGCGGTGGCGGTGGTGGTGCTGGTATTGGCACTTTATCCCGGTCCTGCTGAACTTTACGATTTGCTGGCCCAACCGTTGGTGGCGTCCCTGCCTGCCGGCACCCATTTGATCGCCACCAATGTGGTCTCGCCTTTTGTTGTGCCCATCAAAATTTTGGTCATGACGTCGTTTGTCCTGGCCTTGCCTGCGGTGCTTTACCAAGTCTGGGCTTTTGTGGCGCCGGGCTTGTATGCCCATGAAAAAAGACTGATCTTGCCCTTGGTGGTGTCGAGTTCTTTGCTCTTTGTATCGGGCATTGCTTTCTGTTATTTTTTCGTCTTCGGTAAGGTCTTTGCCTTTATTCAAGGTTTTGCCCCCAAATCGATCACGGCCGCGCCCGACATTGAAGCCTATTTAGACTTTGTTTTGAGCATGTTCTTGGCCTTTGGTTTGGCCTTTGAGGTCCCTGTGGCCGTGGTGCTGTTGGTCCGCATGGGCGTCCTGACCACCGACCAACTGCGTCAATACCGCAGTTATTTTTGGGTCGTTGCCGCCGTGGTCACCGCGGTGGTGACGCCGCCCGACGCGGGTTCGATGCTGGTCTTGTTGGCCGTCGTCGGCGGCCTCTATGAAGTGGGCATCTGGGCCGCACATCTTTTCTTGAAGAAAACCCAAGCCCCGGATTCGATTGACGTGGTTTAAAAAACCGGGCTTTTCTGGGCCTTGCCGGGTCTTCTTTAGCGTCTTGCCTGCCGGTTGGGGCGTTGGTCTGGCGTGACCGGAAGTTCCAAAATTCGGTTGTTCCGTTGGATCGCAAACATCACCGCTTGACCGGGCGACAAGGCGGCCACTTGGTTCAGCAATTCAGCCACTCGGCGCACGGGTTGTTGGTTGACCTTCAAAATCACATCGCCCGCTTTGAGCCCGGCTTTGGCGGCTGGCGCGTCGGCCAAAACACCGCCCACCAAGACCCCTTGACCGCCGTTGTCTTCGCCGTCGCTGAGCTCGCGGGGTTCAATGCCAATCCACCCCCGGACCACTCGGCCTTCTTTCAAAATGCCATTGAGCACCTGTTTCACGGTGCTGATGGGAATGGCAAAGCCAATGCCCATGTTGCCGCCACTGCGTGAGTAGATGGCTGAATTGATGCCGAGCAAATGGCCATCCACGTCGACCAAGGCGCCACCCGAATTGCCGGGGTTGATGGCGGCGTCGGTTTGGATGAAATTTTCAAAGGTGTTCAAGCCCAATTGATTGCGCCCCAAGGCACTGACAATGCCATTGGTGACGGTTTGGCCAACCCCAAAGGGGTCGCCAATGGCCAGCACCCGATCGCCCACTTGCACCGACTCGGCATTGGCGAACTGAATCACCGGCAGGTTTTTGAGGTTGATTTTGAGCACCGCCAAATCGGTTTCGGGGTCGGCCCCCAACAATTTGGCCATGGTTTGTCGCCCATCGTTCAAGGTCACTTTGATTTGATCGGCCCCACCCACCACATGGTGGTTGGTGACTATCAAACCTTCTGAGGAAACGATCACGCCACTCCCCAGACCGTTTTGTTCCCTGGGGGCCTGCTCGACGAAGGGGCCAAACAGCCCGGGCATTCCCTGAATTCCCGGCAGGCCCGGGACTGCAGGGTGCAGGGTTAGAGCAGAAACGGTTTCATGGGTGGTCACGCTGACCACGGCAGGGGCCGCGATTTTCGCGGCCGAACTCAAGCTGCCCGGCCTCGGGCCGAGGGCGGCGTCGGGTAAAACCTTGGCCTCCTCCTCGCCCAAAGGCGCCTCTGAGTTCCAAGGGGAATTAAAAGTTGAATTCAAAGTTGAATTCATTGGGCCGGTTGTAGATCGCAGGGCCCGACGGCCGAGTTCTTGGACCCAGCCAGGCTGCAAGGTGGCCAAGACAAAATAGGCGGCCAACAGCACCGTGACTGCTTGCGAGAAAATGAGCCAGAAGCGTTTCATAATTCATCCCATATGGGTTCTTCGAACCTGAATTCAAGACAGACTTGGTCCAGCCATGCACCCCAACGATAACGTCATTTCCCGCGCCGACCTGTTGGCGGCAGCGAATCGAATTTTGCAGCCAGAACGATTCAAAGACTATGGCCCCAATGGCCTTCAAGTCGAGGGGCGCCATGACATTCGGCGTTTGGTGACCGGCGTGACCGCCAGTTTGGCTTTGATTGAGGCGGCCCTGGAGGCCAAGGCCGACGCCATTTTGGTTCACCATGGCCTGTTTTGGCGCGGACAAGATGCCTGCGTGACCGGTTGGATGAAGCCGCGTTTACAACGCTTGCTGAGCAACGATGTCTCCTTGCTGGCCTACCACTTGCCACTCGACGCCGAACCCCATTTGGGCAACAACGCCCGCATCGGTCAGTTGTTCGGTTGGGAGTGTGACGCCTACTTTGGTGACCAGCAACTCGGCTGCATGGCCGACGCCAACTTTTCCAACTTGGACGAATTGGTGGAACGGGTGTCCAAAACGTTCAAGCGCACACCGGTCGTGGTCGGTGAAAGCCGACGCCCCATCAAACGCGTGGCCTGGTGCAGCGGCGGGGCTCAAAGTTATTTCGAAGACGCCATCGCTGCGGGAGCCGATGTGTTTTTGACGGGCGAATTGTCGGAGCCACAAACCCACTACGCCCGCGAATGCGGCGTGGTCTATGTGGCTGCTGGCCACCATGCCACAGAGCGTTATGGCGTGCAGGCCTTGGGCGATGCTTTGGCGCGGGAGTTGGGCATTCACCATGAATTCATTGACATCGACAACCCGGCCTGAATGGGAATGACTGCCCCAAAAATGAGCCGACCTATCGCACGACCTGTCGCCCGTCCTGTCGCCCTTCCTGTCGCAATAACCCAAGGGGACGCCGCCGGGATTGGCCCGGAGACCCTCGTTAAAGCGTTTTTAAGCCAGCCGGCATTAACCCGTCAAGTGGTGGTGGTGGGCTCACCCGAGGTCATGCGGCGGGCGGTGGCGGCCGTCGCAAAAGAGAGGCCTGAGGCGAGTCCATGGCAAGTGGCGTTGGTGGAGCCAAGTCAATGGATGACCTCAGGTTGGCCCGTTTTCCCGCCCCAGGTGCTGCCTGTTTGGCCCCTTCTGAGCGAGCCAATGAACGCCGCATTGCCCCTTTGGGGCCAAGTCAGCGCCTTGGCAGGTCAACAAGCTGCTGCAGCCGTGGTGCAAGCCGCTCAAGCGGCTTTGGCGGGGCAAGTGTCGGCGGTGGTGACGGCGCCCTTGCACAAAGAATCCTTGCACGCGGGCGGGGTCGACTTTCCCGGTCACACCGAGTTGCTTCAAGCCGAAGCGGCGGCCTTTTCTGGCCTTTCCATCGCGGAGGTCCCGGTGCGCATGATGCTCGCCAACGCCGAACTGCGCACCGTCTTGGTCAGCATCCACGTGTCCCTGCGCCAAGCGTTGGAGGCGGTCACGGTAGAGAATTTGCTGCAAACCTTGCGCATCACGCACGACTCGTTGAGCCGTTTGTTGGGGCGAACGCCCCGCATCGCTGTGGCGGGCTTGAACCCGCATGCGGGCGAGGGCGGATTGTTCGGCCGAGAAGAAATCGAAGTCATTGCACCGGCGGTTCAGCAAGCGGTGGCTCTGGGCCTGGATGCGGTGGGGCCGCTGTCCCCCGACACTGTCTTCATGCGGGCCAGAAATTCGCCGCCGCATTCAGGCGAATTCGATGTGGTGGTGGCCATGTACCACGACCAAGGTTTGATTCCGGTCAAGTACCTGGGGGTCGACGAAGGGGTCAATGTGACCCTCGGATTGCCCTTTGTGCGCACCAGCCCCGACCATGGAACGGCGTTTGACAAGGCGGGAACGGGTTTGGCCAGTGAATCCAGCTTGGTCGAGGCGCTAAAAATGGCCCAAAAGTTGTCGCAAGAGCCGTGAGAGGCGGATTCACTCCGTTACAATGCCCGCGAAAGTTCGTCCGAGTAATTCATCAAGGATCCCCATGAGTGACACCTCAGTCGATTCCCAGGCCATCGACTCTAGCAAGCGCACCTGGCTAATCACTTCTGCCTGTGCAGGCGCAGTCGGCGCTGGTGCAGTCGCCGTTCCCTTTGTCAGCAGTTTGTCCCCTTCGGTGCGAGCCAAGGCGGCGGGCGCTGCCGTTCAAGCCGATATTTCTCGCCTCAAACCCGGCGAAAAAATGACCGTCGAATGGCGCGGCAAGCCAGTTTGGATCATCAAGCGCACACCCGAGCAAATTGCCGAGTTGCCCAAGCTGGACAGCAAACTGGCCGATCCCAAGTCGGAACGCCATCCCGACGAGTACACACCGCCTTACGCCATGAACGAGCACCGCTCGATCAAGCCTGAAATCATGGTGGTGGTGGGTATTTGCACCCATTTGGGCTGCTCACCCAGCGACAAATTCACAACGGGCCCACAGCCCAGCCTGCCCGACGATTGGGAAGGCGGCTTTTTGTGCCCTTGCCACGGCTCGACCTTTGACATGGCTGGCCGTGTCTACAAAAACAAGCCGGCGCCTGACAACTTGCCGGTGCCTCCCCACATGTACCTGTCGGATGACCTCATCCTGATCGGTGATGACAAAAAAGCATGAGGCACTGAAAAATGGCTGAATTCAAAGAAATCTCCCCCAATGCTTCGGCTGGCGCTCGGTTGTTGAACTGGGTTGACAACCGTTTCCCGGCTTCGCAGTTGTACAAAGAACACTTGTCCGAGTACTACGCGCCGAAAAACTTTAACTTCTGGTACTTCTTCGGCTCATTGGCCCTGTTGGTGCTGGTGATTCAAATCGTGACTGGTATTTTCTTGGTCATGAACTACAAGCCCGATGCGGCGGTGGCGTTCGCCTCCGTTGAATACATCATGCGCGATGTGCCTTGGGGCTGGTTGATCCGCTACATGCACTCGACCGGTGCTTCGGCCTTCTTCATCGTGGTTTACATGCACATGTTCCGCGGCCTGATTTACGGCTCCTACCGCAAACCGCGTGAATTGGTCTGGATTTTTGGTTGCGCCATTTTCCTGTGCCTGATGGCAGAAGCCTTCATGGGTTACTTGTTGCCTTGGGGCCAAATGTCCTATTGGGGTGCCCAAGTGATCGTGAACTTGTTCTCGGCCATTCCCTTTGTCGGTCCTGACCTGGCTTTGCTGATTCGTGGCGACTACGTGGTGTCTGATGCCACCTTGAACCGCTTCTTCGCTTTCCACGTCATCGCGGTGCCTTTGGTTCTGCTGGGCTTGGTGGTAGCGCACATCATTGCGTTGCACGAAGTGGGTTCTAACAACCCCGACGGCGTTGAAATCAAGGGCCCCAAAGCGCCCAAGGATGCCCAAGGCCACCCCTTGGACGGCATTCCTTTCCACCCCTACTACACCGTGCACGACATTTTGGGCGTCAGCGTGTTCTTGATGGCCTTCTCAGCCATCATCTTCTTCGCACCAACGGCTGGCGGCTACTTCTTGGAGTACAACAACTTCATCCCCGCCGACCCGTTCAAGACGCCCAACCACATTGCGCCGGTTTGGTACTTCACGCCTTTCTACTCCATGCTGCGTGCCATCACCAGCGAAATGATGTATGCCTTGATTGCTTGCGTCTTCGGTGCTGGTTTGTTCGCTGCCTTGAAATCCAAGATGCCCAGCTTCATGAAAGCCGTCTCGGTGGTGGCCTGCGTGGCCGTGATTGCCATGATGTTGTCGATTGACGCCAAGTTCTGGGGTGTCGTGGTCATGGGCGGCGCGGTGGTGATCTTGTTCTTCCTGCCTTGGTTGGACAACGCCCCCGTCAAATCCATTCGCTACCGTCCCGATTGGCAAAAATACCTCTACGCCGTTTTTGTGGTGGTGTTTGCGGTCTTGGGTTACTTGGGCGTGCAACCGCCCTCAGAAATTGGTGGCCGCGTTTCTCAAGTCGGCACCTTGTTCTATTTCGGTTTCTTCTTGTTGATGCCTTGGTGGAGTCAAATTGGCACCTTCAAGCAGGTGCCCGATCGTGTCACCTTTGAAGCCCACTGAGCCCGGAGAACATCCTATGTTGAAAAAATTCATGCAATGGGCTTTGGCCACCACTTTGACCGTGTCTGCATTGGGCATGGCTGGACAGGCTGTGGCCCACGAAGGCGTGGCTTTGGACAAAGCCCCCCTGCGCACCAACGACTTGGCTTCGCTGCAACGCGGCGCCAAGACCTTTGTGAACTACTGCTTGAACTGCCACTCGGCTGCGTTCAACCGCTATGTGGCTCTGACCCAATTGGACCTGACCGAGCAGCAAATTAAAGACAATTTGATGTTCACCACCGACAAGCTCGGTGACACCATGAAGGCCTCGATTGACCCCCGCCAGGCCAAAGACTGGTTTGGCGCCAATCCGCCTGACTTGACTTTGATTGCCCGCTCACGCGCCAGCGATTCAGGCAGTGGTGCCGACTATCTGTACACCTACATGCGCACTTTCTACCGTGACGACACCCGTCCGACCGGCTGGAACAACATCGCTTACCCCAATGTGGGCATGCCGCATGTGCTGTGGGAATTGCAAGGCTCACGCCGCCCCGTCTACGTGAAGGAAGAAGAACATGGCCACGAAGTGGAAGTGTTCAAGGGCTGGGAACAAATCACTCCCGGCACCCAAACCCCTTTGCAATACGACCAAACCGTGGCCGATTTGGTGAACTATCTGCAATGGATGGGCGAGCCCAATGAAGACCACCGCATCCGTTTGGGCGTGTGGGTCTTGATCTTCTTGTTGGGCTTCTCCATCATCGCTTGGCGCTTGAACGCTTCGTTCTGGAAAGACATCAAGTAATATAGTTGTCATTCCCTGTCTACAGCGCCGCGAACCGCGGCGACGGCAGCGCAGAGTGGGTTCGTCATGTGCGGCCCACTCTTTTTAATTTTTAGGAGTTTTGACCATGATGGTTTTGTATTCGGGCACCACTTGTCCTTTTTCTCATCGCTGCCGTTTTGTCTTGTTTGAGAAAGGCATGGACTTTGAGATTCGCGACGTCGATCTCTACAACAAGCCCGAAGACATCAGTGTCATGAACCCCTACGGTCAAGTGCCGATTTTGGTCGAGCGCGACTTGATTTTGTACGAATCGAACATCATCAATGAGTACATTGACGAGCGCTTTCCTCACCCCCAATTGATGCCCGGCGACCCGGTCGACCGCGCCCGAGTGCGTTTGTTTTTGCTGAACTTCGAAAAAGAACTTTTTGTGCACGTCAGCACGCTGGAAAACCGCGTGACCAAGGGCAATGAAAAAGCCATTGAAAAGGCCCGCGCCCACATCCGTGACCGCCTGACCCAATTGGCCCCTGTTTTCTTGAAGAACAAGTTCATGCTGGGCGAAAACTTCAGCATGCTCGACGTGGCCATTGCGCCTTTGTTGTGGCGCCTGGACCACTATGGCATCGAGTTGAGCAAGAACGCGGCCCCTTTGCTGAAATACGCAGAGCGCATCTTCTCTCGCCCGGCTTACATCGAAGCGTTAACGCCCTCTGAAAAGGTCATGCGCAAGTAAATTTGTGCTTACAAGACAGCCGCCGATGATGAACGCCCCTGAAATCAGCTCAACCCGCCCGTATTTGATTCGTGCCCTGCACGAGTGGTGTGCGGATAACGGCTTCACCCCCTACTTGGCGGTGTCGGTCGACGAATGGGTTCAAGTGCCGCGTGAATTCGTCAAAAACGGCGAAATTGTTTTGAACGTCAGCATCGATGCGACCAGCAACTTGCGCTTGGGCAACGATTTCATTGAATTCAAAGCCCGTTTTGGCGGTGTGCCCCGCGACATTGTGGTTCCCGTGGGTCGCGTTTTGGCCATTTATGCCCGAGAAAATGGGCAAGGCATGGCCTTCCCGGGTGTAGAAGCCCCGAGTGCTTCCGCTTCAGGGTCATCCGGCTCGTCTGCAACTTCGGGCTCCCCTGACCTCGCCACGGCGCCAACCCCTGGCGCTGGCACCTCACCGACCCGGGTGCCCTTGTCGGTTTTATCCAGCCAAGAGAACCCGTCAGAAACACCGCCGCCAAGCGCTGGGGGCAGCAAGTTCACCTTAAAACGGGTCAAGTAACTGCTAGAATTTGGTTCTTGAAAATTTGCCGGATTAGCTCAGGGGTAGAGCACCCGCCTTGTAAGCGGTAGGTCGTCAGTTCAAATCCGACATCCGGCACCACTTTTCAGCAACCCACCCGCCTCGGCGAAGTGGGTTTTTTTACGCCCAGTCAGGGGCTTTTATTCTGGTTTACACCTAGGTGTTTTCAGTACATAAAACTGAAATATCTGTCTAGAATACCAATCATGCGCTTCTGATATATCAGGAGCTGACTCTCGTTTGGATTCCTTTTGACAGACCATGGCTGAATTTATTGACCAGAATTTCCTGCTAACCACCCCGTTGTCGCGGGATTTGTACCAACAAGTGGCGGCGGATTTGCCCATCATCGACTACCACTCGCACTTGCAGCAAAGTGAAATTGCAGCGCGCAAGAAGTTTCGTAATCTCACGGAGTTGTGGTTGTCGGGCGACCATTACAAATGGCGTTTGATGCGCAGCGCCGGCGTTCCTGAGCGTTTGGTGACCGGCCCCGAATCGGATGAGGCCAAGTTCCGCGCATTTTGCAAAGTGCTGCCTTTGGCCTTGGGCAACCCCATCCACCACTGGTGCCATTTGGAGTTGAGGCGTTTGTTGGGTGTCGATTGGGTCATCAACGAGCGCAATGCCTCGAAAATTTGGGAACAGGCCAACGCCAAATTGAGCAACATGGACGCCTGGTCTTTCTTGGAGCAAGCCAAAGTCGAAATTGCCTGCACCACCGATGACCCCGCTGATGATTTGTTGCAACACATCGACATCGCCAAATCTGCTTTAAAAACCCGGGTGTTGCCGGCATATCGGCCAGACCGTGCCATGCGCGCCAACCGCGATGATTTTCTCGACTACCTGAAGTTGTTGGGTGGCGTCGTGGGCAAGGACATTGGCAGCTTTGATCAGTTGGTCAAAGCCTTGATTGAGCGCCTCGAATTCTTCCACTCCCAAGGGGCGCGCATTTCGGACCATGCGATCGACACGCCCTTGGCGGCTGGTGTCTTGAACCCCCAAGATGGCGAGCGTTTGTTTGCCAAACGACTCCAAGGCACTTTGCTGACCGACGCCGAGTTGGGTGTCTACCAACGCTTGTTGCTAGAAGCTTTGGGCCGTGCTTACGCGGAATTGGGCTGGACCATGTGCTTGCACATCGGTGCGCAACGCAACAACAACACCCGCCAACTCGGTGCGCTGGGCCCGGACACCGGTTATGACTCGGTTTCAGACATGACCAACAGCGCCGGCTTGGCTTCGTTCCTGGATGCGCTGGACGGCACCGATCAGTTGCCCAAAACCATGCTGTTCAATTTGAATCCGGCGATGAACGAGGTGCTGTCCACCTTGATCGGGGCCTTCCAAGACGGCAATACCTTTGGCAAATTGCAATTTGGCCCTGCTTGGTGGTTCAACGACCACAAAGACGGCAACTTGCGCCAACTGCAGGTATTGGCGCAGCACGGCGTCCTGGGCACCTCGGTCGGCATGGTGACCGACTCGCGCAGTTTTGCGTCCTATCCGCGCCATGACTATTTCCGCCGTCTGCTGTGCCGTCAGTTGGGCGAGTGGGTGGAGGCCGGCGAAGCCCCCAACGATTTCGATGCCTTGGCGCAAATTGTGCGCGGTGTCAGCTACGACAACGCCAAAAACTATTTCGGTCTATGAGTGCCCCTAACAACAGCAAAGTGCTGTGCATCCAGCCCGAGGACGACATGCTGGTCGCCTTGGTCGATCTGACCAGCGGCGAAGTCGTCGATTGGGAAGGTGAAACCTACCTGATCCAAACACCGGTTGCTCGCAAGCACAAATTTGCTCGCCGCAGCTTCGCAGTCGGTGAAGTTTTGAAGTTGTACGGCGTGCCCGTCGGCAAAGCCATGAGCCCCATTCGCCGTGGCGAAGCGGTGACCACTGAAAACCTCACCCACTATGCGGCCGAGGTTGAAATTGGCGCCAGCGAACCCTATCAATGGTCGCCCCCTTGGGTGGCGGATTACAGTGAACAGACCTTCCAAGGCGTGGTGCGCAGCGACGGCCGTGTCGGTACAGCCAACTATTGGTTGATTTTCCCCTTGGTCTTCTGCGAAAACCGCAACGTCGAACAGTTGCAAAGGGCCTTGGAAAAAAGTTTGGGCTACGGCAACGATGAGTTGACGAACTTTGCCCAAGACCTGTTGGGTCAAAGCCAGGGA
>CAILKX010000132.1 GCA_903834975.1 uncultured Curvibacter sp.
AGGCAATGCAGCCCTCGAACTGCGGGGCGTAATAGTCGGTGGTTTTGTACAAAAAGTCGGCGGTTTCGCTGGTGACCACAAAGCCGTGGGCAAAACCGGGCGGAATCCAGAGTTGGCGGTGGTTGTCTTCACTGAGCTCCAACACCACCCATTGCCCAATTTGGGCCGAGCCTGGGCGGATGTCGACCGCCTCGTCAAACACGCTGCCGCGCACCACCCGCACCAGCTTGCCTTGGGGCTGCTGGGTCTGGAAGTGCAAACCGCGCAACACCCCGTAACCCGAGCGGCTGTGGTTGTCTTGCACAAAGGTCGCCTGCACGCCGGTGGCGGCTTCGAAGGCCTTTTGGTTGAAGCTCTCAAAAAAGAAACCCCGGGCGTCACCAAACACCTTGGGCTCCAAAATCAGAACGCCGGGCAGGGCGGTTTCAATGGCTTTCATTCAATGGCTTTCATCTTGGGTAGTGGCCTTTGTTGTCATGGCCTTTGTTGTCTTGGCCTTTGTTTTTAGGCTTGTTCTTTGAGAAGCTGCATCAAATACTGGCCGTAGCCGTTTTTGAGCAAGGGTTTGGCGAGTTTTTCAACTTGGGCGTTGTCGATAAAGCCGTTGCGCCAAGCGATTTCTTCGGGACACGCCACTTTCAAGCCCTGGCGGCGTTCCAAGGTGGCGATGAACTGGCTTGCATCAAGCAGGCTGTCGTGGGTGCCGGTGTCCAGCCAAGCAAAGCCGCGTTGCATCATCTGCACACTCAGGCTGCCCGCTTTCAGGTAAGTTTCGTTGACGGTGGTGATTTCCAGCTCGCCCCGCGCGCTGGGTTGAATTGACTTGGCAATGTCCACCACCTGTTGGTCGTAAAAATACAAACCCGTGACGGCAAAGTTGCTCTTGGGGTGCGTTGGCTTTTCTTCAATGCTGGAGGCTTGGCCGGTTTTGTCAAAAGCCACCACGCCGTAGCGCTCGGGGTCGGTGACGTGGTACGCAAAGACCGTCGCACCTTGGGTTTTTTGGTCGGCGGCTTGCAGCAAGGGCACAAAGTCGTGGCCGTAAAAAATGTTGTCGCCCAAGACCAGGGCGCTGGGCGAGTTGCCGATGAAGGACTCGCCAATCAAGAAGGCCTGCGCCAAGCCGTCCGGGCTGGGCTGCACGGCGTATTGCAGGCTCATGCCCCACTGGCTGCCGTCGCCCAGCAGTTGCTGAAAGCGCGGGGTGTCTTGCGGCGTGCTGATGATCAGCACCTCCCGAATGCCCGCCAGCATCAAGGTGCTGAGGGGGTAATAAATCATCGGCTTGTCATAGACCGGCAAGAGTTGTTTGCTGATGGCCAGCGTGGCCGGGTGCAGCCGCGTGCCGGAGCCGCCAGCGAGGATGATGCCTTTGCGTTGGGTCATAGAAAAAGGGAGGGGGAAGTAAAAGGGGTGTTGGGGTGGTTTTAAAGAATTTCGTCCAGCATTCGGGCCACCCCCAGCTGCCAGTTCGGCAAAGTCAGACCAAAGGTGGCTTGAAACTTTTGCGTGTTGAGGCGTGAATTCAATGGGCGCTGCGCTGGCGTGGGGTAGGCGCTGGTGGGGATGGCATGAATGGCGTCTGGCGCGACCTTGATCCGTGAGGCCGCTTGGCCCACTTGGCTAGCTTGGCCCGCTTTGCTTACTTTACTTTGGGTGCTGCCCTGAGCTTGCTTGACTCTGGCGCGCTCGATTACAAACTGCGCATAGCCATGCCAAGAGGTGCTACCGCTGGCGCTGAGGTGGTAGATGCCTGATAAGTTGCTCGACGAATCAGGCCCCGCGCCTTTGAAAACCCGAATGGCCTGTGCCGTGGCGTCGGCCAACAACTCAGCCCCCGTGGGCGCGCCGATTTGGTCGCTGATGACGGACAAAGCCTCGCGCTCAGACGCCAAACGCAGCATGGTTTTTGCAAAGTTGCCCCCGCGCGCGGCATAAACCCAGCTGGTGCGAAAAATCAGGTGGGGCGCGCCCGAGGCGGCAATGCCCTCTTCGCCTTCCCGCTTGGTTTGGCCGTAAACACTCAAGGGGTTGGGGGCATCGGTTTCCAGCCAAGGCGTGTCACCGCTGCCATTGAACACATAGTCGGTGGAGTAGTGCACCAGCAAGGCCCCGAGTTGGGCAGCTTCTTGGGCCAACACCGTGGGCGCTTCGGCATTGAGCCGCCGCGCCAAATGGGGCTCCGACTCGGCTTTGTCGACCGCGGTGTGGGCGGCCGCGTTGACGATGACGTCGGGCCGCAGGGCTTGAACCGTGCGGGCCAAACCGGCCAGGTCGTTCAGGTCGCCACAATGGCCCTGGGGTTCTGTGCCCGAGTGCCGGTCCAGCGCCGTCACTTCGCCCAACACGCTCAACGCGCGTTGCAACTCCCAGCCGACTTGCCCGTTTTTGCCCAGCAGCAGGATTTTCATGCGGCAGCCGTGGTTTCAGCCGTTGAATCATGCGTATATTGCTTGCTGACCCAATCGCGGTAAGCCCCGCTTTGCACGTGCGCCACCCACTCGGGGTTGTCCAAGTACCACTGCACGGTTTTGCGGATGCCCGTCTCAAAGGTCTCAGCGGGCTTCCAGCCGAGTTCGCTTTCCAGTTTGCGCGCGTCAATCGCGTAGCGGCGGTCGTGGCCGGGGCGGTCTTTGACGGTGGTGATCTGGGTTTTGTAGCTGCTGGCGTCGGCTTTGGGGCGCAGGCCATCGAGCAGTTCGCAAACCGTGTGAACAATCTCGATGTTGGGCTTTTCGTTCCAACCGCCAACGTTGTAGGTCTCGCCCAACCGACCGGCCTCCAGCACCCGTCGAATCGCACTGCAGTGGTCCTTCACGTAAAGCCAATCGCGAATTTGCAGACCGTCGCCATAAATGGGCAAGGGCTTGCCCGCCAGGGCGTTGACGATCATCAGCGGGATGAGTTTTTCGGGAAAGTGCAACGGCCCGTAATTGTTCGAGCAGTTGGTGGTCAGCACCGGCAGGCCGTAAGTGTGGTGCCAGGCGCGCACCAAGTGGTCGCTGGCCGCTTTGCTGGCGCTGTAGGGGCTGTTGGGTTCAACGCGGTGGGTTTCACTGAAGGCCGGGTCCGTGGGGCCAAGGCTGCCGTAAACCTCGTCGGTGGAGACGTGCAAAAAGCGAAAGGCCGATTTTTGCGGTTCGGGCAAGGCCGACCAATACGCCCGGGTGGCTTCGAGCAAGCGCAAGGTGCCCACCACATTGGTTTGAATGAAGTCTTCGGGCCCGTGGATGGAGCGGTCCACATGCGACTCGGCGGCAAAGTTGACGATGGCGCGGGGCTGGTGCTGGGCCAACAGTTGGGCGACCAAATCAAAGTCGCCGATATCGCCTTGCACAAAAGTGTGGCGGGCGTCGCCTTGCAGTGGGCTGAGGTTTTCGAGGTTACCGGCGTAGGTGAGTTTGTCGAGGTTGACGACGGGCTCGTTTTGCAGGGGGTTGGCAGCCGAGAGCCAGTCCAGCACAAAGTTGGCGCCAATAAAACCCGCGCCGCCAGTGACCAAAATCATGAATCATTCTCCTGAATGAGAAGTATTTTAGTCAGGTAATAAGTCGATTAATTTGGTGATTAATTAGTTGATTACTGAGACGATTAATTAGTCCGCTTTGTAGCCCATTCGGAAGCCACCCCAGTGCTTGCCCTGGATGTAAATCGGCACCGACAGGTCGTGCATGATTTCACCCGTATCTCGTTTGTAGGTCTGCAGCAGCATCTTTTTGGTGTGTGAACCGCAGCGGCTGCCCGTGGGGTCGTTGAAGATGCGCTTGCTGCGGCTGTTGACCAAGTCCACCGCGTAGTTGCCGGTTTGGGGCTTGGCAAACTTGGTGTTGTGGGTCGGCACATAGCCGTTGAGGTGGGTCGAAATCGCAAACACCAAACTCGGATTCGCTTGCAACAAGGGCTCTTGGATGGCGGGCAACACGCGGTCGGTGAAGGCGTCAAAGCGGCTGCGGAATTGCGGCGGGTTGGTGTTGGGGATGGGCTGGTAGTCTTGGCTCAGCAAATCTGCCAAAGTCAAATCGCCTTTGCTCACGGCCTGCTCAAAAGTGGCTTGGATCGCATCGGCAGCGCCCCGAGCGATGCGGAACATGCGGCGGTGCGAGGAATCCAATTCGAGGTCAATGACTTTGTCAAAGAAGCCTTCGCTGAGTTCGGTCAGGCCCTTGATTTGGCGTTCTTGGGAATCCAGTCCTTCGCCAAAAATGGCCAGCTCGTCTTTGATTTCACCCAAGTAGTCCGAAATTTTGCCGACCGCTTGGCTGGAAGTTTCGGACGCATGCACGATGCCGCCCATTTGTTCGGACAGCACACTGGAAAAGTTCAAGATGCCGTTCAAGCGTTGGCCGACTTGCTCAATTTGCGTCACATTTTGCTGCACGTCGTGCAACAAGGCTTGGATGCTGACCACGGCTTGGCGGGTTTCTTGGCCAATGCCGCCCACGCTCGCGTCGATCTCTTGGGTGGCCTGATGGGTTTTTTCGGCCAGGCTGCGCACCTCATCGGCCACCACGGCAAAGCCGCGACCATGCTCGCCTGCGCGGGCGGCTTCGATGGCGGCATTGAGCGAGAGCAGGTTGATTTTTTCGGCAATTTCGCGAATCAACTTCACCACGCTGCCAATTTGGCTGGAACTGCTTTGCAGCTTTTCCATCGAGTGCGACACCGCTTCGGTGCGCTCACTCATTTGGCGCATGCCGGTGATGGTGTTGTTCAACTGTTGCTGGCCGTCGGTCGAATCGGCTTGCGCGCGCTGGGCTTGCTGCGACACATTGCTGGCGTTGGCGCTCACTTGGGCGGCGTTGTCCGACAAAGACTTGGAGGCGGCCGCCATTTGCATGCCTTTGGAAGCCAGCTCGGCCATTTCTTTGTTGATGGCTTTGGCTTGCCAAGAGACCTCGGCCAAGGTGATGGAGTTCTTTTCGACCACGCTGGTCATGTCGTTGACGGTGCTCATCAACTTGGATTTGCCCGCATTCAATTGGCCTAATTCGGCTTGCAATTGCTGCAGGTTTTGCTGTTTTTCATTCAAGGCGCTTTGGGCGGCTTCGACGGACTCTGACAAGGCCTCGTTCTGGTGCTGAAGCTGGTTTAAATCAGTTCGTAATTTGGCTTGTTGGGCCAACAACTGCTGACGTGAACGCGCCAAGCCAACGGCCAATAAAGTGGCCAGGACGGCCGCAACGACCATCAAAATAAGAAAAACGCCCATGCTCTTTTATTGGTTGTTGTTCATTGTGAAACCACGCCCCAGGTCAGTTTGCCGGTGGGGATTTGTTTAAGGAGCGTGCGGGTTTGGAGGTCAATCACGCTGACGCCAGCGCTGCGGCCAGCGGCCACATACAGCTTTTGGCCATCGGCGCTAAAGGTCATGTTCCAAGGACGTTGACCCACGGGGATGGTGGCGACCACGCTGAAGTTGGCGGTGTCGATCACGCTGACCGAGGCATCGCCGCCGTTGCTGGCGTAAACAAATTTGCCATCGGGCGACATCAACACGCCGGCCGTTCGTTTGCCCACGCTTTGAGAGGCCAACACTTTTTGGGTGGCGGTATCGATGGCGACCAAACGGCTGGCGCTTTCGACCGCGACGTAGGCGGTTTTGCCGTCGGGACTGAAGGCGATGCCGCGTGGGCGCTCGCCGACTTGAATGGCACCGACTTGGCTGCGTGTGTTCAGGTCCAGCCAATCCACTTGGTCGGCTTCTTCGGCCGAGACCAACATGTGCTGACCATCGGGGCTGAAGACACCGTGTTCAGGATTTTTGCCCTTGGAAACAATGGAATAAGCGACTTGACCCTTGACAGGGCCGGCCAACAGTTTTTGAGTGTCAATGAAGCTGATGCTGTTGCTGCCTTCATTCGCCACGCCCAACCAACGGCCATCGGGTGAACAATAAACCGCCTCGGGTGATTCGCCAATGGCCACGCGGTGTTCGATGACTTTATCGTCTGGTTTTTGGGGGTTAATGACCCACAGTTCGGCTTTGTTTTGCTCGGTGACGAACAAGCGGTCGCTGCCTTTGCAAAGTGCAAGGCCCCGGGGCTTGCCGCCGACTTTGATGGTTTTGACCACCGTGTCGGTATCGGTGTCTAGGACCGAGACGGTGCCGTCGCCTTCATTGGTCGCAAAGGCCCAATGCAAGGGCGAACTTTGTGCCTGCACCCCGCTGGGAAAAAGAAGCGGAAAACCAAGCAAAGTGAAACCGAGCGCGCTCAGCGCTTTCAGAGCAAAGTGACGCATGGAGAAAGTGGGGGAGGTGGGTAGGGAGGGCAGGGTGGGGAAGGAGGGGTTGGGCCGAGAGCGCGCATCTTGTCGGGAAAGGCCAGCGGTGTCAAGCTTCAAAAGGCCTGGCTGAGAGACAAAACAGCATCGTTGGCGCCCGCCTGACAGTCCGCTGACAAAGGCGACCAGCCGCGGTGGATGACCGCGAGGTCGCCTTTGTGGCAAAGCTCCATCCGTTGCGCGGACGGCCATTGCGCGTGCACAAACGCTTCGAGCGATTCCGGCAGGCTGACGCTGAACTGTGACAGCGCCAAATCGCTCGGCGGATGGTCATCGCTGTGGAGCCAGGGCGACCCATTGCTCAGCCAAACCAGTGGCGGAAAGTGCAGCCGCACGGTACTGGGTTGGTAACCGTGGGCTTGTAGCCAAGCTTGGGCTTGAAATCGACGCCTTGCTTGATCTTTAAGGCCCTCTTCTTCATTCGCCAACGCCGCGGCGAGAATTTCCAAAGCCCATTGATTGCAATTTTGATAGCGTTCACTGAATGGATAAGCGTTGGCGCTGTAGGTGTCGCCCAGCAAAGCCAAAGCGAGTGCCTTGTTGACCACGTACTTGGCCAGGACTGAACTGGCATCGGGGGGCAGCCAGACCCATGAAACGAAACCCAGATCGGGGTTGTGGGTGCCTTTGACAAAGGCACTCAACCCCTGGTCAAAAAGGCGGGGTCGATGGTCTTGGCAGTCGTAATAAAGCTGGCGAACTTCCCAACCGACCGACTCGACGGCTGGGTCGGAAGCCCCCGATGGCTCGGTCAAGGCTTTGGCCCAGCCGGCATGCGAATAACGCTGCCCAAGCCAACTCAGGTCCAAACCGGAGCGTGAAATCAGGGCCACCGCTTGCGCATGATTTTGAGGCGGAGCGGATTCGGTCAACTCAGCACGCACCAAGTTGGCAAAACCCAGCAAGCGGTCGTTTTGGGTGGCACTCAGCGTTCGCGGGGCGTCGCAAAATTCAGAAGAGCCAGAAAAAGCAAATGCAGGGGTCGGGTAAAAGGTGCCCATCAGGCAGGCCATCAAAGCGCAAGCCGCTAAAAACAAAAGCGGCCCAAAACGTGACGTTTTCAATGGGACACCAAATGAATTCAAAGAGAAGCCCAGCTCAAAGCGCCACGGCACGGGTGCTCAAGTCGTTCAAAGTGCGGTCGTCGAGCAAGATGAAAAAGGGCAACGGATTGGACAAAACAACGCCGTAGGGGCGGCTTTTTGCCTGCAACGTTTGTCCGACCCACAACCCCGCTTGCTCGGCGGTGGCCAGCGGCAGGGTCAGCTCGAGGCTGTCTTCAGGGCCTTGCAAAGCCCTCAAAGTCAAGCGCACTTCCGGTCGTCCCTGTGGTGGGTTGCTGTCGGTATGGGTGTCGATTTCGGTCGGGGTGTTGATGGGGGCATCCCCCTTTTTCGCCACCATTTGCATGTCTTGAATCAGGTAATCCCCTTGCACCAAACGGGTGGTTTTAGAGACGCTGTTGCTGACGCCTTGCAAAGATTCCGAGAGACTGCCCACCGAGGTCGAAGCCGAGTCCGACGCTGAAAAAACACTCGCACTGCCGGCCCAGCTGGGCAAGCACAATGCCGATGCGACCAGGCCAAAGATCAAGGTAGACGTCAGCTTCAGCCTCATTGTCAAAGTCATCGTCAACGCTCGCACTTGCTTTTGCTTTTGCTTTAGGGGCGATTTGGTTTTATGGGCTTTCAAGGGGAGGTCCTTCATGCTTTGAGGCGGCTTAGCACCTGATTTCAGCAGCATATTTCAGCACTTTTGGGCTCAAATTTGGTGCGGTTGACGCCA
>CAILKX010000133.1 GCA_903834975.1 uncultured Curvibacter sp.
GTTTGGACTCATCAAGTGTTGAGGGTTCATTTTCATCGATTTCTTCCTGTTTTAAGCAACCAAATTGAATGCAGTCTAAGAGCCCAAGGGTATCAAGGGGTCAAGGGCTGCAGGGTTAAGATTAGTTTCCCCTTTTTTCCGCTGCAGTTGTAAAAACATCCATGAACATCCATGCCGATTACAGTGAAAGGGTCGTCATTCATTTTGATGACCTTCCCTGGGTTCCCAGCCCCGAATGGGGGGTTGAGAGAAAGATGCTGGAGCGCCAAGGCGGTGAGGTCGCCAAGGCCACCTCGATCGTTCGCTACCAGCCTGGCGCTCGATTTGAATCCCATCAGCATGCGTTTGGTGAAGAGATTTTGGTTTTGAGTGGCACCTTCAGCGATGAAACCGGCGACCATGCGGCTGGAACTTACATCATGAATCCGCCCGGTTCATCCCATGCGCCGTTCAGTGAATCGGGCTGCACCCTGTTTGTGAAACTCCGCCACCTGGGGGCTGACCAAGTTAAACGAGAGGTCGTTGAAACCACTTCGGCTGCTTGGTATCAAGGCATGGTACCTGGCCTGACAGTCATGCCCCTGATGCGGCAGGGGAGTGGTTCAACCCTCGTTAAATGGGCGCCACAAACCTTTTTTAATTCACACAGGCACTACGGGGGCGAGGAAATCTTCGTGGTGGAAGGTGTCTTTGAAGATGAGCATGGGCGTTATCCCGCCGGTTCCTGGATCAGAAGCCCACACCTGAGTTTGCATCAGCCCTTCAGTCGAGAAGGCTGCACGATCTTTGTGAAGACGGGGCATTTGCTGGGCTAAAACGGCAAGTTGGGCTCAAAAAAAATGCCACTTATTAGAGGGAGCGACAGCCCATTTTGGAGGGGCTCTTTTACGCTTCCATCAGGGCGTCCACTTGTTGCAAACGCTTGAGCGGATCAAGTTCGCTTAAAAGGGCTTGTTTGTCTTCGGCGCTGATGTTCAAGGCTTCTGCATACCGATTGGCAACCCAGCCGCATTGGTCTAAAAGGTAGGGCTGGAAAATCGGCAGGTTTTGAATCTGTCCTTGTTGCTGGGCATTCGCGATCACTTTGCCAAGCCGATTGGCATGGTGCTGAAGCTCGGCGGGGAGCTCGACTTCAGGGTCGTTCTCGAGGTAACTGACATCGCCTTGCCAGACACCGTAAGGTCCGGCTTTCGTGTCGTGCAACTCAAAACGTGCCCCGCCTTGGCAAATCACTCGAAATAAACTGGGGCTCACCTGTTCAAAGGTTCGGATGCTGGCCATGCAACCGTAGGTGTGCAGCAAAGGTTTTTCGCCTGGCACCTGCACTTCACGCCCTTTTTTTAGCCACGCCACTCCAAACGGCAGCTGCTGCTGGTGACAGCGCTTGATCAAGTCCAGGTAGCGGACTTCGAAAATTTGAAGCGCCAGTAAACCCTCTGGAAACAAACCATGTGACAAAGGGAAAAGGGGAATGGTGTCGAGCATGGCTTTCAGGTGCTGCTTAATTCAGTGAGTGTGACGAATTCCAATGCCTTTTGGTGAGTGCATTCCAAAATAACAGGTGGCGCGACGCCGGCCTCAAAGGCTTCTTTCCAGCGCCTGGCGCAAAGGCACCAGCGGTCACCGGCCTTGAGTCCAGCAAATCGGTATTCGGGTCTGGGGGTGATGAGGTCGTTGCCTCTTTGAAGCGAAAAATCTAAAAACGCTTGCGTTACTTTGGCGCAAACCACGTGACTGCCATGGTCATGTTGATCGGTCTTGCAGCACCCGTCCCTGAAAAAACCAGTCAATGGGTCGTAGGAGCAGGGCACCAAGGGCGTGCCCAAGACATTCAGAATTTCATCGGTCATGCCCTATTATCCAATTCCAATGAGCACGACTTTATAGCCCGACTCAATAGCCCGACTTCTAATATGTCTCCGTCCCAATCCATTTTCGAATCCCTCTCCAACTTAGCGGCCCAAGCCTTGGCCGAACGGGTTATTTCATTGACGGGCTCTCGGTCCAATTTGAATGACTTCAGTGAGCCCAAAGGAGACCGAGGCCTTTTTGGGCCGGACTCCATCACTTGGAAAATTCATGCCGACTTCACCGTCATGATGGTCGGTGGTCTCGCTTCCTTGATGGTTCAGGCTTTGCATCCACGCGCGTTAGCGGCCGTTTGGGACCACTCTGATTTCCGCAATAAACTGAAAGAGCGACTGGGTCGAACGGCCTTCTTTGTCGCTGCCACCACCTACGGCAGCACCGCCATGGCCTTGCGGGCCATTGAACGCGTCAATGGGATCCATGCCAATATCCGTGGCTTTGACCTTGACGGCCATGCCTACACCGCGAACGAACCCGCGCTCCTCAGATGGGTCCACATAGCGGAGGTTTGCTCCTTTCTTGGCGCCTACCAACACCTTTCTAAACAACGCCTTTCAGCCCGTGAGTGTGATCAATACATTGAAGAAATGAATCAGATTGGACACTTGTTGGGGGCCACCGATTTGCCCCTGACTTGGCAAGCCGCTCAAAGTGAATTAAAGGCTTACGAACCCGAACTCAGGTTTGACGAGCGTGCCAGAGACATTGTGCGCGTGGTTGAAAACTACCCCACGGAGTTGCTCGATAAACCCTTCATGCATTTGACCCTGAGCGCCGCTTTCGATGTCATGCCTTTGTGGGTGCTCAATTTGCTCGAGAAGCCAGCGGCTTGTCCCTTGCAAACACAAGCCACTAAGTTGGCCCTGACATTGGCCTCTGAACCGATTCAGTGGATGCTCGATAAAACGGGGGTCCGCTCGGTTGCGCTTGCACGAACGCACCCACTCAAGAAAAGCTAAGTTAAGTTATTTGAGGAACTGCCGTTGGAGCGGCAAAGGTAGTTGACCCGAACTTCGCCAGCAGAGCCAGGCTTAACCGCTTGAAAATTCAGGGCGCTCAATGGCAACTCGGGTTCTTGGTGAACGGGCGGGCCCATCGACGCTGCATCGGTGAAATAGGTGTTGCCCGTGAAGGCAATGGCGCGTCGCTTGCAATCCACATAATTCAAATAAACGCTGGACTGGTATCCGGTGTTGTCGCTGGCGTATTGCATCGTCGACCAAACCGTGCGCAAGCGCGCTTGAACCCAATTCGATTGAACGACGATGCTTTCCGGGTCGACATACCAATAAGTGGTTTTGGCGGTGTCTGAGCTGGTTGAAATCAACTTCCACTCAACCGCCTGTGCCGAACAGCCCATCAAGGCCAAGATCGCGACCAGGGTTTTGAGTGGCATGTTGGTTGAATTACTTCAAGGCCAAGGGATCGCGTTCGTCCAAGAAGCCCAAAATTTCACGGAAGAACTGCATGCGGTTCTTTTCCAGCATCACGGTGTGCGTGCCTTCACCGAGCTCAACGTGTCGTTTATAAGGTGTTTTGGTCAATGCTTTGAACAATCCCAGGGTTTGGTACAGAGGCAAATCGGCATCCCATTCAGCGTGAATCAGAAAGGTCGGCACGGTGATTTTGCTGGCGTCGTACATCGGCTTGTCGGCTTGCCAATAGGTCGTCACATCATCAATCACGCCATTGGGCGCACGAAGATTGCCAGAGGTGGCTTTCGGGTCTGTGGCCCAAGTCGCATCAGCCCAAGCCTCAAAAACACCCGCCGGGATCAGGCCCTGGGCCTGCTCTGGCGTGACGCCCTTGAGCCAACGGGCTTTGGCGCTGTCTTTTGAAACCGTTCTATAGGCGCCTAACTTTGCGGCACTGGGGCCGGTGGGCAGCGCCGTGTCCTTGGCAAACAGCCACATCGGTGCAAACAGCACGAGCCGATTGACTTTTTCATTGTTCTGGCTGGTGTACATGCCCACAATCGACGTGCCCCACGACCACCCCATCACATTGATTTTGGAGACGTTGTGGCGCTTGAGCACGGCGTCGACGGCCGAGCCAAAATCACTCGCTGCGTCGGCGGTGTGAACAATTGGCGCGTTGTCTTGTGCGGGTTGGTCCATCTCGGCAGGTCGAGTCGAGCGGCCATAGCCGCGAACGTCGACCAGGTAAACGTCATACCCTTTTGAGGCCAAGAGGTCCATCATGGACTGGCCTTCGATGGGCAAATCAAACGCAGTTTCAGAGGGATAAGTGGCGCCGTGGACGTAGAGCAAAATTTTGTCGCCCGATGTCGCCTTCACACCCGAGAGGTGCTTGTGCCGCATAAAAAGCTGAATGCCGGGCGCTTTAGAAGGCACATAAAAATCCTCTGATTCGATCTTGGCGCTTTGAGCAAAAGCGCCCACCGATTGCATCAGCAACAGGGCCAGTGCAAAAAAGATTTTCGCGAGGTGTTTCAAAGTCGTCTCCTGTTCTGAATTTAATTTTCAAATTAATTCTAGGGAGCCCTGAATTCTTTCTGCTGAGCTTTGGGCGACAAGTTGAAAAAAGGCTGGCTGCGTGTTAACTTATTTGAGTCAATTCAATTTTTAATTCGGGGACTATTCATGGCACAAGAAACGACAAAAGACACCGCACCAGACTCCACATTAGGCAAGGCTCAAAGCATGGTTAAAACAGACTTTTCAGAACTCCATGCCGCCATGCGCCGATTGGTTGACGGGGACTTCATTCCCTCGGTGTCCACCGCCGTGATCAGTCATGGTGAAGTCGTCGATGCGTTCTTTTATGGTGATGCAGACCGTGAATCCAAAACGCCCCTGAATGCCGAACACCTGTTCCGGGCTTATTCGAACACCAAGCTCGTCACCTCGTTGGCGGCTTTGCTTTTGTGGGAAGAGGGACGTTTTGATTGGGACGACCCGATAGAAAAATTCATCCCCGAGCTGGGCAACCGCCAGGTGGTTCGACAAGGTGCAAAAGACATCTCCGAGGTCGAAAAGGCCAAGTCATCCATCACCATTCGCCAGTTGATGAACCACACCTCGGGTTTGACATACGACTTGTTTGACCCCACCGCCTTGGTGCCCGCGGCTTACACCAAGGCCGCTGTGAGAAACCCGAACAAAAATTTACAGGCCTTCGTCTCAGGCCTCGCAGAATTCCCCTTGTGTTTTCACCCTGGCACCCGTTGGGAATATTCCTATGCCACCGATGTGGTCGGCCGTTTGGTTGAGGTCATTTCTGGCCAGAAATTCAGCGAATTTTTACAAGCCAGAATCTTCAACCCCTTGGGCATGAATCAGACCGGCTTTGTTATTCCCGCAGGGCAGGCCGAGAAACTCACCACGCTCTATGTTGGCAAAGACATTCAAAACCCCTTTTCATCTGGGTTGGTTCGCCTCGATAACGAAGCCGTTTCTAAGTCGCATTTGAAGAGTTGGCCCATGGAGTCCGGCGGCGGGGGCTTGGCCACCACGCTGGGAGATTGGGTGAAGCTGATTCAATCCCTGCTTTCAAAAACGAATTCGCTTCTGAAGCCAGAAACCCTGCAACTCATGTGCACCAACCAACTGCCGGATGGCATGTGGCTGAAGTTCCCTGGGTTCCCTGAAATGGTGGGCAGGGGTTTTGGTTTGGGTTCGAGCGTTTGCGTGCAACCCAACGCCTTCGAGCCGATTGACAGCGTTGGTGAGTGTGGTTGGGGCGGTCTGGCGGGGACGGTTTGGTGGATAAACCCGCGACTCCACATCGCCGGCGTGTTGATGACACAACGCTATTTTGGTCAGGGCGGATTGCACACGATTGAATTCAAAAAAGAAGCCTACAAGGCGCTTGGTTATCGGTGACGAGAAATTGCCCCAACTCAAAAAACTTCTGAATCAACCTTTCACAACAAGAAACAAGCAACTGGTTCACAATGCGCCATCTTCATTGAAAGCAATATGCCATGCCAAGTCTTTTTGACCCCATCCAAGTGGGTGACCTCACCTTGCCCAACCGTGTCATTTTGGCGCCCTTGACACGCACCCGCGCCGGCGCTGGTCGAGTGCCTTACGCGCTGAATGCCACCTACTATGCCCAGCGCGCCAGCGCCGGTTTGATTCTGAGCGAGGCCACTTCCGTCGAGCCCAGCGGCGTCGGCTACCCCGACACACCGGGTCTTTGGTCTGCAGAACAAGTGGCGGGATGGCAAATCGTCACGCAAGCGGTTCATGCCGCTGGCGGCCGCATCTTTGCTCAGCTCTGGCATGTGGGCCGAATTTCTGACCCCGAGTTGCTCGGCGGCCAATTGCCGGTGGCGCCGAGTGCTGTGGCCCCAAAAGGCCATGTGAGCTTGCTGCGACCCCTGCGAGACTACGTCACACCGCGGGCTTTGGAAACCAGCGAAATTCCAGCCATCGTCGAGTCTTACCGCAAAGCCGCGGTGAATGCCAAGGCAGCTGGTTTTGACGGCGTTGAATTGCACGGCGCCAACGGCTACTTACTCGACCAGTTTCTCCAAGACAGCAGCAACCAGCGCACCGATGAATATGGGGGCTCGATTGAAAACCGCGCCCGCCTGTTGCTCGAAACGGTCGATGCTTGCATCTCCGTTTGGGGTGCCGGTCGTGTGGGCGTGCATTTGGCCCCCCGTGGCGACGCGCATGACGTGGGCGACAGCAACCCGCTTGCGCTCTTCGGTTACGTCGCAGAGCAATTGGGGCAACGCAAAATTGCCTTCATCTTCACGCGCGAATCGCTGGGCGACAACCGCCTTAGCCCGGAGTTGCGCAAGCGTTTTGGTGGCGTGCTGATCGCCAATGAAGGCTTCAATTTGGAAACCGCCCAAGGGGAATTGGATTCGGGCAACGCCGACGCCATTGCGTTTGGCAAACTGTTCATCTCCAACCCCGACTTGGTGCAACGCCTGCAAAACAAGGCGGCCTTGACGCCTTACACACCTGCCACTTTTTATGGTTATGGGCAGGAAGACAAAACCGTGGGTTACACCGACTACCCCTTGTTGGGACAGTCTGTTGCCTGAGAAATTGCAACCGCTGACGCTTTACTACGACGGCCGGTGTCCGTTGTGCCAGGCTGAAATCACGTTCTTGTCGAATCGCAATGACCAAAACTTATTGCGATTCGTCGACGTGAACTCTTCGGCATTCGAACCCGAGGCGTTGGGGGTGTCTTGTGAGCAGGCGTTGACCGCCATGTACGGCCAGTTTGAAGACGGCCGCTCTTTGCAAGGCGCACCCGTTTTTGCCCATGCCTATCGGCGGGCGAAATTGCCATTTATGGCGTGGTTTTTGTCAATTCGGTTTTTGCAACCCGCGTTTCAGTGGGGTTACGAACTCTTTGCCAGAAACCGACATGCCATTTCAAGGGTCTTGGGTCCAGCGGCCTTGTGGCTGGTTAAAAAATAACCTGCTCAGCGGGCAAGGTGCAGACGGTCGATTTCTTTCGCCAACGAAAAATCAAGCGCCGTCAAACCACCTGCGTCGTGGGTTGTGAGCCGGAGCCGAAATTGGGTGTAGTTGGACCAAAACTCGGGATGGTGGTTCTGCCGCTCTGCGAGTTCCGCCACTTGATGCCAAAAACCCATGGCGGCTTTAAAGCTCGCAAATGCCCATTCCTTCGCGATGCTTTCATGGTCAGCACCCAAAGACCAGCCCTGTAAACCTTGGATGGCTTCTGAGATTTGTTGGCTGTTGAGTTTTTCGATGGGCATGGGATGAGTCGGTCGACGGCGAGTTTGACTAAGCCGTTGATTTCTTTTTGCGGCACGCTTCCGAGCAATACAAAACCTGATCCCAATTTTTAGCCCATGCCTTGCGCCAAGTCATGTCGCGACCGCAGGTCTTGCAGGGTTTGCTGGGCAAACTTTGTTTGTTGCCTTTGAAAGTGTTGGGGGGCATGTTTGAATTTTAATTGGGAGGAAGTCATCTTTGATCCTGACAGGTTTCCCCCATCGTTAAAAAAGCCTATTGGTTCTTGAAGGGCAATACCACTTGACGAATGGCATAGGTCAATAGCCCATCTGCGTAAGTTAATGTGCGATGGTTGTGGCTAGGCTGAGACCCTGAGAGCATGAATGAAATTTTGTGGAATCTCGCGAAGCCTCTTTGGCACAAGGCACTAAATGAAATCAACAATCACCGCCTCTTTCGGCGCTGTCCTCCTGCTTTTCATATTTACATCCGGCGCTGTGGCTGAAACGCGCTGCTCACCAGATGGCTTTGGGGGGCAAAGGTGTGTGGACAACAGCGGCAACGTCACGCGCATCACACCCGATGGGTTCGGGGGGCAGCGTTACACCCAACCCAACGGGGATGTGCAGCACCAAACCCCAGATGGTTTCGGCGGGTCCAGATTGACCGACTCGCATGGCAACACGACCCGCATCACGCCGGATGGGTTTGGCGGAACCCGCATCACGGCACCGGATGGTCAAGTGACTCGCTGTGTTCCAGATGGATTCGGGGGCACCCGTTGCCGGTAGAAGTTTTGCTGATATGTATGCACATTAACCATTTCCTTAGAACTTCTTGCTAGTGAGGGCGTGAAACAGCGAAGCAGAGGAGTTTTAGTCACTAATTGACATCTTCGACAGAAAATTTTAGGTTGTGCAATTAATTATGGAATGGGGTCATATTCTCAATGCAATGCGAGTGGTTTGGAAATTTTAATATTTAAAAAATTTACCCAATCAATTAATATTCTAAATCAAACTAGATGTCAATCCATACTATGTTTAAATTCAACTCATGGTTTTTGTTTTTCCTTTTTTTATTCTTAAATGAAACCAAAGTCTTGGCTGCTGGGCCTGATGTAAATAGGGGCGGTTTAGGATGCGGAGTAATTGTTTCCAAGCGTGAAAGTATGCAACAACCTTTGCCCAGTGAACTTCAAGATCAGTACTTTCCTACAGAATACAGTGGCTCTGGGATGGCCATAGTACAAGTTCTTCCAGGCGGAATCGGAATTGGTCTTTTAAGGAATTTAGGAGCTGCTTTAGTGGCAGGCTCAGTGCTTGATTCTAATAAAAATAATTCTATGGCTGAAGAGCGAAAAAAAGAGAAAATTACCGAAATATACGAAAATGTATTGGCTATCGAGTTTCGATTTGATGATGGCATTGTTATCAATATACCGATGAGAGTTGCGAGTGGTATGCTTTATCGAGTGGGCACACGCCTTAATGTGGCATATTCATCAAAATACGATATTGCCGCCCTTGGAACTCGTAAGTTATTTGTCGCCATGCCAAATATCGGTGACTCTGATTATTCTGACGAGCACAAATGCCGAATTAACGACCCAGAGGCACGATTAAAAGCACTTGAAGCTTTACTGTTTGCGGTCGATGAATCAAAAATAGTTAATTCAAAAGAGCGTAGGGATGTGATTTATGTGTCCCCTTATCACCCTGAAAACTTGGAAGCAGATACTGAGAAAAAACCGATGCCCTCAATCGATCAACCCGAGGCGCCAGCACAACCAGAAATCAACGCGACTACCCATTGAGGCTTATCAAAGTGCATAGAAAACTTTCGTTGTTTTTTTAAAGCTTGTAATTTGGTGAATCGCTTGTGAAGCACTGAAAAATTGAAAATTTGGTAACTCGCTGGTAGTCCATCAAATTCTTAGGCCCAGTGAGGAAGGAGTTGTTATGAGTTTATTTCTACCTTGACGACGGGGCTGTGCAGGCCGATAAAAGGTCAGGGTTTGTCCTAGCGTGTTTCAATACGATGGGTTCGGTTGTGACAGTTCTGCATCGCAATGTTGCAAGATTCACACATAGAATCGATTGGGTTACCCCAACGCCCACAAAGCCCCGCCATGTCCGCCTTAATTCAATTCATTTCACAATTCAATGTCCGTTCACGCTTGATGGGCTTGATTGTGGTGTTGCTCTTGGGCAGTACCTATTTTGGTGGCACTTTGATTTGGGAGCGTTGGCAATCGAGCCGCGAGATGAACCAAGTTGCGCAGTTGGTAACGCTCTCGCAAATGTCGGGCAATTTGGTGCACCAGTTGCAATTAGAGCGGGGCATGTCGGCCGGTTTTTTGGCCTCCAAAGGCCAGAAGATGGGCAACGAATTGGTGGCGCAGCGCCAGCAGACGGATAAAAACTTGGCGGTGTTGCTCGCCGAGCTTCAACAAGCAGCGGCCGGCGAGCATCCCGCTTTGGTCGACCAAGATTTGGCTCGCACCACGCAGTTGGTGCAAGCCTTGGCCAAAACCCGCCAACAGGTGAGCGACTTGAGCATGGAGGCCCCGGCGTCCACCGCTTGGTACTCCAAAACCATTGAAGCTGAATTGGCGCCGCTTTACCAGGTGGTGAAGCTGAGCCACAACGCCGATATTTCTCGCCAACTCATGGCGTATGCCTTTTTCTTGAATGAGAAAGAGTTTGTGGGCCGTGAGCGCGCCTTGGTCAACGCGGCGCTCACCTCGAACCAAGCCTTGGACAAGGCCACGCATGCTCGCCTGATTGAAATTGCCACCAAGCAAAGTGTCTTTGACAACTTGTACCGCCAACTGGATGACGCCGAGGGCAATGCCAAGCTCAACAAGCTGATGCAAGAGCCGTCTGCTCAGGCCGCAGCCACTCTTAGAGCCCAGGTGCTCGACAAAGCCACTCAAGGCGATTTCGGCATAGCTGCCGCCGATTGGTGGACGCAGATTACAGGCAAGATCAATTTAATGAAAGGCTTTGAAGAGGCCCTGGGGCAAAACCTGCTGGCCAATACCCACGCCGAAGAGCAAAAGGCCCAGTCTGGGTTGGTGCTGGGGTTGATTTTGTATGTCGGCGTTTTGGTGTTTGGCATTGGCTTGGCGGTCTTGATTGTGAACAGCATTCAACAACCTTTGCAGGTGTTGAAGAAAACCATTTCCCAAATTGCGCAGACGTTTGAATTTGGTCAACGTGTCCCCGTCAGCAGCAGCGATGAAGTGGGCGAAACAGCCCAGGCTTTCAACCAGTTGATGCAAACCATCAAGTCGGCATTGATGGAGGTGAACGGCGTGATGGGTGCGATGGCCAAGGGCCAGTTAACGCACCGCGTGACGGCCGAATTGCAGGGCGACATGGCCCAACTTAAGAACGCCATTAATGACTCGCTCGCCGGCGTGCAAAACACCATGTTGTCGATCAGCCAGATGATGACTTCGCTGGAGCAAGGGCATTTTTCTGTCCAGCACACGCACGAGGCCGATGGGCAATTCAAATTGGCCTTGGATCAGGCGGCTTACGCCATGCAGTCTTTGCGCCAAATGCTGGACGACGTGGGCCACGTGATGCAGCAAGTGTCTCAAGGCAATTTGACATTGCGTGTGAATGCCAGCGGGCAGGGTGATTTGATTGTGTTGCGCAACAACATCAATTCTTCGTTGGACAGCTTGGGCCGCGCCATGAAGGCCATCAATTCGAACACCCGCCAAGTGGCGGCGGCTTCGAACCAAACCAGCAGCGCAGTGAGCCAGATTTCGGACGGCGCTCAAAACCAAACGCACGCGATTTCTCAAGTGGCCGAAGCGGTGCGTCAAACCTCCACCTCGGTGGTGGATGTGGCCAAAAACACCACGATCGCCAGCCAAAAATCGCAAGACTCCATTCTGGGCATGCAAAGCGGCATGAACCAGATGAAGCAAATGGTGACGCTGGTTGAAAAGCTCTCGGACAACTCGAACAAGATCAGCAAGATCACCGAGGTGATTGAAAAGATTGCCAACAAAACCAATTTGCTCTCTTTGAACGCGGCCATTGAAGCGGCGCGGGCTGGCGAGCACGGCAAGGGCTTTTCGGTGGTGGCTGAAGAAGTGGGCAAGCTCGCCGCCAGCAGCGCTGAAAGTTCGCAAGAAATTGCCGCTCTGGTGCGCGATGCCGTGAACGAAACGGCCACGGCCGTGAAGTCGGTGAGCGAGGTTCACGACACCATGGCGCGGATTGAGCAAGGTTCGCGCGAGGCCGACGACATGTTGCGCCGCATTTCAGCGGCCTTGGAGCAACAAAGCAGCGCGGTTGAAGAAATCAACGCCAACCTGTCGAGCTTGGATCAAATTGCGCGCAACAACGCCACGGCGTCAGAGGAAATCACGGCCTCGGTGTTGGAGTTGTCCAAGATCGCCGACGCCACGCGCCAAGAGGTCGAGCGGTTCAAGGTTTAAATGAATTGAGATGAGGCCGGTTCGGGTTTCAGTGCGGCGCCAGCCCGGTGAACTGAACTTGCAGCATCCAATCCAGAATTTGATCTCGGCTGTAACGTCCGTCGTCTTTCATGACGCCCAAAACCGGGTCGCAGGATCGGGCATAGAGCTGGTAGAGCACAAAGTCAGCGGGCAGCCCAGGGTCCACGTCATGATCGGTTTGGGCTTGCGACACCCAAACCCCCAGCTTCATCGACAAAGCCAGCAAACGATCCACATAAGGTTCATGTGCCAAAAGGGCCTCGCTCAACGCCGAGTTTTGGGCCGGCAAGCTGGGCATTTCGCCGTCCAATTTGGTTTGCATCGCCCAACGGGTCAAGCGCCGCAGGCAATCAACGGCCTTCACTTCGGGGTCGTCCCGCAAAGAATCAATCAATGCCAAGGCCTCATCGAGCACCACCACCATGGCCTGGGCCGCTAATTCTTCTTTGCTGGGAAAAAACTTGTACAGACTCGCCTTGGACATGCCCACCCGCTCGGCCACATCGTCCATGGTCATGGCCTCGTAGCCTTTTTCCGCCAAAAGCTTGTGCGCAGAGGCCATGATGGCTTGGCTGCGCAGCGCGTTCACTTGCTCTTTTAGGCGGGATTTAACGGAGTTCATAGGTTTATTATACCGATTAGGCCAATTTGGAAACTAATTATTCTTTTTGGAAACTCATGAGTTAGAATTCGTTAAATTGATCACACACCCCTGTCCATGACCCCTCTCAACCCGTCTCTTCCCCGTGTTGCCATTATTGGCACAGGCGTCAGTGGATTGGCAGCCGCTTGGCAGTTGCGCCACGAGGCGGCTGTCACTGTGTTTGAAGCCGACAGTCGCCCAGGAGGCCACGCCCACACGGTAGAAATCAGTACGGACGGCCAACGCTTTGGGGTCGACACCGGCTTTTTGGTCTGCAACCACCGCACCTACCCGGGTTTGATGGGCTTATTCAAAGAGCTCGAGATCGAGTTGACGCCCTCAGAGATGGGCTTTTCGGTCCAGGTGCGTCCCGGCGGTGGGCGCTCCTCCTTGGAATGGGCCGGTACAGGTTTTAAGGGCTTGCTGGCACAACCGGCGCGCGCTTTGAGGCCGCAATTTTTGGGCATGTTGTTGGAAATTTTCCGCTTCAACCGCTTGACCACGGAGTTGGCCCAAGCATTTGCAAACGGCGGTGTGGTGTCTGAAGAAACCACGGCCGAATTTTTGCTGCGCCACGGATTTTCCAAAGCCTTTCGCGACCATTATTTGGTGCCGATGGTGGCCTGCATTTGGTCGTGTTCGACCCGCCAAATGATGGCGTTTCCCATCGACACCCTGATTCGGTTTTGCCACAACCACGGCCTGCTTCAAGTGGTGGGACAGCCTCAATGGTTCAGCCTGCGCGGCGGCTCCAAGCAATATGTCGAACGCATCACCAAAAACCTTCAAGACCTGCGTTTGAGCACGCCGGTGCTGCAAGTGAGGCCTGTGAACCCAGGGGCCCATGGCCAACCGGGCGTGCTGGTGACCACAGCCAAAGGGGAAGAGCACTTTGACGCGGTGGTGCTGGCCAGCCACAGTGACCAAGCCTTGAAGATTTTGGGCGACGCTGCAACCCCTTTGCAACGGGAGGTGTTGGGGGCCATTCGATACCAACCGAATCGAGCCGTTTTGCACACCGACACGCGTTTGATGCCAGAGCGTCCCGCGGCCTGGGCCGCCTGGAATTTTGAAACGCACCAAGCTGAAAACCACAACGAAATGGACCACGACACCGACGAACAACGGGTCTGCCTCCATTACTGGCTGAATGCCTTGCAAGCGTTGCCCACTAAAAAACCGGTGTTGGTCAGCCTCAACCCCTTGCGCGAACCGGATCCGCGTCAAATTTTGCGTGAATTCGAATACGCCCATCCGATTTTTGACAAACCCGCCATCAACGCCCAAAGCCGTTTACCGGTCTTGGACGCGGAATCAGCTCGCTTGGGCATCTGGTTTGCAGGCGCTTGGCGCCGTTATGGTTTTCATGAAGACGGTTTGCAGTCGGGCTACTTGGCGGCCGAGGGCGTGCGTCAAAAAACTGCGTCTCAAGCCTTGGGACCAAAGCAGGTGGTTGCATGAAGCCAAGCGGCGCTGCGTTGTCAGGAGCTGCCTTCTCTTTGGGCAGAACTTGGCACCGGCGCTTGCGGCCGGTTGACCGCAGTTTTGCCTACGACGTGCTGTTCTTGTGGCTGCCCATGCGGCAGTGGCAACGCCAAGGCCTGGCGCAAGCGCCGGCCCGCAACCGGTTTGGCGCACTTTCTTTTTACGACCGAGACCACGGCATGGGCGGACCCAACGCATTGGCTTGGGTCGAGCAATTGCTGCAGGAAAACGGCGTCATCGCGCCCGACTTTGACGGTGAAATTTGGCTGCAAACCTTGCCCCGCGTCATGGGTTTTGCCTTCAAGCCCGTTAGTTTTTGGCATGTCGAGCGCGCCCAGGGCGGTCTGGTCGCGGTGCTGGCCGAAGTGAACAACACCTTTGGCGAGCGGCATTGTTATTTGCTGAAGTTCGATGAAATGGCCGCCGCCCCGAGTGCATCGAAGTCACTGAACTTGAACACCGCCCAAGTCAACCGCTTTGTGGCGGGCGCGGACAAGGTGTTTCATGTGTCGCCTTTTTGCGCGACCGAAGGTCGATACGACTTTGAGTTTCGTTCCTTGGGCGATTGGCGCAGTGCGCGCATCAACTTGAGCGATGACCAAGGCCCCTTGCTCAAAACCTCGTTGTGCGGCCGACTTGAGCCCTACCAAACCCAACGTGCTTGGCGCTTGGTGGCCAAAATGCCCTGGGCCGCCTTGATGGTGGTTTGGCGCATCCATTGGCAAGCGGTGCATTTGTTTTGGCAGCGCGTTCCCTTTTTTAGACAACCCCCAGCCCCTACGGAGTTTGTGACCAAATGACGACCCAGGCCAGTCCCAAGCAAAGCCTGTCGCTTCGAGTGAAGTTGACTTTGCGTTTGCTCGAAAAAATCAAACACGGCACCTTGCGCCTCACTTTGCCCGATGGTCAAACCCTGCAGTTTGGCAAAGACGAGGACCCTTTGCTCGCTGCAGAATTGCACATCAAAGACGTGGCCATGTTCGAGGCGGTGCTCGAGCTCGGCGACATTGGCTTTGGCGAAACCTACATGGAAGGCCTTTGGGACACCCCCGATTTGGGCGCGCTCATGCAGCTTTTGGCAGCCAACCGCCAGTCCTTGGAAAAGGTGGTTTATGGCCACTGGTGGAGTGGCTTGTGGCAACGCCTTCGCCATGCCTTGAACCGCAACACCCGAGCGGGCAGTCGCCGAAACATTGCCGCGCACTACGACTTGGGCAATGATTTTTATGAGCTGTGGCTAGACCCCAGCATGACTTATTCAAGCGCCTTGTTCAAAGGCAACTTCAACCCATCCTTGCAAGAGGCGCAGATGGCCAAATGCCACCAAGCGCTCAGCAGCGCTGGGGTGCGTCCCGGCAGTCGGGTGTTGGAAGTGGGATGTGGATGGGGCGGCTTGGCGGCTTTGTCGATCGAACATTTCGGGGCTTATCACACCGGCATCACGCTGTCGCGCGAGCAGTTGGAGTGGGTCAAGGCGCGCCAAGCCGAAAGCCACGAGTCGGGCAGACTGCAATTGCAATTCAGGGATTACCGAGAACTCTTGGCACCAGACGAAGCGCCCTACGACGCCATCGTATCGATTGAAATGTTTGAGGCCGTCGGCCAAGCCTACTGGGAAGAATACATGGCCATGCTCGCCCGCAGCCTGCGTGTCGGCGGCAAGGCTTGCATTCAAACCATCACCATCGACGAGGCGCTGTTTGAGCGTTACGCCAGTGGCACCGACTTCATTCAAAAGCATGTGTTTCCAGGTGGCATGTTGCCTTCGGCCAAGCGCTTTGTGGAGCATGCACAAAAAGCGGGTTTGGAATTGGTCGACCACTTGGCCTTTGGTCATGATTACGCCGAAACGCTGCGTCGCTGGCGGCATTCTTTTGAGGCCAGTTTGGACAAAGTGCGGGCCCAAGGTTACGACGAGCGTTTTATTCGACTTTGGCGCTTTTACCTGACCTATTGTGAGGCCGGCTTTGACCAAGGTTCTTTGAACGTCGAGCAATTCACCCTTTGCCATGCACAAGCTTCATGACCCAAATTGGCAAAACAGGCGAGTTCGTTTCGGCATTCCCTTGGCCATGCTGGGGCTGGCCTTTGGTCTTTTTGAGGGGAACGCAGCCATGAGTCAAAGCCTGAATCAAAACCCAAATCAAAACCCAAATCAAAACATTACGCAAAAGGCCAACAACGAGTGGGTGTTGGCCGGCAGCAGCACCTTGCGGTTTTTAGGCATGCGCATTTATGAGGCCAAACTCAGGGTAGCCCCGAGCTTCAAGTCCAGCAGTTACCACGAACATGCGCTTGAGTTGACGCTGGAATACGCCCGCACTTTAGAGGGGCGATTGATCGCTGAGCGTTCTTTGGTCGAGATGAAGCAACTCGCCCCCATTGAGGCTGAAAAGGGAAAACGCTGGCTGGCATTTATGCAAACCGCCTTCCCAAATGTCCGCGCTGGTGATCGGATCACGGGACACCACGATGGCAAGGGTCGTGTGGCCTTCAGCTGCAATGGCCAAACCAACGGTGAGTTGGACGACCCCGAATTTGCACATTTGTTTTTTGGCATTTGGCTTGATCCGAAAACATCTCAACCCGAGATGCGGCGAGCCCTTCTAGGGAGTTTTTGATGAAACACCGCTCGATTTTGAAAAAGTCTTTTCATGGGCTGGGCCCGCTGCTGACGGCACTCACGGTGTTGGCACTGGCCGGCTGTGCGAACGCGCCCAAGATCACCGATTACACGCAAGAACAACCCCCCTTGGTGTTGAGCGAGTATCTAAAGGGCCATTTGAAGGCCGAGGGTTTATTCAAGGACCGCGCAGGAGCGGTGGTACGCCGTTTTACGGTGGACATGAAGGGCACCTGGACGAGTCCGGTGGGTCCAGAAAGCCAAGAGGAGGGCACTTTGGATGAACATTTTGTTTACCAAGACCATGCCCACCAAGGTGATCTGCAGCAACGCATCTGGCATTTGAAGCGCATCCCCAGCGAGCCCGGCGTGACGCGCTTTGAAGGCCGAGCCGACGACGTGGTGGGCGTGGCCCAAGGTGAGTTGGCGGGCAATACCCTGCACTGGCACTACCGCTTGAATCTGCCCGTCGACGGCCGCCTCATCGAAGTCGACATGGATGATTGGATGTACCTCATGACCCCCAAGTTGATGCTCAACCACGCGGTGATGAGCAAGTGGGGCTTCAAGTTGGGTGAAGTGCAAATCGTTTTCGACAAGCTGGCCGATTGATGGCCATGCCTTTAAATACGCCCATCCAAAATTGGCGAGGCCAAAAGGTCTGGATCGTTGGCGCCTCCAGTGGCATTGGCTTGGCTTTGGCACAGCGTCTGCACGATGAAGGCGCACAGGTTTTGGTGTCCGCACGCCGCGCCGAAGTTTTGAACGCTTGGTGCGTCGACCGAAAAGGCACTTGGGCGTACCCCTTTGATGTGAGCGACGCGGCAGGGTTGGCCCAACAATGGGCACTTCTGGTGGTTGAACACGGCGCGCCCGATGTGGTGGTGTATGCCGCCGGGCACTATTTACCGATGCGGGCCGAGGCGTTTTCTTACGCCGAAATTGCCAAACACACCGACATCAACTACCTGGGAATGGCCCGGGTTTTGGAAGTCGTGATTCCCGCATTCCTGAAGCTCGGCAAGGGCCACATTGCCTTGATCTCCAGCGTGGCGGGCTACCGAGGTTTGCCGAATGCCTTGGCCTATGGGCCCACCAAAGCGGCCATGAGCAACCTGGCAGAAATTTTGTACCACGACCTGCACTCAAGGGGCATTGGTGTTTCCTTGATTAACCCAGGCTTTGTGGAAACCCCTTTGACAGCGCAGAACCCCTATCACATGCCGGCCTTGTTGAAGCCCTCCCAAGCCGCTGATGAAATGCTTAAGGGCTGGGCCAAAGGGCTGTTTGAAATTCATTTTCCCAAGCGCTTCACGCTGTGGCTGCGTTGGGCCCGTTGGTTGCCTGACTCGTTGTACTTTTATTTGTTGCAAAAAATTGCCCCATGAACCCACCCACCTTCAATGAACTGTTGTTGTTTTATCAAAACCTAAGCCCCAGCAGCTTGGCTGAGTTGGGTCGGTTTTATGACGCCGAGGCGTTCTTCAAAGACCCGTTCAACGAGGTGAGGGGTTTGGCCGCCATCGACACCATTTTTCAGCACATGTTCAAGGCCTTAGAGGCGCCGAAATTCGTGGTGCTCAGGTCGGTGGCCAACCACGAAACGCATCCGAGTCATGCCTTCGTGACTTGGATTTTTGAATTCAATCGGGGCCACAAGGCCTATTCGATTCGCGGCGTGACGGAATTTGATTTCAACGCCGAAGGTCGCATCACCCGGCACCGCGACTACTGGGACGCAGCCGAAGAGCTGTACGCCAAACTGCCCTTGATTGGCGGCCCGATCCGGTGGTTGGCCCGCCAATTGAGCTCGAACTGAGCGGAGAAATGCCATGGGTTTGAAAATTTTAATCGTCGGCGCGCGCGGCTTGGTCGGGCAGGGCGCATTGAAGGTGGCCTTGAATGCGCACCCAGCTATTGAGCGGGTTGGGCTTTTGTTGCGCCAAGCGGTGGCCGAACTGAACGCCCAGCCTGGTCAGGTGCGCCCCACGGTTCAAACCTGGTCAATTCCTGCTTTCACGCCAGAGGCTTTGGCCACCTTGGACTTGGGTGGATTTGATGCGTGTTGGTATGGCGCGGGCACCTTGCCCATTGGCCAAAGTACGTCGCAATACCGCGCCGTGACCGTGGACGTGACGGTGAATGTCGCCAAGGCTTTTGCCGCGGCCAACCCAGGCGCTCGGTTTTTGTATGTGTCGGGTTTGGGGGCCAACGCCGCCAGTCCCCTGATGCCGATGCGCGTCAAGGGCGAGGCCGAGCAGGCGTTGCATTCGCTGGACCTTCAAGTTTGCAGCCTTCGCCCCGGCGTGGTCCAGCCCGTGCAAGGCGTGCGTTCCATGCACCGACTGCGCGATGTGCTTTACCGAGCCGTCGGACCCGTCATGAACGTGGCGTCTCCTTATCTGAAAGGCCAATTCACCACGACCGAGTTGCTGGGTCGTGCGATGCTGAAATTGAGCCAGGCTGAACAGCCATTGCCTGTCGTGTTGGAGAACCGACAAATCAATGACTATGGAAAAATCTAAGCCCCTGTCCCAATCTGACTAAAAATAAACAACCCACTCTGGAGATCCCCCATGACCGTCAATGCCGATTCGTTTCAAGCCCTGTTGATTGAAAAAGACGATGCGGGTTACCGCGCCCAGCTTCAAACCCTGAACACCGACGCGCTGATGGCCGCCACCCAAAGCACCGTGAATCCGGTGACGATTCGGGTCTCGCACTCGACCTTGAACTACAAAGATGGCTTGGCCATCACCGGCAAATCGCCCGTGGTGCGCAAGTTCCCCATGGTGCCCGGCATTGACTTGGCGGGTACCGTCGAACACAGCGAACACCCGCTTTATGCGCCGGGTGACGCCGTCGTCTTGAACGGTTGGGGCGTTGGAGAAACGCATTGGGGCGGTTTGTCCCAGCGGGCGCGGTTGAATGGCGATTGGCTCGTGCCCTTGCCCAAGGCCTTCACACCGGCGCAGGCCATGGCGATTGGTACGGCAGGCTACACCGCGATGTTGTGTGTGATGGCCTTGCAACGCCAAGGCGTGACACCCGAGCACGGCGAAATTTTGGTGACCGGCGCGGCCGGCGGCGTCGGCAGCGTGGCGGTGGCCTTGCTCAGCCAATTGGGCTACAAAGTCGTGGCGGTGACGGGTCGTCCTGAAGAAGCCGCTTATTTGCAAACCCTCGGCGCCGCAGAAGTCTTGGCCCGGGCCGATTTCTCCAGCCCCGGTAAGCCTTTGGCCAAAGAGCGCTGGGCCGGTGCGGTCGACACCGTGGGCAGCCACACACTGGCCAATGTGTGCGCCTCGATGAAATACCGCGGTGTGGTCACGGCATGTGGTTTGGCCGGCGGTTTTGATTTGCCCGCCACCGTCATGCCTTTCATTTTGCGCGGCGTTGTCTTGGTCGGCATCGACAGCGTCATGTGCCCCCGTCCCGACCGCTTAGAAGCTTGGGAGCGCTTGGCGAAAGACTTGGATGTGAGCAAGTTGGCCGCCATGACCCAGACCATCGGCTTGGGCCAAGCCGTCGACACCGCCAAGGCCTTGCTCGAAGGCCAAGTGCGTGGTCGCGTGGTGGTGGATGTGAATGCGGTGGATGTGAACGCTTAAGAAAACCGAAGCCTCAAGGCTTGCTGCAAGCGGGGGCGTCGGGGTCCTTGAGGCGTCTTTGCACCTCGTTGAGCAGGTCTTGAAAAGCCGCTTCGGCTTGTTTACGCAAAAGCGATTGGCTCCAGCTGCGTGGAAACCATGCGGGGGGCTCCACCACCGCGTGCGAGTTGAGCGAGGTGCGGTCAGCGCCCAAGGGGGTCAGTTGCAGGCTGTGTTTCATTGACTTGGCGTCGCCTGAGACCAGTTGGCTCAGCGTTTGGTGGTGGACGGGGTCTAAATGGACGCTGTATTTGGCCCCCAAATGCACACTGAACAGGCCCAGATCCAAAACACCCACCCGCTCGACCAGCCAATCATCCGAGCCCAGCGGGGTGGCATGGCTACTCGACAACGACTTAACAAAACAGGCGGAGTGGTCAAAGTCGTTAAATACCGCCCACACCAAATCGAGGGGGGCGTCAATTTCTGCCTGCACATCGACCACCACATTGGCCTCATCGTGGGTGGCCGAGACCACCGTTTTATTCGCGGCCAAAACGTTGGACGTCAGCAAACCAAAGAGCCCCCAGCCAATGAAGGCCCTCACCACTTGAAGCAGGGAAGTGGGTTTCAATGCGCGGGCTCCGAAACAGATGGGGCGTTGTTGGGGGCACTGTTATTTCGTTGCGATCGGACCAAAAACATGAACGGCAAAGAGACCAAACAAAGCCACATCATGATGTGGAACACATGAATAAAGCTGATCATATTGGCTTGCCGCGTGACTTCCCCATTCAGCAACGCCAACCCGCCCAGTTGGTCAAGTTGCAGATAAGGGGGCAAGCTGGACAAGGCCGGATTGCTGGCGTTCACGGACTCCACGATTTGGCTGTGCGATCGCGTGGCGCCCTGACTTTGAAGGGCTTGCACAATCGAAATACCAACGCTCCCGCCCAAGTTGCGCATGAGGCTGTAAATGGGGGTGCCGGCGTTGCGCAGTTGCGGCGCCAAGGTCGCAAAGGTCACCGCAGACAAGGGCACAAAGGTAAAGCCAATGCCCATGCCTTGGAAAAAACCAGACACCACGACTGGGGTGGTTCCCATGTCCAGGTTGAAATGAATCATTTCAAAAAGCGAACCCGCCATCAAGGCAAAGCCGCCCAACATGATGGTGCGCAGGTCAAAGTGGTTGACCAAGCGGCTGGCCAAAATCATGGCGAGCATGGTGCCCAAGCCGCGTGGCGCGGTGATCAGTCCCGTCAAAATGACGGGATAGCCCATCAAGGATTGCAAAAAGCTGGGCAACAAGGACATGACGCCGTACAAGATGATGCCGACAATGAAGGCGAACGCAATCCCAATCACGAAGTTGCGGTCTTTGAGCAAATCACGGCTGAAGAACGAGACGCCTTGCACGGTCAAGGTGTGCACTGCAAAAAAGGCAAATGAAATGAAAGCACCAGCCGCCTCCAATCGGATTTCCCAAGAGGAAAACCAGTCGAGCAATTCGCCGCGGTCTAAGAACAGTTGCAAGAGGCCAATCGCCAAGCTCATGGTGACAAAGCCAAAGACGTCGAGTTTTTGACTCTCAGGACGGCTTTCTGGCAAGTAGCGAACGATGCCCCACAGCGCGATGAGGCCAATCGGCAGGTTGATGAAAAACACCAAACGCCAATCGTAGTTCTCGGTGAGCCAACCGCCCAACATGGGCCCCAAAATAGGCCCGACCATGATGCCCGCACCCCAAATGGCCATGGCTTGTCCGACTTTTTCTCGCGGATTGATGTCAAGCAAAACCGCTTGAGACAACGGCACCAAAGCGGCGCCAAACACGCCCTGCATCAACCGAGCCAAGACGATTTGCCAGAGCGAGGTGGCCAGGCCGCACAGCGCCGAAGCCACGGTGAAACCAATCACCGAGACAATAAAAACCCGGCGGCGTCCCCACTTTTCACAAAACCAGCCCGTCAGTGGCAAGGTGATGGCGGCGGCCACGATGTAGGACGTCAAGACCCACGTGATCTGATCGGGCGAGGCCTGCAAGCTGCCTTGCATGTGCGGCAACGCCACGTTGGCGATGGTGGTGTCCAGCGCTTGGATGATGGTGGCCAGCATGATGGACACCGTGATCATCCCTTTGTGTGGGAATTCGGTGGTGCTCAACTGCACATCGCTTTGATGTCTGGCGGTACGGGAATGGCTTTGATGCGATCCGGATCATCCGGGTGCTTGATGCAAAAGGCGCGGGTTTCGCGGCCTTCGCACAACAGGGTGCCATCGCGGCGGACGCTGTGTTGGTGGGTGAACACCTTGTCGCCCCACTCGACGACGCTGGTTTCGATTTGAAGCCGCTCCCCATAAGTGGCCGGTCGAATGAACTTGGTGTGGATCTCTAACAGGGGCGTGCCAATGATGCCTCGCGTTTTCACCAATTCACGCCAAGGGGGGACGCCGCATTGCATGAAAAAGTGCAATGACGAGGCGTCCATCCATTTGGAAAAGTTGGGGAAAAAGACAATGCCTGCCGGGTCGCAATCGCCAAACAGAACGTCGACCTCATAGACCCAGGATTTGCTCATGGCTGGCCCAATTCAAGATGTCGTGGAAGATTTTTTCACGGTTCAATTCGTTGAAATTCTCATGGTAATTTTCAGGGTAGGTGTAAGCCGTCAACAAGCCATTGGGAATGGTGTTCAACCACGCTTGTGAGGCGGCGGTATTGGCCAACAAGTCTTGTCCCGCCAGCACCGCAAAAACAGGGTGCTTCCAACGGCTCAAGTTCCCATTGAGCGCTGCCTGTGCTTTCATCAGGCTGTGCGCAAACCGAAAGCTGGCTTCGAGCGCCCGGATGTGGTCGTGTTCGTCGGCATGGTGGCGCGCCGTGATGACGGGGTCGTGGGTGAGTTGATCGGTCACGCGGGGCAGGGGCACTTTGGCTTTGGGTAACAAGGTGGCCAGCATGCCGGCGGCCTTTTCCAGCCAAGGCGGAACCCGAATGGCATTCACAAAATAGGGCGACGACAGCACCACGCCCTTGATGTGGGGGCGGTTCAACAACCCCTTCAATTCCAAATGCGTCGCTATCAAGCCGCCCATGGAGTGGCCCATGACCCAAATCGGCAGGTGAGGGTAATGCGCTTCCACCCAATCCAAAAACAGCACCACATCGTTCAAGAAAATGTCGAAGTGGGGAATGTCGACCCGTGCTTGGCCTTGGTGACCGGCCAAGTCAAAGCTGACGGTGGCGATGCCATGCTGTTTAAAAAACAGCGCCGGGACGACGTAATCACCCGCGTGGGCCATGCCACCATGTAGGGCCACGATGACGGCACGAGGCCCATTGGGGTCGGGTTTCCATTCATGGATGTTGCGACTGCCGCCGTCGCTGCCAGTGAAGGTGTGAAGGGCGTCTTCGGAAAATCGCATGGTTGTTTAGCCCACTGGAAATAAGAAAAGCCCCACCGTCAAGGCCAGGCCCAGCGACACGATACCCAAGCGCAATAACCTTTCATTGACGCGGTGCAAGGCCCAGGCGCCGGCAAAACCACCCAAGGTTGCACCGACCGCCATGATGCCAGCCGAGGCCCAATCCACGTCGGGTGAAAAAGCAAACAACAAAACAGCCACCGCGTTCATGACGCCAGACAACACATTTTTGGTGGCGCCGGCGTTTCGGGTGGGCACGCCCGCGATGGTGAGGGCGGCCAGCATCAAGAAGCCAATGCCGCCACCAAAGTAGCCGCCGTAAATCGAAATCAAGAACTGCATCAGCAAGGTGGCTGGTGCACTCAGCACGCTGGTTTGCTCGGTGGTTTTCCGAAAGAAACTGCCCCATGCAAACAAGCTGGTGGCGAACAGCACCAGCCAGGGAACCAGCATCGAGAAAATCGAGCTGGGGGTGTTCAGCAACAACAAGGCCCCCACCACGCCACCCGCCAAACTGACGATGAACAGCGACTTAAATGACACCGTCGATGTGCCGGTGACGAGCTTTCGACCCGCCCAGCCTGAGCTGATTTGCGATGAAAACAAGGCCACCGTCGAGGTGATGTTGGCGGCCAAAGGCGTTAAACCAGTGAAGATCAGCGTGGGCAAGGTGACAAAAGAGCCCCCGCCCGCCAGTGCGTTTTGAATACCCGCCCAGAGGCCGGCTAGGAAGACGAGTGCATAAATCATGGACAAGATTGTCCTTGATTTGGGGTCTTCAATGGGGATGTGAGGTAAACATTTAAGCCGAAGAATGCTCAGATGCTTTGTCAGCCTCTCGCTCGTCAGGCCCACCGCTGACACTCGAACCGTCCCAGGGGCGCAAGCTCCAAAAGGTCAGGGAAGAAAAGGCGGTCAGGGCCGCCAAAGCCCAAAACGCGTGGTGAATCGCACGGGTCACCGCCACGCCGTTGGTTTGGGGAACATCGCCCAAAAAATAGCCCGTGACCAAGGAGCCGCAGGCCAAGCCAAAGCTCATGGACATTTGCTGCAAGGTGCTGGCCATCGTGCTGGCCATGGCCGACTCGTCTTCAGGCACATCGGCGTAGGCCATGGAGTTCATGCTGGAAAACTGCAGTGAGTTGAACAGGCCCATCATCATGCCCAGCATCACGATCAAAATCAGCGGGCTGCCCGGCATGACCAAGCTGTAACTTGCGATGGTGACGGCCACCATCAGCGTGTTCACAATCAAAACGCTGCGGTAACCCCAGCGCTTGAGCATGGGTTGAGACAGCAGCTTCATGCCCATGGCGGCCAGTGCAGCGGGCATCATCAACAAACCCGATTGCCAGACCGGCATGCCCAAACCAACTTGAAACAAAAGCGGTAATAAAAAGGGCATGCCCCCGACCCCAAGCCGCGTCACAAAGCCGCCGAGTACCGACACGCGAAAGGTGCGAATCTTGAACAAAGCCAAGTTGAGCAAGGGATAGGGCACGCGCAAGGCGTGGATGACATAAGCCCCAATGAGGCTTAAAGAGA
>CAILKX010000134.1 GCA_903834975.1 uncultured Curvibacter sp.
CCAGCAGTTCAAAGCGCCCGAGTACCCCGACAACTACATCTTTCGCAATGCCGCCAACGACAGCATCCAAGCCCCGATGATCGTCGAGGAAGCGATTGGTCGTCGTGGCTTCAAGAAAGTGGCCATTTTGGCCGACTCCACAAATTACGGCCAACTCGGCAAAGCCGACTTGGAAAAAGCCCTGGAAGCCAATGGCGTCAAGGCCGTTGCGGTTGAGAAGTTCAACATCAAAGACGTTGACATGACGCCCCAGTTGCTGAAGGCCAAGGAAGCGGGCGCTGAAGTCATCCTGACTTATGCGATTGGCCCTGAGTTGGCTCAAATCGCCAACGGCATGACCAAGCTGGGCTGGAAAGTGCCCATGATCGGCAGCTGGACTTTGTCGATGGCCAACTTCATCGACAACGCAGGTCCTGGCGGTGAAGGGGCTCGCATGCCACAAACCTTCATTCAAGAACCCAACACCGTCAAACGCAAGGCCTTCATTGATGCTTACTTGAAGACCTTCAAGCCCAAGAACAACCGCATGGACTCGCCCGTTTCAGCCGCCCAAGGTTACGACTCCGTTTACCTCTTGGTGGCCGCCATCAAGCAAGCGGGCAGCACCGATGGCGTGAAGATCCGTGAAGCCTTGGAAAACCTCGACGCCAAGGTAGAAGGCGTGGTCACGACCTATGACAAGCCCTACACCCACGACGACCACGAAGCCATCACCAAAAACATCCCCGTTTTCGGTGAAGTCAAAGGGGCCAAAGTGGTTTACGCCTACGAAGAAGACCGCTTGAAGGGTTCCGACATCCGCACCAAGGTCAAGGCCAAACCCGCTGCCGCGCCGGCTGCTGGCGCCAAAGACAAGCCCAAAGACAAGGCCGACAAGAAATAATTTTTTCTCAACCAACGCCGTATTCGCGCAGGTGAATACGGTGTTGTTTTTTGTTCTCTGTTTTTTTTCACAAAAGTCCACTTATGGAAATCCTGCTCCAACTTGTCTACAGCGGTATCGCGCTGGGCATGATCTACGCGGTCATCGCCTTTGGCTACCAGCTGACATTTGCCACCTCTGACACACTGAATTTCGGCCAAGGCGAAGCCTTGATGCTGGGTGCCTTGGTGGCACTGACCTTGGTGGATCGATTGGGCATGAACTACTGGGTGGCCATCCCCTTGGTGGGTGCCTTTGGCTTGGTTCAAGGGGTCTTGGTCGAGCGCATTGGCGTCAGTCCAGCCATCAAAATCAAGAGTGAATTTGGTTGGATCATGTCCACCATTGCACTGGGCATTATTTTCAAAAATGTGGCCGAAAACATCTGGGGCCGCGACGACATGCGCTTCCCTTCCCCTTTGCCCGAGGCCCCCATCAAACTGCTGGGCGCCAATGTGCTGCCGATGGAGTTGCTGGTCATCGCCGGTGCCGTTCTGATGATGCTGGCGGTTGAATTTTTTAACCGCAAAACCATTTATGGCAAAGCCGTCGTCGCCACTTTCAACGACCGTGATGCGGCCAAGTTGATGGGCATCAACACCGGCTTGGTGATCACGTTTTCATATGCGCTGTCCTCCTTGACGGCCGGCTTTGCAGGCATGTTGATCGCGCCGCTCACCTTGACCGGCGCCACCATGGGCGCTGTGTTGGGCCTGAAGGCCTTTGCAGTGGCCATCATTGGCGGCTTGAACAGTGGCATGGGCATCATCGTGGGTGGCATTATTTTGGGCGTGGCCGAAACCACCACGGGCTTTTATTTGTCGACGGGCTACAAAGACGTTCCCGGCTTGGTGTTGCTGTTGTTGGTCTTGGCTGTCAAGCCGGCAGGCCTGTTTGGTAAATCTGCGATCAAGAAAGTTTGACCATGAATCGCAAATCTTTTTACGCCGCCCTGTTGGGCTTCCTTGTGTTGTGCTTGGTGCCTTTGTTCACCCACAACCCCTATTACATCCACTTGGTCGAAACCATCATGATCTATTCGATCTTGCTGTTCGGCTTGGACATTGTGGTGGGTTACACCGGCCAAGTGTCTTTGGGTCATGCAGGCCTGTTCGGCATTGGCGCTTACACCGCCGGCGTGCTGTTCCTTAAGGTGGGCGCGCCTTTCTGGGTCATCTTGCCCGCCAGCATTGCGGTCACGGGGCTGTTTGGTGCCATCTTGGCTTTGCCCGCGCTGCGCGTGTCGGGCCCTTATCTGGCGATGGTGACTTTGGCTTTCGGCACGATCATCCAAATTTTGATCAACGAGATGACCTTCCTCACCGAAGGCCCCTTGGGCTTGAAGCTCTCCAAACCCACCCTCGCGGGTTTCAAATTGAACGAAGTTACTTTCTACTGGGTGGTCTGCGCCGTGTTGGCGTTGTCGCTTGTGGTGGTACACCGCGTTTTGAGATCCCATTTGGGTCGTGCCTTTGAAGCCTTGCGCGGCAGCCCCGTGGCGTCCGATTGCATGGGGGTTTCGGTCTACCGTTACAAGGTTTATGCCTTCGTCATCAGCGCCGGTTTGGCCGGCTTGGCGGGCTGCTTGTACGCTTATTCTGAGCAGTACATTTCGCCGAACACTTACAACAACGAACTGACGGTTTTGTTCTTGCTCGCCATCATCATGGGGGGCCGTAAAACCCGACTGGGCGCCCTGCTCGGGGCCACCATCATCGTGTTGCTGCCCAAGTTGCTGGACGATCTGGACGCCTTCCGGGTGGTGGCCAGTGTGCTCGCGGTCTCGATGTTCATCGGTGCTGTGATTTCAATCGCCCGCCAACGCTCCACTTGGCAAAGCATGCTGGTGCCGGTGTTGGGCACGGCGGCCCTGGCGGCCTTTTCTTTCTGGCTGGACAACATCACCGACTGGCGCTTGTCGATCTTCGGCTTGATGATTTTGTTCGTGGTCTATTACCTGCAGGACGGCATCGTCGGCTTTGCCCGCAGCTTGATGGGCAAGACCGGCAGCGCCGACGCTGCCATCGCCTTGCCCGCCGGCCACAGCGAACAAGCGGCCTTGGTGCGCGCGACCGAATCGAAAGAAGAGGACTTGCTGGTGGCCCAACAAGTGCTGATGCAATTCGGCGGCCTGAAAGCCATCAACCAGGTTGACCTCAAAATCAAGCGTGGCACCATCCATGGCTTGATTGGCCCGAACGGTTCCGGCAAGAGCACGATGATGAACGTTTTGACCGGCATCTATGTGCCCACCGCGGGCGACATCGTGTTTGAAGGCCGCTCGGTGGTGGGCCGTACCTCCTCGGACATCGCGTTGTCAGGCATTGCCAGAACGTTCCAAAACGTTCAGTTGTTTGGCGAAATGACGGCGGTCCAAAACGTTCAAGTGGGTTTGCACCACACCTTCAAGAGCAACTTCTTGGATGTCGCGTTGCACACGCCCCGCTTCAACCAAGAAGACAACTCTGCGTTTTCACGCGCCATGAGCCTGCTTGAGTTTGTCGGACTCGATTCACTGGCTTTTGAAGAAGCGCGCAATTTGCCTTACGGCAAACAGCGTTTGCTGGAAATTGCCCGCGCCTTGGCCTTGGACCCCCAGTTGCTGTTGCTCGACGAGCCCGCTGCGGGTTTGACGGCGCCTGACATCAAAGAGTTGGTGCAAATCATCCGCAAGATCCGCGACCACGGCATCACCGTGATTCTGATTGAGCACCACATGGACGTGGTGATGAGCATCTGCGACGCCGTCTCTGTGTTGGACTTTGGACAAAAAATTGCCGAGGGCAAGCCCGCAGAAGTCCAATCCAATGAGAAGGTCATTGAAGCCTACCTCGGTGGCAATGCCCACTAAAGGCGAAACCAGGCTGAATGGAGAATCCCCATGTTGAGTATTAAAAATTTAGAAGCGGGTTACGGCAAGGTTCACGTCTTGCACGGCATCAGCATTGACGTTCCACAAGGCAAAGTGGTCACTTTGATTGGCTCCAACGGGGCTGGCAAAACCACCACCATGCGTGCCATTTCCGGCATGATTCGCCCCACCGCGGGTGAAATCAGCTTGAATGGCAAGCGCATCGACAGCTTGGAATCGTTTCAGATTGCCAAGCTGGGTCTGGCCCACTCGCCCGAAGGTCGCCGCGTGTTTGCCACCATGTCGGTGATTGACAACCTGACTTTGGGCGCTTTCCCGCGCTTGACTGGCAGCCGCCCCAAAGGCGATGTCAAAGCCGATCTGGACCGTGCCATGGACCTGTTCCCCCGGCTCAAGGAGCGGCGCACCCAACTGGCCGGCACCTTGTCAGGCGGTGAGCAACAAATGCTGGCCATGGCCCGCGCGGTGATGTTGAACCCCGATGTGGTCTTGCTTGACGAGCCCTCAATGGGCTTGGCGCCGATCTTGGTGGAAGAAGTGTTCAAGATCATCAGCCGCCTGAAAGAACAAGGCGTGACGATGTTGTTGGTGGAGCAATTTGCCGCCGCTGCGTTGAACGTGGCCGATTACGGTTACGTCTTGGAGAACGGCCGAATTTCCGTGCACGGTGAGGCTGAAAAACTAAAAACCGACCCAGCCGTTAAAGCCGCTTATTTGGGCGGATCCTAAAAAAAACGCTGCCGAGGCAGCGTTTTTTAATGGGGCCTCAGACGCTCAAGAGGTCTTTCCTAATTTGCCTTATTTGCCTTATTTGGCCGTGGGCATGACAAACTCAGCGCCTTTGGCGATGCTTTCAGGCCAACGTTGCATGATGCTCTTTTGCTTGGTGTAGAAACGCACACCTTCTTCGCCGTAAGCGTGCATGTCGCCGAACAAACTTTTCTTCCAACCGCCAAAGCCATGCCAAGCCATGGGCACCGGGATCGGCACATTGATGCCGACCATGCCGACTTGGATGCGGCGGCCAAATTCACGCGCGACGTTCCCATCGCGGGTGAAACAGGACACGCCGTTACCGAATTCGTGGTCGTTGATGAGTTGAACCGCGGCGGCAAAGTCGGCCACGCGAACACACGACAACACCGGTCCAAAAATTTCTTCTTGGTAGATTTTCATCTCGGGGGTCACGTGGTCAAACAGCGTGCCACCCATCCAGAAACCATGGTCGCAACCCGCGCCTGCTGAGGCCCCTTGGAAGCCGCGGCCATCGGCCAACAACTGAGCGCCTTCTTGCACGCCTTGTTCGATGTAGCCAGTGATGCGGGCATGTGCAGCCGCGGTGACGATGGGGCCCATTTCGGCGGCCAAGTTCATGCCGTCCAGCACCTTGAGGGAACGGGTGCGTTCCAACAAGGCGGGGATCAAGCGGTCGGCCACATCGCCCACCAAAACCGCGACCGAGATCGCCATGCAGCGCTCGCCTGCGGAACCGTAAGCCGCGCCGATCAAGGCATCAACGGCTTGGTCGATGTCGGCGTCGGGCATCACCACCATGTGGTTCTTGGCACCGCCCAAAGCCTGCACCCGCTTGCCGTAATGCGCGCCGGTTTCGTAAATGTAGTTGGCAATCGGGGTTGAACCCACAAAAGAGATGGCCTTCACATCGTCGTTTTCCAACAACGCGTCGACCGCTTCTTTGTCGCCTTGCACCACATTGAAAACACCGTCGGGCAAGCCGGCTTTTTTGAGCAAATCGGCCATGAACAAACTGGCGCTCGGGTCCGTGGGGCTGGGCTTCAGAATGAAGGTATTGCCGGCCGCGATGGCGACGGGGAACATCCACATGGGCACCATGACGGGGAAGTTGAAGGGCGTGATGCCCGCCACCACGCCCAAAGGTTGGCGCAGGGTCCAGTTGTCGATACCGGTCGAAACTTGGTCGGTGAAATCGCCCTTGAGCAACTGGGGAATGCCGCAAGCGAATTCAATGATGTCGATGCCCCGGCTGACTTCACCTTGCGCGTCGGTGAATACCTTGCCGTGCTCGCGTGTGATCAGGGCCGCGAGTTCGTCTTTGTGTTGGTTGACCAAATCCAAGAACTTGAACATGACGCGGGCACGGCGGAGGGGCGGCGTGTCCGCCCACTTCGGGAAGGCAGCCTGGGCGGCAGCCACGGCTTGATCGACGTCGGCGCGGTTCGCCAAAACCACTTCAGCGCTCACCGCGCCCGTGGCGGGGTTATAAACCGGTTGACGGCGGGTGCTGGTGCCAGGAACAACCTGGCCGTTGATGAAATTAAGAACCGAAGGGGTCGTCATGTTGCCTCCTAATTGGAATGAAGTGGCGCGAGTCTACGCAGTTAAGCGCCCTTCAAAAAGGGGCTATCGCTGAATTCATTGTTAAATTTAGTTGACAATAAAGCCATGGACAAAAAAACCAACAACACCCTCTGGGGTCAATTGCATTGGCTGGTGATGCTGGCGCAACAAGGCAGTTTCACTGCGGCAGCAAACCGCCTTGGCGTCAGCAAAGCCGCCGTCAGTCAACGCATCGCCGAATTGGAGCGCGCCGCGGGCGTGGCCTTGGTTCAGCGAACGACCCGCAGTGTTCGGCTGACCGAGGCAGGACAACGCCTGGTGGATGAAACGGGCGACTCCTTCAAAGCCATTGAGCAAAGTTTTTTGACAGTCAAAGAGTCCACCGGCACGCCACAAGGCCTGATCAAAGTGACCGCACCCGTGGCCTTTGCACGCCAGCAACTCGTCAGCCGATTGGCCGAATTTTTGAGACTTCACCCCCTGGTGCGCATTGAGTTGGATTTGTCCGACCGCATCAACTCACTGGCTTTGACAGGCTTTGACCTGGCCATTCGACACACCGACCAAGTGCCCGACACCTCGGTCGCCTGGCCCTTGTGCAGCACCCAAGCGGTTTTGGTAGCCAGCCCGTCGTATCTAAAAAATCGGGGCGAGCCCACAACGCCCGACGATTTGCGTGGCCACGCCTGCCTCAACTACCCCAGAGCCGGCGAACGGTCTGAGTGGACATTTTTAGCCCCCCCACTGGCAAGCCAAGGCCATGCCGAGGGCGCACAAGTCATCCCCGTTTCCGGGGCCTTTGGGGCCAACAACAGCGAGGCCCTGCGAGAGGCCGCGCTCGCCGACCTGGGCATTGCCATGTTGCCCGACTTCAGCGCCGAGACGGCCCTGAAGGCCGGCACCTTGAAGCGTGTCTTGTCGGCCTGGACTTGCCAAGGCCCCTTTGCCTCCTCTATTTATGCAGTGCGTCCGTATGCCCTGCGAACGCCCCTGGCGGTGAATGCCTTGGTGCAGTTTTTAAAGGCGTCGCTGGCGGCGGGGTTCGGCTTGCACCGACTGACCTAAAATTCAGTCTTTCCTTGTAACTTTGGCCATGATTTCAAAAAAAATTCTTTGGGTTAGCCTCTTGGGCCTGGCCTGCTTTTGGCCCTACACCGGCACTTGGGCCGGAGACTCAGCCAAAGAAACTGTCAAGGACGCTGTCAAAGACAACCGCAACAACGCCCTGCCCTACATGCCCTCGTTCGGCGCCCGCCATGCCTTGACGATGTTGGCCGACGAAGCCGGTCTGGACATGGGGATCACCTACTGGCCCCAACCTGCCAACGCTGTACAGCAGGCCTTGGACAAATTAACAAAACCCCTTTCCCCCGCCCTGCAAAAAGCCAGGGCGTTGGTGCAGGCGGAGCTCAATGCCTCGCTGTACGGCAAAGCCACCTTCGCGGTGCGCAACCGCGTGGAGGAATTTGTCGGTTTTGGCGACGACTACACCCCCGGTTCGTTGGTGGAAATGGAAACACCTGCTTGGCTGGCCGGCCAAGATGGGCAAAGCGCCGACTTGAACGCCAACAGCTGGCATTTTTCAGGCCGACTCGGCGCCCGGATCGAGCAAAACGCCGACCCGGTCTTGGCCCACGCCAGCGGTTTGGGCAGCAACAGCAGC
>CAILKX010000135.1 GCA_903834975.1 uncultured Curvibacter sp.
TGTCGCGTTTTCGTTGCTGCCCGACACGCCACGCGGTCAAGAGCACCGTGGGCATGGGGAAACGGCCTTGGGCGGCTTCGTGGCTCGCGGCCATCATGCCCAAAGAGGCACCCGGTATCAGCACCAGCGACAGCAGCCCACCCACATAAGGCACCAGTGACAGCAGCGAAACGAGGGACATGAACATGAAGAACAAGCCCGTCAACGCCAGCGGTTGTTTAAAAAAAGTGCGAATGCCTTCACGCACCCATTGCATGCCTGCTCGAGGGGGGACTAAATTCAGCTTCATGCAGGCCGCCAGGGGCGTTGCACCCGCTCTTTTAAGACCCGCTCAAAATGCGTGGGATCGTGCGGTTTGAGCAAGCTCGCTTCGCGCGGCAGGTAAAAGTCCCACAAGCGTGAAATCCAGAACCGCAGGGCCGCGGCCCGCAACAGCGAGGGAAACAAAGCGTGTTCAGCGGCGGTGAAGGGCCGCACCGCTTGGTAGGCTTTTGTGAGTGCGTTGGCGCGGACTTCATCGAGCTGGCCAGCGCTCAAATCAATGCACCAATCGTTCAGGCACACCGCCACGTCAAAAAGCCAGGTGTCGCAACCGGCAAAGTAAAAATCGAAAAATCCAGTGAGCTGTTCGCCCTCAAACATCACGTTGTCTCGGAACAAATCCGCATGAACGGGCCCCTTGGGCAGGGCTTGGTATTCGGGCGATGCAGCCAAGTGGTTTTGCCAAGCCAGCTCGGTTTGCAGCAAGGTGCTTTGAGCGGCGTCTAAAAAAGGGAGCACAGAAGGGGTGGTGTCGTTCCACCAGGCCAGCCCCCGCAAATTGGGTTGTTCACGGCCATAGTCTTGGCCCGCCAAGTGCATGCGGGCCAGCATGTCACCCACGGCGGCGCAATGAACGGGACCCGGTTGCAGCTGGCTTTTGCCGGCCAATTTGTTGACCACGGTCGCGGGTTTGCCGTTGATGTGGAGCCATAAATCACCGTAAGCATTGGGTTGCGGGTCGGGCACCGGAATGCCCGCTTGCGCCAAATGCTTCATCAAAAACAAGTAAAAAGGCAGTTGTTCGGCCTCAAGACGCTCGAACAAGGTCAAGACGTAGTGGGCTTCTGGGTGGTCCGAATGGTCTGGCTGCGTACTCAGAAAGTAATTGGTGTTTTCAATGCCACCCTCAATGCCCCGAAGTTGCGTGACCGTGCCCAACCCCAGCGTGTTGGCAATTTGTTGAGCTTGTGCGGGGGTGACTTCGGTAAAAACGGCCATGTTCAAAAATCAAACAAATTCCAGCGTCTCGCGCCCAAGGGGGCTGAATTCATGCTGCGCTCCACCGGGTGGCTGTGCGAGCCGTCGGTGGTTTGCACTTCGTAGGGAGGCAGCCCCCCTTTGGGGCTGACGTTGATCGATTGGGTGACGCCGCCGTAACGCACCTCTTCAATGCGGCTGCCGTCACCCTCCAGGGTGATCAGCAACAGGGTTTGGTCGCCGGGCAACACCGCTGGGGTGCGAACCTCTTGAGTTCGAGGCTCTGTAGAACCCGTGCCGGGTTGTTTTTCTGCGGGTTCGGCCGCCCACAGGGGGCCTGTCAAGGGCGCCATGAAAGCCAAGGCCACCCCCAACAGCCAAGCTGAAAAGGGGGCTAAAAGCAGGCGAAGCAACCGGTTCATAAAAGCATTGTAGGCAATGCACAATGTCGGTATGTCTGAGACCACTTTTTTACTCGTAGACGGTTCCAGTTACCTCTACCGTGCTTATCACGCCATGCCCGACTTGCGGGCCGTTCCAGGCGACCCCAGCAGCCAAGCCACAGGCGCCATTCGCGGCATGATCAACATGCTGCAAAGCCTCAAAAAGGAAGTGCCGGCTTCTTATGCCGTGTGCGTGTTCGACGCCAAAGGCCCGACCTTTCGCGACGACATTTACCCCGAGTACAAAGCCCATCGCTCGCCCATGCCCGACGATCTGCGCGCTCAAATTGAGCCCATCCATGAGGTGGTTCGGCTCCTGGGCTGGACGGTGTTGGATGTCCCCGGCGTCGAAGCCGACGATGTGATTGGCACCTTGGCCAAGCGCGGCGAACAGGCCGGCTTGAAGGTCATCGTCTCCAGCGGCGACAAAGATTTGTCTCAACTCGTCACGCCAAACATCACCATCATCGACACCATGAATGGCAAAAAACGCGATGTGGCGGGCGTGACCACTGAATTCGGCGTGCCGCCCCACTTGATGATCGATTACCAAACCTTGGTGGGCGACCCGGTCGACAACGTGCCGGGCGTCACCAAAGTGGGGCCCAAAACCGCGGCCAAATGGTTGATGGAATACGGCAGCTTGGCGGCGCTGATGGCCCGCGCCGATGAGATCAAAGGCGTCGCGGGCGAGAACCTGCGTGCCGCGCGCGATTGGCTGCCCGTGGGCCGCAGCCTGGTGACGATCAAGACCGATTGCGATTTGGCCGCCTGGGTGCCAGGCTGGGGCAGCGCCGAGCCCGCCGCCATGCAGCCCTTTTTGGAA
>CAILKX010000136.1 GCA_903834975.1 uncultured Curvibacter sp.
CTTTGCTGGGGTCGGTCATGCCCGAGAGCATCAAACCTAGGCCAAACAGAAGACCGACGATGAATTCAACGACGTGGTGGACATGGTTTTTTTGAATCATGATGTTTTCCTTAAATGATGGCGAGATGGCGCATGACATAGACCATGGCAAAGCCAGTCCCCATGAAAGACAGGGTGGCGACCAAGGAGCGAGGCGAGAGGCGTGACAAACCGCACACCCCGTGGCCGCTGGTGCAACCCGAGGCATAGCGGGTGCCAATACCCACCAACAAACCGGCGGTCACCACCATCATGTCGGTGGCGTCAATGCGCGGCGCGGTGATGTAGTCAGCAGGCACCACGGCATGGAACACCGTGGGTGCGGCAAACATGCCCAGGAGGAAGGCAATACGCCAAAAGGTATCGCCCACTTTGGGTGGCAACAGTCCGCCCAAGATGCCACTGATGCCCAAAATGCGTCCGTTCACCAATATGAAGATGGCCGAGGCCACCCCCAAAATGATGCCGCCGGCAAGAGATGCGAAAGGCGTGAAATGTGCCCAATCGATGTTCATGCTGATGCTCCTGCGTGTGGACCACAAAATTGATCGAATAAAACGTTCATGACCGCCAGCGCTTGCGGGCTAGAGATTTGGTAGTAAATGTTTTTGCCTTCGCGGCGGGTGGTCACTAGCTCTTCGTCACGCAAGACCGTGAGCTGCTGCGACAAGGTGGGCTGCACGATGCCCAAGATCTCTTCCAACTCGCCCACACGCTTTTCGCCTTGAGACAGTTGGCACAGCAACATCAAGCGGTCAGGGTTGGAGAGCACTTTCATCAGGCGGCAGGCATGGCCGGCTGAGGTCTTCATTTTTTCAAGGTCCAGTGTGGTGGTGTCCATGGGCGGGTTTTCCTGCTTTTCGATTAAGGATGAGAAATTATATTGACAAATAAATTATTTGTCAATATACTATTGAAAACTTAACTAAAAACGGAGTTCTCGATGACCACCACCTCTCTCAAGCCAATCGTTCACGGCATGTTTGACCCCGCGACCTGGACCGTCACGTATGTGGTCTATGAAAAGCCAGGTTCCGCTTGCGCAATCATTGACTCGGTGCTGGACTACGACCCCAAGTCGGGCCGCACTAGCCACACGTCAGCGGACAAAGTGATCGAGTTTGTGAAAGCCAACGATCTGAAAGTGGAATGGATTTTGGAAACCCATGCCCACGCCGATCACCTGAGCGCCGCTCCTTATCTGAAACAGCACTTGGGTGGACAAACTGCCATCGGCGACCACATTGGTGGCGTGCAAAAAGTGTTCAAGGGCATCTTCAACATGGAAGAGAGCTTCCAGCCTGACGGATCGCAGTTTGACCATTTGTTCGCTGAGGGCGACACCATCACCATTGGCAACCTGACAGGTCACACCCTGTATGTGCCTGGGCATACGCCCGCTTGTGTGGCTTACCAGTTTGGCGATTCGGTATTTGTGGGCGACACATTGTTTATGCCCGACGTGGGCACCGCCCGCTGCGACTTTCCCGGTGGCGAC
>CAILKX010000137.1 GCA_903834975.1 uncultured Curvibacter sp.
GGTGCTTCGTTCTGACGTCACGTTGACAGAAGGCACCTCGGTTTGCGCGATGGCGTTGCGGCCCTGGGCGATCGCCAGCAAGGCCAACAAAGCAGGCAAAGACGCCAAAGACGCCATTTGGGATTTTTTAAACCAACTCAATTTCATTCTTTTCATCCAAAACTGTCTTGGTCAAAGCGGGTCGCCTGCTGCAGACCATGGGCTGCCAGGCACGTCGGCTAACCAAGTGAAATAACCAAGTGAAAAAACTCAGGAAAACACAAGCGCAAAGTTGGCCAGGCCAAAGCGCTTAAGTAAGCCTAATTAAGGATCCCATTGGGGATCCATTGGGGATCAAGAATGAAGCGGAGGGCCGCGGGGCGGCAGGGGGGAGCCGGTCAGCCAAGCAATGTGGGCCGACGGTAACGGGAGGGTGGCGTAGGACAGCGCGCTCGAGGCGTCAAAGTGGGGCGCGCTCAGGGCTTGAGGGGGGCAGACTTGGGTGCACAAAGGGCAATCCAACTTGCCCGCCAATGAGGCCTTGGTGTCCGACCCCGAGTTGGCGGTAGACCCTGCTGAGTCGCCACCGGTTTTGTCATCCAAGCTGACCATTTTGAGGCCGCCCATGGCAGAACAAACCAGTTGGGAAGGATCCGTGCTGACGAAGGGCGAAGCCAGCGAGACGCCGACATAAAGCGCAAACCACACCAGCATGAAGCGGGCGATGAGGTGGGCCTTTTGAAAGCGTTGCATGGCTGGATTTTAGCTTTATCAATAGAATGTTCAGCATGGAAAGCCATTTGACCTTGCAGTTGAACGCCCAAAAGACCGAAGACGGATGGGCTTGGTGTTTCAAACGGAACTGCTCTATTTCGCCCACCCATCTGGCCACCATTTTTGCCTTGTTGGGTTTGCTTTCAGTGGCCATTAGTTTGGCTTTTTACACCCTCGGGGCGACGCTCATCCTGCCCTACTCCTTCATTGAAATCACCGCTTTGGCACTGGCGTTTGCCTTCACGGTTAAACACGCCAGCGATTACGAAAAGCTCGAGGTCGGCCCTTTGCATTTGACATTTGAATATCAAGATGGTTTTTCAAAAAACAAACTCCAAATGAACCGCGCGCTGACTCGGGTGGAGGTTCTCAAAACCGAAGGCCATTTGATCAAATTCAGCCAGGGAAAAGAATCGGTTCTGTTTGGTCAACACGTTCATGCCCATTTCAGGGAAAAGCTGACCCGGCAAATTTTGAGCAAAATTTGACTGACAAAATCGAGGTCCATTCACGAGGCCCATTCACGAGGCCCATTCACGAAGTCCGTTCAGGACAGCCATAGGCCAACCAGTCAAACAAAGTAACGAACCAAGCAACACGGGGCATTGGCCACTGGGCTTTAGAATTTGTGCATCCCCTATTCCGACCTGCATTCACCATGACTTCTGCCCCCAGCGCCCCACCCCTTGAAGGCCAAACGCAACGCCCCGTGCGCTCGCAATACGAAGACTTCATGCGTCATGTGGCCGAACACGGGGTGCAAAAATCCGACCGAACCGGGACGGGCACCACCAGTGTGTTTGGTCACCAAATGCGCTTCAATTTGAACGAAGGCTTTCCCCTGGTGACCACCAAGAAGGTGCACCTTCGCTCCATCATCCAAGAATTACTGTGGTTTTTGACCGGCTCCAGTAACAACAACTGGCTGAAAGAGCGCAACGTCAGCATCTGGGACGAGTGGGCCCGCGAAGATGGCGACTTGGGCCCTGTGTACGGCGTGCAATGGCGCAGTTGGCCCACCCCCGACGGTGGCCACATCGACCAAATTGCAGAGGTCATCAACACCCTCAAAACCAACCCCGATTCACGCCGCATCATCGTCAGCGCTTGGAATGTCGCCGAGTTGTCCAAAATGGCCTTGATGCCTTGCCACGCTTTTTTCCAGTTTTATGTGGCACCGGCCACCGAGCCCGGCGGCCGCGGTCAGTTGTCTTGCCAGCTATACCAGCGAAGTGCCGACATCTTTTTGGGCGTTCCCTTCAACATCGCCAGCTATGCCTTGCTGACCCACATGGTCGCGCAGCAGTGCGATTTAGAGGTGGGTGACTTCATCTGGACGGGCGGCGACTGCCACCTTTACAGCAACCACGCCGAACAGGTGAAGACGCAATTGGCGCGCACGCCCTTTGCCTACCCAACGCTCCACATCAAACGCCGCCCGGCGTCCATTTTTGACTACCAATACGAAGACTTTGAAGTGCTTGACTACCAATGCCACCCCGCTATCTCGGCGCCTGTTGCGGTTTGAACTGACGCAACACCGATGGCCATCCATTCCAATTTAAACCTCATTTATGCCCGTGCCCGAAACGGCGTCATCGGCATTGAAAACCGCCTGCCATGGCACCTGCCTGAAGACTTGGCCCATTTCAAACGCACCACGCTGGGTTGCCCGGTCATCATGGGGCGCTTGACCTGGGAGTCCCTGCCGCCTGCCTTTCGGCCCTTGCCGGGTCGACAAAACTGGGTCCTGACTCGCCAGGTCGGTTGGCTGGCCGAAGGCGCCACCACCGCCCCATCCTTGGCTTATGCTTTAAGCCAACTGCCCTTAGACCAACCCCTCTGGGTGATTGGCGGCAGTGCCGTTTATGCGCATGCTTTGCCCATGGCGGCCCGGGCGGTGGTGACCGAAATCGACCAAGAATTTGCAGGCGATGCCTATGCACCCGAACTGGGGCCGCAGTGGCGCGAAGTGGCCCGTGAACGCCACACCAGCACCAGTGGCCTCGGCTATAGTTTTGTGACTTACGAACAAGTTCAAGAACCGATTCAAAAACAAACCCAGGAGACCTCTCATGTCCAGTGATGGCTTTCACGTGCACGGCCCCCATGACCACGCTTTGGAACACGCCGCCCAAGGCGGCCACGCCAACGACGGCGAACACGGCGGTCATTGCGACTCAATGGTCAACCAAATCGCCATGTTCACCGCCGTCTTGGCCACGGTCGGCGCTATTTTTTCTTACATGGGGGGGCTGACCCAAGCCAACTCGACGATTGCCAAAAACGACGCCGCGATTCAAAAAACCGCCGCTTCAAACCAATGGAACTATTACCAAGCCAAAAGCACCAAGCAGGCTTTGGCGGAAATGGCCCGTGACTTAGCCCCCGCTGACAAAAAAGAGGCCTACCAAGCCAAGGTCGACCGCTACGAAAAAGAAAAAGCCGACATCAAGGTCAAGGCCGAAGCCTTGGAAGAAAAATCGCACGAATTTGACGAACAATCTGAGGCCGACATGCACCAGCACCACCGCTGGGCCCAAGCCACCACCGTGTTGCAAGTGGCGATTGCCTTGGCGGCCATTTCTTTGTTGACGCGCAAACGCTGGCTGGAATACGCCATGTTTGGCACCGCGGGCGTGGGCGTCTTGGTCGGCGTGGCCGCCGTCATGCACCTTTAAGGCTTTGGGGTTAACTTTTAGGTTAAGTCACCCGAGGCTGTTTTTGTGCCCAGAGCCACATGGCGATGCCGATCAAAACCATCGGCACACACAGCCACTGGCCCATGCTCAGGCCCATCGACAAGAGGCCCAAAAAGGCATCGGGTTCGCGAAAATATTCGGCCGTGAAACGCATCACGCCGTAGCCAATCAAAAAAGCACCGGACACTTCGCCCAAACGACGGGGTTTTCGGGCATAGAGCCAAAGCAAAACAAAGAGCAGACAGCCTTCCAATAAGAATTGGTAAATTTGCGAAGGGTGACGCGGCAGCATCGAGCCGCTCTGGGGAAAGACCATGCCCCATGGCAAATCGAGCGGGCTGAAGCGGCCCCACAACTCGCCGTTGATGAAATTGCCCACGCGCCCAGAAGCCAAGCCCAAGGGTACGCAAGGCGCCACCAAATCGGTCACCTCCAGCCACGACTTGCCCCGCACGCGCGCAAAGACCGCCAGCGCCACGAGCACCCCAATCAGGCCGCCATGAAAGCTCATGCCGCCATGCCAAACTTGAAAAATTTCCTCAGGGTTCGTGGCATAAAAGGCGGGCTTGTAAAACAAGCAATAACCCAAGCGGCCGCCGAGCACCACCCCGAGGACACCGTAAAACAGCATTTCTTCAATGTCTTTGCGATGCCAAGCGGCGTCCCCTTTTTGGGCGGCATAAGGCAAGTGGTGCAAGCGCCTGAATCCCAGCAGCATGAACAGGCCAAAAGCCACCAAATAGGTCAGGCCATACCAATGAATGGCGAAGGGCCCTATTTGCAGGGCCACGGGGTCGAAGTGCGGGTACATGAGCATGGTCGAATTGTGCCGTGATTGGGCGCGGCCCATCCACAGAGTAAGCCGGCAAGAAACGCGATAATGACCGGCTAGCCAATCGCTGACATTCACAGACCTTTATTCTTTGAGACTCGCCATGGAAACCAAACCGATTCAAATCAACCGCCGCTCGGCCAACATTGTCGAGGGCAAATCACGCGCCCCCAACCGCTCCATGTACTACGCCATGGGCTACGAAGAGAGTGATTTCAAGAAACCCATGGTCGGCGTGGCGAACGGTCACAGCACCATCACGCCCTGTAATTCAGGCTTACAAAAGTTGGCCGATGCCGCCATTGCAGGCATTGAAGAGGCGGGTGGCAACGCCCAAGTGTTTGGCACCCCCACGATTTCAGACGGCATGGCCATGGGCACCGAAGGCATGAAGTACAGCTTGGTCAGCCGCGAGGTCATTTCGGACTGCGTCGAAACCTGCGTGCAAGGCCAGTGGATGGACGGGGTGCTCGTTGTCGGCGGCTGCGACAAGAACATGCCCGGCGGCCTGATGGGCATGCTGCGCGCCAACGTGCCGGCCATTTATGTATACGGCGGCACCATTCTGCCGGGCCGCTACCAGGGCAAAGACCTGAACATCGTCAGCGTGTTTGAAGCCGTCGGTGAAAACGCCGCTGGCAAGCTGAGCGACGCCGACCTGCTCGAAATCGAAAAGCGCGCCATCCCCGGCACCGGTTCTTGCGGCGGCATGTACACCGCCAACACCATGAGCTCGGCTTTTGAGGCATTGGGCATTTCTCTGCCCTACTCGTCCACCATGGCCAACCCGCACGATGAGAAAGCCAACTCGGCCAAAGCGTCGGCCAAGGTGCTGATCGAGGCCATCAAAAAAGACATTCGCCCGCGCGACATCGTGACCCGCGAAGCCATTGAAAACGCCGTGGCCGTGATCATGGCCACCGGCGGTTCGACCAATGCGGTGCTGCACTTCTTGGCCATTGCCCACGCGGCCGAGGTGGAATGGACCATCGACGACTTCGAGCGCGTTCGCCAAAAAACCCCGGTGCTGTGCGACCTCAAGCCCAGCGGCAAGTACTTGGCGGTGGATCTGCACAACGCCGGCGGCATCCCCCAAGTGATGAAAATTTTGTTGAAGGCGGGTTTGCTGCATGGCGACTGCTTGACCATTTCAGGCCAAACCATTGCCGAAGTGCTGGCCGATGTGCCCGAAGAACCCCGCGCCGACCAAGACGTGATTCGCCCCATCAGCAACCCCATGTACGCCCAAGGCCACTTGGCCATTTTGAAGGGCAACTTAAGCCCCGAAGGCGCAGTGGCCAAAATCACGGGGCTGAAGAACCCCGTCATCACCGGCCCCGCCCGTGTGTTTGACGACGAACAATCGGCCCTCAAAGCCATTTTGGACGGCAAGATCGTCGCTGGCGATGTCATGGTGCTGCGGTACCTCGGCCCCAAAGGCGGCCCCGGCATGCCTGAAATGCTGGCCCCCACCGGCGCCTTGATTGGTGCGGGCTTGGGCGAAAGCGTGGGCTTGATCACCGATGGCCGCTTCTCTGGTGGCACCTGGGGCATGGTGGTCGGACACGTGGCGCCTGAAGCCGCAGCCGGTGGCACCATCGCTTTCGTTCAAGAAGGCGACAGCATCACCATCGATGCACACCAATTGATTTTGGAACTGAACGTGCCCGAAGCCGAACTGGCAAAACGCCGCGCAGGTTGGACCGCACCCGCACCGCGCTACACCCGTGGGGTGCAGGCCAAGTTTGCTTTCAACGCCTCCAGCGCCAGCAAGGGGGCTGTGTTGGATTTGTTCTAAGCAGCGCTCTGTCGTGTAAAAACGTTGTAAAACAGCCCCAGAAAGTCGGCATCACGCCGACTTTCTGCCCACTCAGTGGTCAGTTTCTAAATAGCTGGGGGTCTTGGGCAAGCGCAAGCTGACCAAGAAAGCCACGGCCATCATGAAGGTCACGTAGCCATAAAAAGCAGACTCCACGCCGGCGTTCTTCAAGGCCAAAGCGACATATTCGGCCGAGCCGCCAAACAGTGCGTTGCCGACGGCGTAGGCCAGTCCGACGCCCAAGGCGCGAACTTCGATGGGGAACATCTCCGCCTTCACAATGCCACTGACCGAGGTGTAAAAGCTCACCACCGCCAAGGCAGCAATGATCAACCCCAAAGCCATGAAGGGGTCGGACTCGGTTTGTAGCAAGGTCATGAGGGGCCACACCGTCAGCACGCCCAGACCACTGAAATACATCATGCTTTTGCGACGTCCGATGCGGTCAGACAGCGCACCAAACAAAGGCTGCATCAGCATGTACACAAACAGCGCCGCCAGCATGACGTTGCTGGCTGTTTTGACCGGCATGTGAACGGTATTCACCAAAAACTTTTGCATGTAGGTGGTGAAGGTGTAAAAAATCAAAGAGCCCCCCGCGGTGTAACCCACCACGCTGAAAAAAGCGGCTTTATGGAACTTGAACAGATGGCTGACGCGGCCAGCCCCTTCTTTGGAGCGGGCGTTTTCATCCGCCGTTTCAGACAAAGTGCGGCGTAAAAACAAAGCCACCACCGCGGTAATGGCGCCCACCACAAAGGGGATGCGCCAGCCCCAAGCCTTCAGCTCGGGCTCACTCAAAAATTGTTGCAAGATCACCACCGTGCTGACGGCCAACAACTGGCCCCCAATCAAGGTGACGTATTGGAACGAGGAGAAAAAGCCACGTTGTCCCCGCAAGGCGACTTCGCTCATGTACGTGGCGGTCGCGCCGTATTCGCCGCCCACCGACAGGCCTTGCAACAGCCGCGCCGCCAACAGAATGGCGGGCGCCCAAGCGCCGATCTCCGCATAAGTGGGGGTGAAGGCAATCACCATAGAACCCACACACATCATGCTGACGGACAGCACCATGGAGGTCTTGCGTCCTTGGCGATCCGCCAACCGACCAAACAACCAACCCCCTATTGGGCGCATCAAAAAGCCCGCCGCGAAAATGCCGGCGGTGTTCATCAATTGAGCGGTATCGTCGGATTTCGGGAAAAACGCGGGCGCAAAGTAAATGGCGCAAAAGGCGTAAATGTAGAAGTCGAACCATTCGACCAAGTTGCCCGAACTGGCCGCGACGATGGCAAAAATCCGCTGGCGTTTTTCAGCGGCGGTGTAAGGGGTGTAAGGCATTGGGGCCATCGAAGGGTCGAGCGGGGTGGTGTCTTTGTTCATGGCGCGATTCTAGGCACGTCAGTCACCGGCCCATGCTGTGGAAATCCCTTACCCTGTTCTTACAAAATGCCCCAGAACCTTCACGCCAGCCTGTGCCCGATTTGCTCAGGGGTAGTTGCCGCGGCAACTGCTGGGCAGGTATTTGGCGTCGATGGTGGTGGCGCCTGCATAAGGTTGCTGCTCGCTGGAGGCCCCGCAGACCCAGCCCACAATGGCTTGACCGCCGTCGGTGCTGCCATTCAACACCCGCACACCGCCACCGGCCACGCCAACCAGCGGCGTGAGCGTCAAGACGTTGTTGTTAGGGGCCAGAACCGCCAAGTTTTCTACATTCGCGTTCACGATCACCATGCCGTTGGCACTGCTCGTCACGTCGCTCACATATTGCGTTTGGGTGGTTTGGCAAAGCGACTTGGAAGTGTCGTTGGGGGAAAATAAAAGCGCCGAAATGTTGGCCTTAGACGCCGTTTGCACCGTCTCACTGACGGCCATTTTGCAAGGCGTCGCAGCCAACAGCACTTCACTCATTTTGGCGCGAACGGTGTAACTTTGATAAGCGGGCAAAGCCAAGGCCGCCAGAATGCCGATGATCGCCACAACCACCATCAGCTCGATCAAGGTAAAGCCCAAGACCCACCAAGTGGCGGGCCACTGACTCTGAGATTGGGTCTGAGTTTGGGTCTGAGATGGGGCCTGAGATGGGGCCTGGAATGGCGCTAAAGGTTTCGGGCGCCGTTGGGTGGCAGAGGGGTGCATGGTGGCCTTTGGTGTGGGATCTGTGGGATCTGTGGGATCTGTGGGATGTGTGGTGTGTGCTTTGAGGGTGATCTGATCACCCCCAACACTAAACCCCAGCCCAGCCACCGCGAGCGCCCTCTATCTAGCCGATCCCACCACGCGTAA
>CAILKX010000138.1 GCA_903834975.1 uncultured Curvibacter sp.
GGCCTCCACGGGGCCTTTGATCACTTTGACGAACTTGCGAGCCAAGCCCGAATTGATCGCCCAAAGCAACAACACGTGAAACACCAACACCGAGCCAAGGCCGATGAGGAGCTTGTTTGAGCTGCGTTGCCGACTGGCGTAATCCATCATTTGAAGAGGTCTCCTTGTTCGCGCAGGGTATAACTGCAATCGTTTGCAATTGTATGAATTCAAACCAAGGCGAAAATAAGGTAAAACCCTTATTTTCGTGGGTTCGTAAGTAAAAATTTCGAATCAAATACCGAAAAACACTTGATGCAAACGTTTGTTATTACTATATTGCAAAATCAAAAACTGTGATATTTTACAAGCACTGACCGGTTTGTGCTCACTTTTTTTATGGGTGTATTCACCCATTGAGCAAAGTTGTAACTTATCACAAATTGGCCTTCCATTTTGGTAATAAAATTACAATTTTGCGAAAAACCACCATGCACGAATCCAGTCAAGCCGACTGCCAAAAGGTCACTTTCCCCCGACTGCTCGGGGACATTGGTGGCACGCATGCGCGTTTTGGCTGGCAGTGGGAAAGCCAAGGCGAACTGGACTGTGTGCAGGTGCTCCCTTGTGCCGAACACGCTTCGTTGTTAGCGGCCATTCAGGCTTATTTGAGGACGCAAAACTTACCTTCCCCCGCTTGGGCCGCTTTGGGAATCGCCAACCCGGTGGTGGGTGATTCGGTGGCCATGACCAATCACCATTGGCGATTTTCTGTTTCGGAATTGCGGCAGAGCTTGGGAGCCAAGCGTTTGCTGTTGCTCAATGATTTCACGGCACTGGCTTTGTCCTTGCCCAAATTGGAGCCCAGTAGCAAACGCTTGATTGACCCCCATGCCACCACGCTGGAGGTGCCAGACGCCACCTTGGCTCTGCTGGGCCCCGGAACAGGCTTGGGGGTTTCAGGATTGGTCAAAAGTTTGCAGCAATGGGTGCCCATCAGCGGCGAAGGTGGGCATGTCACTTTGACGGCGGCCAATGCAGCTGAATTTGCATTGGTGGAGGCCTTGCAAAAACGTTTTGGACATGTCTCTGCAGAGCGTGTGCTGTCAGGACAAGGTCTGGTTGATTTAAATCGCGCCTGGTCAGAGGTGAAAGGCGAGGCTGTGCCTGTGTTTAAACATCCGGCTGAGGTGCTGGAGGCTGCCCGAGCCCACCCGCATTCAACCGCCCATCAAACCGTACAAACTTTTGTCGCGTTTTTAGCCGGCGTGGCGGGAGACTTGGCGCTCACGCTGGGTGCAAGAGGCGGTGTTTATTTAGGCGGTGGGATCTTGCCGCGTTTGGGTCCGTTGTTCGACCCCGTGACTTTTCGTCACCGTTTTGAAGCCAAGGGTCGATTCAACACCTACCTTCAAGCCATCCCTGTTTGGCAAATTGACAGTGCTGTTTCGCCCGCCCTGCAAGGTGCGGCGCAAGCTTTGTTGTTGGCCTCGCCGCATCTGACTTAGCCATTCCCTTCGTCTTCTTTTTTAAAAAGTTAACCATGAAACGAACCTCCACCACCGCCCTCAAAGACCAACCCCTGGTCAACGACATTCGTTTGCTGGGTCGCCTTTTGGGCGATGTGGTGCGCGAGCAAGAAGGGGAAAGCGCTTTTGCCTTGGTGGAGCAAGTGCGCCAGTTGTCGGTGGCGTTTCGTCGCGATGCCGACCAAGCCGCCGACAAGGCGTTGAAGAAGTTGCTCAAGTCGATCAGCGCCGACCAAACCGTCAGTGTGATTCGGGCCTTCACCTATTTCAGTCACTTGGCAAACCTGGCCGAAGACCGGCACCACATTCGACGCCGCGCCGTTCATGACCGAGCAGGCGATGTGCAAGAAGGCAGCGTGGCCTTGGCCTTGGCCCGTGTCAAGCAGGCGGGCATCACGACCGACGACGTGGTGCAAACCTTGGCCCAAAGTTTTGTGTCGCCCGTGTTGACGGCCCACCCCACGGAGGTGCAACGCAAAAGCATTCTGGATGCCGAACGCGACATCGCCCAGTTGCTCGAAGCGCGGGACCACATTCAAGCGCAAGCACAACCCGCTTCGGGTGGAGGAAAAAAACCCGATGCCTTAACGCTGAAGGCTTTGGCCGCCAATGAGCAAGCCTTGCGCGTTCGGGTTCTGCAACTTTGGCACACCCGCTTGTTGCGCTTTTCTAAACTCACGGTGGCCGACGAAATTGAAAATTCACTGAGCTATTACGAAGCCACTTTCTTGCAAGAAATTCCCAAGTTGTATGCGGAATTGGAAGAGGCGTTGGGCACCGAAGCGATTGCCCCCTTTTTCCGCATGGGCCAATGGATTGGCGGCGACCGCGATGGCAATCCCAATGTGGGCGCCGATACCTTGACCTTCGCTTTAAAGCGCCAGTGCGACACCGTCTTGCGTCACTATTTGACGCAAGTGCATTTGTTGGGCGGCGAATTGTCGATGTCAACCCGTTTGGCGCAAATCAGCCCCGCCATGCAAGCCTTGGCCGATGCCTCGCCCGATCACAACGAGCACCGCTTGGACGAACCCTATCGCCGCGTCTTGGCGGGTCTTTATGCGCGTTTGGCCGCCACCCTAAAGAACCTGACTGGGGGCGACGCCGCTCGCCATGCTTTGCCACCGCAGAATCCGTATGCAGGCCCGCAAGCGTTTTTAGACGATCTCAACACCATCCACGCGTCTTTGACCGGTCACGGCGGCGCCCTGTTGGCCCAAGGGCGTTTGCAGGCCTTGCGCCGTGCGGTGTCGGTGTTTGGCTTTCATTTGGCCACGGTGGACTTGCGCCAAAGCTCCGACCAACATGAAAAAGTACTGACGGAGTTGTTGGCGACAGCCGGTGTGGTGGCGGACTACAGCGCCTTGGATGAAAACGCCAAGCGCAACTTGTTGCTGGCGCAATTACAAGACCCACGCTCCTTGCGCGTGCACGGAGCGGCTTATTCCGATTGGACGCAAAGCGAGTTGGCGGTCTTCGCCACGGCCCGCGAAATGCGTTCGTTGTATGGCCCAGAGGCGATTCGCCACTACATCATCAGCCACACCGAAAGCGTCAGCGATTTGCTCGAGGTTTTGTTGCTGCAAAAAGAATTGGGTTTGCTTCGCGGCGCCCCCCGTTTAAATGCCGATAACGCACCCCAAGGGGGTGTATCCACCGCGGCCGTGGCCGATTTGATCGTCGTGCCGCTGTTTGAAACCATTGAAGACTTGCGCCAAGCGCCGGTCATCATGCGGGCTTTTTATGAGCTGCCCGGCATTTTGGATTTGGTGCGCCGCAGTGGCGCTGAACAAGACATCATGTTGGGTTACTCCGACAGCAACAAAGACGGCGGCATCTTCACCAGCAACTGGGAGTTGTACCGCGCTGAAACCGCGCTCGCGGCCTTCTTTGATGAACTCAAAGACCAAGCCGAGTCGAGCGGAGTGGCGCCCATCCAACTGCGCTTGTTCCACGGTCGAGGCGGCACGGTTGGACGAGGCGGCGGCCCCAGCTACCAAGCCATTTTGGCCCAGCCCCCAGGCACGGTGCGTGGGCAGATTCGATTGACCGAGCAGGGCGAGGTGATTGGTTCCAAATACGCCAACCCTGAAATTGGCCGACGCAATTTAGAAACCTTGATCGCGGCCACTTTGGAGGCCACGCTGTTGCAACCCACCAAGCCCGCTCAAAAAGCCTTCTTGGAAGCAGCGGCCCAATTGTCTGAATCGAGCATGCAGGCCTACCGTGCTTTGGTCTACGGCACACCGGGTTTTACGGATTACTTCTTCACGGCCACGCCAATTCGAGAAATCGCGGAGCTCAACATTGGCTCGCGTCCGGCCTCTCGCAAGGCCAATCAGCGCATTGAAGATTTGCGTGCCATTCCCTGGGGATTCAGCTGGGGCCAGTGCCGCTTGACCTTGCCCGGTTGGTATGGTTTCGGCTCCGCTGTGAAGGCGTTTTTAGGCCAGCCCGACCAGCCCGACTACGCGGCCAAGCTCAAATTACTGCAGCGCATGCAGCGTCAATGGCCCTTCTTCAATACCTTGTTGTCGAACATGGACATGGTTTTGGCCAAGAGCGATTTGGCCTTGGCCTCGCGTTACGCCAGCTTGGTTGAGGACACCAAGTTGCGCAACAAAATATTCAAAGCCATTGAAGCCGAGTGGCACCTCACCAGTGAGGTGTTGGGGCTGCTTACCGGGCAAACGAGCCGCTTGGCCAACAACGCCTCGTTGGCGCGTTCCATCCAGCACCGCTTCCCCTACATTGACCCCTTGCACCATTTGCAGGTGGAATTGGTTCGGCGTTTGCGAGCGGGCGACACCGATGAGCGCATCCACCGAGGCATTCACTTGTCGATCAACGGCATTGCTTCGGGGTTGCGCAACACAGGTTGACCACTGGCAAAAGTGAGTGAGGGACAATAGCCCCCATGCATCCTCAAATTTTGTTAGAAGCCTGCACCGAATTGGTCAGGCAGGTTTTGTTGTTCGAGCACCCCGCGGATCAGGTGGTGTCTCGGTTTTTTAGAGACCACCGCAACTTGGGCCCACGCGAACGGGCCACCCTGGCTGAGACGGCTTTCAATGTGCTCCGCCACAAACTGCGTTTTGAATACTTGGCCCGCGCAGGTTCGGGCGCGCGGGAACGTCGCTTGGCGATTTTGGGTTTCTACGGCCCGCGCGACTTCGTCAAAAGTGTTTTGTCGGACAAAGAAAAACATTGGCTCGATGCTTCCGATGCCGTTTCAGACGAGCAACTCATGGAGCAGCATCGGCACAACCTGCCGGATTGGTTGGCCCAGTCGCTCAAAATCGAAATGGGTGCCATGGGTGCTGAAGCCGATTTTTGGCCCTTGGTGGCCAGTTTGAACCAGTCCGCGCCCTTGGATTTGCGGGTGAATGATTTCAAAGGGAAGCGCTCGGCCCTTCAAAAAGAACTCAAGAAGGCCGGCATGGCCTCGACCGAAACGCCGTATTCCCCGTGGGGTTTGCGCTTGGCTGAAAAGCCCAGCTTGACCAAGCTCGACGCTTTCACCCGGGGCGCCATCGAGGTGCAAGACGAAGGTTCGCAGCTCTTGGCGTTGTTGCTGGACGCGCACCGTGGCGAGATGGTGGTCGATTTCTGCGCGGGCGCGGGCGGCAAAACCCTGGCCATTGGCGCTTCCATGCGCAGCACGGGGCGTTTGTACGCCTTTGACACCTCCGCGCATCGACTTGACGCTTTAAAGCCACGCCTGGCACGCAGCGGCTTGTCGAATGTCCACCCCGCCGCCATTGCCCACGAACGCGACGAGCGGGTCAAGCGCTTGTCCGGCAAGATTGACCGGGTGCTGGTGGACGCGCCTTGCTCGGGTTTGGGCACCTTGCGCCGCAATCCAGACTTGAAATGGCGACAAAGCCCGCAAGCCATTGAAGAACTCACCGTGAAGCAAACGGCCATTTTGCAAAGTGCCGCGCGCCTTTTGAAGCCAGGTGGCCGCTTGGTCTACGCGACTTGCAGTTTGCTGCAAGCGGAAAATGAGGCCATCGCACAGGCGTTCAGTGAGGCCCACCCCGACTTTGTGCTCCTGCCAGTCGGCGCCTTGCTGGAGGGCCTCAAAGTCCCCCCCCTGCCCGCCATTTCGGAAGCCGCTGCGTCTTCGCCTTATTTGCGGCTTTGGCCTCATTTGCATGCAACTGACGCCTTTTTCGCAGCTGTTTGGCAAAAGAAGCCTTGATTCGTCGGGAATGACCCTGATCTAAAAAAGAGAGACAAATGCCGCCTCAGCGGTTAAAATTCTGCACTGTGCTGATTGCCAGCCCTCATTCTTGCGCCCTGTTGGCGCGTCAAAGGTATTGAATGACTTTATCTGATCCCTCAACCTTCCAGTCCTTGGTTCACGCTTTGATTGACTGGTTGTCCTTTGGGCTTTTGCATTGGAACGGCTGGGCCATCACGCTGTTCACTTTGGTGGTCACTCACCTGACCATCTGCTCGGTGACCATCTTCTTGCACCGTGCACAAGCCCATCGTTCGCTTGAACTGCACGCCATCCCTTCGCATTTTTTCCGTTTCTGGTTGTGGTTGACGACCGGCATGGTGACCAAAGAATTTGTGGCCGTTCACCGCAAGCACCACGCCAAATGCGAAACGGAAGAAGACCCCCACAGCCCCCAAACCCGCGGCATCAAGAAGCTGCTGTTGGAAGGCGTCGAGTTGTACCGTGCTGAATGCAAGAACATGGAAACCATGGAAAAGTACGGCCGTGGCACACCCGACGACTGGATTGAGCGCAACCTCTACACCCGTTTCTCATGGCAAGGCGTGGCCTTGATGATGGTCATCGACTTGGCCTTTTTCGGCCTGATCGGCATGACCGTCTGGGCGGTGCAAATGCTCTGGATTCCTGTCATGGCCACCGGCATCATCAACGGCCTGGGCCACTGGACCGGTTACCGCAATTTTGAGTCGCAAGATGCGTCGACCAATGTGTCCATCTGGGGCATCATCATTGGCGGTGAAGAGTTGCACAACAACCACCACACCTACCCCACCTCGGCCAAGTTCTCGGTCAAGCCTTACGAATTTGATGTGGGCTGGCTCTACATCAGCATGATGCAATCCATTGGTTTGGCCAAGGTACGCACCGTGCCGCCCAAGTTGGCTTTTGGTGACATCAAGCCCATCGCGGACGAAAAAACCCTGGAAGCCGTGATCGCCAACCGCTACGAAGTCATGGCCAGCTATGCCCGCGGCTTGCGCCGCGAATTGGCGGCGCTGAAGTCCAAGCACAGCGACTCCAAGCCCCTGCGCATGGCGCGCCGCTGGTTGCACCGCGACACGGCCAACATTCCTTTGGCCGCTCAGCCCGTGCTGGCCGAGGCCATGGCCACTTACCCTGAATTGGGCAAGATGGTGGCCATGCGCGAAGAATTGCGCCAACTCTGGTTGAGCACTTCACACACCCGCGAACAATTGACGCAAGAGCTCCAGGCATGGTGCCGTCGCGCCGAAGAAAGCGGCATCGCCGCTTTGCGTGACTTCTCGATGCGTCTGCGTGCCGCTGCTTGAACTAAAAATCCTCAAGCTGCAGAAAACAAAAAAGCCGCTGTGAAGCGGCTTTTTTGTTGAGGTCATCAGCGTGAATTACTTCAGCTTGATTTCCTTGTATTCCACGTGCTTGCGTGCCTTGGGATCAAATTTCATGATCAGCATTTTTTCGGGCGTGGTTTTCTTGTTTTTGGTCGTGGTGTAGAAGTGGCCGGTACCCGCAGTGGATTCCAGCTTGATTTTTTCGCGTCCGCCTTTAGAAGCCATGTTTGTTCTCCTTAAGCTTGGCCACGTGCGCGCAGGTCGGCGAGCACAGCATCGATACCGTTTTTGTCAATCAGACGCAGGGCAGCGCTGGAAACACGCAGGCGAACCCAGCGGTTTTCAGTTTCCACCCAGAAACGGCGGTATTGCAGGTTCGGCAAGAACCGGCGCTTTGTTTTGTTGTTGGCGTGAGAAACATTGTTTCCCACCATCGGGCCCTTGCCCGTTACTTCGCAAACGCGTGCCATGATGACACTCCTATGGTTGACTGTTAACAGCCCAAGAGGGGCTGCACCTCGCTTTTCATCCTGGGTCAGAGGGGGGTACAAGTTGAAAACAAGTTAAAACTTGGAAAAGCGGTTTTTTCATTTGCCAAGGGTTGAAAACCTTCAGCAAAGCCTGCCATTATAAGCAGAAAACGCCGAATCGACAATTTTTGTCAGGATTCCTGCTCCAAGAACCGCTGTGCATCCAACGCGGCCATACAACCGGTGCCTGCGCTGGTGATGGCTTGGCGGTAAACGTGGTCTTGCACATCGCCTGCGGCAAAAACGCCGGGCACGCTGGTCATGGTGGCAAAGCCATTCAGACCCGAACGGGTCACGATGTAGCCGTTCTGAATGTCCAATTGGCCCGTAAAAATGTCGGTGTTCGGGTGGTGCCCAATGGCAATGAAGCAACCAGACAAGGCCAAGTCCTCGGTCGCATCCGTTTGGGTGTCTTTCAAGCGCGCCCCGGTGACGCCGCTGGCGTCGCCCAACACTTCGTCCAGCGTTTTGAAAACCTTCAGTTCAATTTTGCCGGCAGCCACTTTTTCTTGCAGCTTGTCGATCATGATCGGCTCGGCCTTGAACTTGTCACGTCGGTGGACCAAGTAAACTTTTTTGGCGATGTTGGACAAATAAAGCGCTTCTTCGACGGCCGTGTTACCGCCACCGACGACGCAAACGTCTTGGTCACGGTAGAAAAAACCATCACAAGTCGCGCAGCCTGAGACGCCTCGGCCCATGAAGGCTTCTTCCGAGGGCAGGCCCAGGTACTTGGCCGAAGCGCCCGTGGCGATGATCAGCGCGTCGCAGGTGTAGGTGCCACTGTCGCCCGTTAGGGTGAAGGGGCGTTTGCTGAAGTCGACCGAATGGATGTGGTCAAAAATCATTTGGGTTTTGAAACGCTCGGCGTGTTCCAAAAAGCGTTGCATCAATTCGGGGCCCTGGACGCCCATGACGTCGGCGGGCCAGTTATCGACTTCGGTGGTCGTCATCAGTTGGCCGCCTTGGGCCATGCCGGTGATGAGAACAGGGTTCAAATTGGCGCGGGCGGCGTAAATGGCGGCGGTGTAGCCAGCGGGGCCTGAACCCAGAATCAAAAGTTGTGCGTGTTGTGTGGGTTGGGTCATGGGGTTCTTCGGTGTTCTCTAAGTTCTCAGGTCAGACGGGTAAGGCGCTTGCTTAAAATTGCATTGTAAGAAGCTGCGTTAAGCTTCTCCTTTTGCAGGCGAGATTCCCACTTTTTAATATGGCCTACTCTTTGAATACGCTCGGGTCGGGCTCAGACGGACGGGGTGAACCTCTGGGCGAGGCGGCCAGTACGGCCCTCGGCGTCAAACGCTTCGCGCTCGAGTTGGGTTTGATTCTGGGCTTGGCGGTCCTGGCGTTTTGGGGTTTGGCCCTGCTGAGCTACCACCCCACCGACGCCGCATGGTCGACCTCGGGCTTGGCCGAGCCCACATTGAACCGGGCGGGCCGCTTGGGTGCTTGGTTGGCCGACCTCAGTTACTTCTGTTTCGGCTACTCAGCCTGGTGGTGTTGGCTGGCTGTTTTGAACGTTTGGTTGACGAGCTTGGCCGCTTGGCTGCGCGGCGCCCCTTCCGCCCTTGAGAGAAGCCGTGCCGTCTTTTGGCTGGGATTCGTGGTCTTGATGGCGGCCAGCACCACGCTGGAGTGGACGCGCCTATACCGGTTTGAAGACCAGCTGCCCGGTCAAAGTGGCGGTGTCATCGGCTGGTGGATGGGCTCGTTGGCCATGCGTTGGTTGGGCTTCGTGGGTTCTGCCCTCGTGGCCATTGGCTTGGGGTTGGTCGGCATGTCTTTGGCCTTTGGTTTTTCTTGGGCGCAAGGGGCTGAAAATATGGGCGCTTGGATCGAAAGCCTCTGGCAATCTCAACGTGTCAAACGCGAGGTCGCTGAAGATGTGGAGTTGGGCAAGCGCGCTGCCAAAGAACGTGAAGAAGGCTTGTTGGAAGAGCGCATCGAAATCATGGAGCACCACCCCGAACCGGTGCACATCGTTGAGCCGGCTCAGGTGGTGGTGGCCAAGAGCGAGCGCGTCGTCAAGGAGCGCCAAAAGCCCTTGTTTACCGAGATGCCCGACAGCAAATTACCGCAGGTCGATTTGCTTGACGGGGCTTTGACCCGCCAAGAAACGGTGTCGCCCGAAACCTTGGAAATGACCAGCCGCTTGATCGAGAAAAAGCTCAAGGACTTTGGCGTTGAAGTGCGGGTGGTGTTGGCTTCGCCAGGACCCGTGATCACACGCTACGAAATCGAGCCCGCCACGGGCGTCAAGGGCTCGCAAGTGGTGAACTTGGCCAAAGACTTGGCGCGCTCGCTCAGCTTGGTGTCGATCCGTGTCATTGAAACCATTCCCGGTAAGAACTACATGGCCTTGGAGCTGCCCAACGCCAAGCGCCAGACCATCAAACTCAGCGAAATTTTGGGTTCTCAGGTTTATCACGAGGCCAAATCCATGCTGACCATGGGCTTGGGCAAAGACATCATCGGCAACCCGGTGGTGGCCGACTTGGCCAAAATGCCCCACGTGTTGGTGGCCGGCACCACCGGCTCAGGCAAGTCGGTGGGGATCAACGCGATGATTTTGTCGCTGCTCTACAAAGCCGAGGCCCGCGATGTGCGGTTGTTGATGATCGACCCCAAGATGTTGGAAATGTCGGTCTACGAAGGCATTCCGCATTTGTTGGCCCCCGTGGTCACCGACATGAAGCAGGCCGCCAATGGCTTGAACTGGTGCGTCGCCGAAATGGAGCGCCGCTACAAATTGATGAGCAAATTGGGCGTTCGTAATTTGGCGGGCTACAACGTCAAAATTGACGAAGCCGCGGCCCGTGAAGAGTCGATTGGCAACCCCTTCAGTCTGACCCCCGAAAGCCCTGAACCTTTGACACGCTTGCCCCACATTGTGGTGGTGATCGACGAGTTGGCCGACCTGATGATGGTGGTCGGTAAAAAGATCGAAGAGTTGATTGCCCGTCTGGCACAAAAGGCGCGCGCGGCAGGCATTCATTTGATCTTGGCCACGCAGCGCCCCAGCGTGGATGTGATCACGGGCCTCATCAAAGCCAACATTCCCACGCGCATTGCCTTCCAAGTCAGCTCCAAAATCGACAGCCGCACCATCCTAGACCAGATGGGCGCCGAGGCTTTGTTGGGCATGGGCGACATGCTTTACATGCCGAGCGGCACGGGCTTTCCCATTCGGGTGCACGGCGCGTTTGTCAGCGATGACGAAGTGCACCGCGTGGTCAGTTATTTGAAGAGCCAAGGCGAACCCGATTACATCGAAGGCGTGCTCGACTTGGGCACGGCCGAGGGTGAGGACGGCGAACTCGGCGGGTCCGATGCCGGCGGTGAAAAAGACCCCATGTACGACCAGGCCGTCGAGATTGTGTTGAAAGACCGCAAGGCCAGCATTTCCTATGTGCAGCGCAAATTGCGCATTGGCTACAACCGCTCGGCGCGCTTGCTGGAAGAAATGGAAAAATCGGGCTTGGTTAGCGCTCTGACCAGCAGCGGCCAGCGCGATGTTTTGGTACCGGCTCGCCATGAATAAGTCCGCTCACGGGTTGGCGGCCCTGGCCTTCTTTTTGATGGTTTGGCTCGGCGCTATGGGCCCGGCCCACGCTGACGCGAACAGCGATGGCTTGGGTGCTTTGTCGGCCTTTCTCAAAAACGCCCAATCGGGCCGGGCCGAGTTCACCCAAGTGGTGACTTCACCGGCGCAAGAAGGGCGCAAAGCCAAGAGCAAAACCTCCACGGGCGTGTTTGAGTTTCAGCGCCCAACGCACTTTCGCTTTGACTACAAAAAACCCTTCGAACAAACTTTGGTGGCCGATGGCCAGACGCTTTGGTTGTATGACCCAGACCTCAACCAGGTGACCTCTCGTTCGCAAGCGCAAACGCTGAACAACACGCCGGTCGCATTGGTCGCATCGGCCGCTGACCTCAAAGCCTTGCAAGCTGACTTTGTCTTGAGCAACGCCCCCGATCACGACGACCTCGTTTGGGTCAGTGCCGTGCCCAAAGCCCGCGATGGCACCCTCAAAGCCGTGAACATTGGCTTTCGGGGCGATCAACTGGTGCTGCTCGACGTGCAAGACAACTTGGGTCAGCGCTCTGTGTTGCGTTTCGGCGCTTTCCAGTTGAATCCGAATTTTGGTCCCGCTGAATTTCAATTCAAGCCGCCACCCGGCGCAGATTTGTTGAAGCAATAGGCTTCAATCGCTCTCTCCATGGCCGACCTGTTTGCCACTGAACCCGCCGCGCCTTTGGCCGAGTTGCTGCGGCCTCGGACGTTGGACGAGGTGGTCGGTCAAGCCCATTTGCTCGGCGCTGGAAAACCCATCCGTTTGGCGTTTGAATCGGGGCAACCCCATTCCATGATTTTTTGGGGGCCGCCTGGGGTGGGTAAAACCACCTTGGCGCGATTGACCGCGAGCGCCTTTCACTGCGCCTTCATCGCCTTGTCTGCCGTCTTTTCGGGCGTCAAAGACATTCGCGCCGCCATGGCTCAGGCCGAACTCAATTTGGCGAACGGCCAATCCACCATCTTGTTTGTCGACGAAATTCACCGCTTCAACAAGTCTCAGCAAGACGCCTTATTGCCCTTTGTCGAAAGTGGCCTGGTCACGTTCATTGGCGCCACCACTGAGAACCCGTCCTTTGAGGTCAATTCAGCGCTGTTGAGTCGGGCGCAAGTTTATGTGCTCGAGTCGTTGAGTGACGCCGAGTTAAAGCAATTGCTGCAACGCGCCCAAGAAAAAGCCTTATCGGCTTTGACCTTGGACGAGCAGGCCATCAGCACCTTGGTGGGTTACGCCGATGGCGACGCTCGGCGTTTGCTGAACTTGCTCGAGCAAACCCGCATCGCCGCCAAAACGGCTGGCGAAAACCACATTTCTGCCGCGTTTTTGCAAAACACCTTGAGCTTGAACAGCCGACGCTTTGACAAGGGCGGCGATAACTTTTACGACCAAATCTCGGCGCTGCACAAATCGGTTCGCGGCTCGCATCCCGATGCGGCCCTCTATTGGCTGACCCGCATGTTGGACGGCGGCGCCGATGCCCGTTACTTGGCACGCCGCATCGTGCGCATGGCCTGGGAAGACATTGGTCTGGCCGACCCGCGCGCGCTGCAAATCGTCAACGATGCGGCCAGCACCTACGAGCGCTTGGGCAGCCCCGAGGGCGAACTGGCGCTGGGCCAAGCGGTCATCTATTTGGCACTGGCACCCAAAAGCAACGCGGGCCACAAGGCCTTCAAACAAGCCCAAGCCTTTGTGAAACAAGACAAGAGCCGAGAGGTCCCTGTGCACCTGCGCAACGCCCCCACCAAACTCATGAAAGAACTGGGCTACGGCCACGATTACCGCGACGCCCACGATGAACCCAATGCCTACGCTGCCGGTGAGACCTACCTGCCCGAAGGCATGGAGGAGCCAGGTTGGTACCAGCCGGTGCCGAGGGGCTTGGAACTCAAAATTGCTGAGAAAATGGCGTTGTTGCGGCAACTGGACGCCGCAGAAAAAACAAAGGCAGCGTGATGGACGTTTGGCTACAACAAGTCATCAATGGCTTGGTGTTGGGCAGCATGTATGCCCTGGTGGCGTTGGGTTACACCATGGTTTACGGCATCATCAACATGATTAATTTTGCCCATGGCGAGGTGCTCATGGTGGCCGCTTTGACGAGTTGGAGCACGCTGGGTTGGTTGCGCGCCACTTGGCCGCAATGTCCTGGTTGGGGGGTCTTGGTGTTGGCCCTTTTGGTGGCCTGCGTTGTGGCGGCCGCCTTGAATTGGCTGATCGAAAAACTCGCCTACCGTCCCTTGCGCAACAGCCCGAAGTTGGCCCCTTTGATCACGGCCATGGGCGTTTCGATCCTCTTGCAAACCTTGGCCATGATCATCTGGACGCCCAATTACAAAACCTACCCCACTTTGTTGTCGGATGTGCCGATCAATGTGGGCGGTGCCGTGATCACGCCGACGCAGGTGATGATTTTGGGGGTCACCGCCCTTTGCTTGGTGGTTTTAACGTGGTTGGTGAATGCCACCCCTTTGGGTCGGGCCATGCGGGCCACGGCGGAGAACCCCCGAGTGGCCGCCTTGATGGGCGTCAAGCCCGACGCGGTCATCTCGGCCACCTTTGTGATTGGCGCCGTTTTGGCCGCCATCGCCGGGGTGATGTTCGCTTCTAATTACGGCAGCGTGCAGCACACCATGGGCTTTTTGCCCGGGCTCAAAGCCTTTACTGCCGCGGTGTTTGGCGGCATTGGCAATTTGCCAGGTGCCGTGCTAGGCGGTTTGCTGTTGGGCTTGATTGAGTCGATCGGGGCGGGCTACATCGGGGATTGGACGGGCGGCGTTTTAGGCAGCCAATACGCCGACATTTTTGCCTTTGTCGTCTTGATCATTGTGTTGACCTTGCGCCCCTCGGGCTTGCTGGGCGAACGCGTGGCCGATCGGGCTTGAAGGACAGAATGCCCTTGACGCCAACCACGCCTTTTATAAAGCGCCTCGGACGCCCGTTCCTATTGGTCCTATTCGGTTTGGTGCTGCTACTGCTGCCTTTTGTGTTGCAAAGCTTTGGCAATGCATGGGTGCGCATGGCCGATAACTGCCTCTTGTATGTGATCTTGGCTTTGGGCTTGAACATCGTGGTGGGTTATGCCGGCTTGTTGGACCTGGGTTTTGTGGCGTTTTATGCGGTGGGCGCGTATTTGTTTGCGCTTTTGTCGTCGCCCCAATTGACCGACAACTTTGACGCCTTGGCCGCCGCTTTTCCAAACGGCCTGCACGCGGCTTGGTGGTGGGTGTTGCCATTGGCCGCTTTGTTGGCCGCCTTGGCGGGGGCCCTGTTGGGGGCGCCCACGCTAAAACTGCGGGGCGACTACTTGGCCATCGTCACCTTGGGGTTTGGCGAAATTGTGCGCATTTTCATGAACAACCTGGACCAGCCCTACAACCTCACGAACGGCCCCAAGGGGATTGGACAAATTGACGGTTTGGAGATCGGTTCATTGAGCCTGGCCAAGACCACCCAATGGGGCCCATTGGAAATTCACTCGGTCACGCTTTATTACTTCGTCTTTTTGGCGCTGGCTTTATTGGCCGTGGTGGTGGGTTCGCGTCTGCAAAATTCCCGTGTCGGCCGCGCTTGGATGGCCATCCGAGAAGATGAAATCGCGGCCAAGGCGATGGGCCTCAACACCCGCAATTTGAAATTATTGGCCTTTGCCACCGCGGCCAGTTTTGGCGGTGTGGCGGGGGCTTTGTTCGCGGCCTTTCAGGGCTTTGTGTCGCCCGAATCCTTCAGCCTGATGGAGTCGGTGATGATCGTGGCGATGGTCGTCTTGGGTGGCATTGGCCACATCCCTGGCGTCATTTTGGGCGCGGTCTTATTGACGGCGTTGCCCGAGGTGCTGCGCTATGCCTCTACCTCTTTGCCGGCGCTCACTGGCGGGCGTTTGGATGCGTCGATATTGCGGCAACTGTTGATTGCATTGGCCATCATTGGCGTCATGCTGTGGCGGCCAC
>CAILKX010000139.1 GCA_903834975.1 uncultured Curvibacter sp.
CATTTTTCACCGTGACGCTGGCTTGTTGACCATCGCTGTTCAGGGCCACCACATCTTGTTCATAAAGGCAGGTCACGCCCAAGCGCTCCAGCGCCGCCGCCAAGCCAGTGGTGAACTTGTGAATGTCACCGGTGGAATCGCTTTCGGTGAAATAGCCGCCGTAATAAGTGCCTGCCAAGGTGGGTTCGATGGCCTTCATTTCAGAGGGGGTCACGGCGCGACGCGGCAGTCCGCCTTCGGCCAACATGTTGGAAACTCGGCCCGCGTGGTCAAAGCCGCCTTTGTCGCGGTAGATGTGAAGGATGCCTTCTTTCTTCAAATCAAAATCGATGTTTTCGGCTTGCGCCCAAGCAAACAAATGTTGACGCGCAGCCACGGCCAAGCGGGTGGTTTCGATGGTGTTTTGGCGGTAGTTCGGGATATTGCCGATGAAGGCTGCAAACCACGACAACTTATGCCAACTGGGTTTGGGGTTGACCAAGAGGGGAGCGTCGCTCTTGAGCATCCATTTCAGGCCTTTGACCAAGGTCGACCAATGCGTCCAAACCTCTGCATTGGAGGCAGACAACTGGCCGCCATTGGCGAAGGAGGTTTCCATCGCGGCGTAGCGATTTTTTTCGAAAAGGGTGACCTTAAAGCCCCGCTTGGCAAGCGCATAAGCGGTGGTGACCCCCGTGATGCCGCCGCCGATGACGGCAATCGATTTGGCTGTGTTTGTGTTCATGATCTCAAAGCTCCAAAAAGTCAGAAAAGGGGGTAGCGCCTCGCACCGTGCGAAACCTACGCCCCCTCTGTTTGGTACCTGAGAGATTCACCCGCCTGGTCAGCCAGCTGGGGTTTGCTCCTGCGGTGTGCCGGGTGACTAGCGCCGGCAGCTCTTCAGAGTTCAGTGGTGTGATCGGTCCTTTTGCCTGAGAGTTTCCGGGGCGGTTGCTCCTTCGGCGCTGGGTCGTTTCTCCTTAAAAAGGACGCCCAGTCTCTCCCGATCACCTGCTTTCTAATCCGTTAGTTTAGGACAGGAACCGCTCCGTGAGTCGAATCCAATAGGCAGATCCAACCGCAATGTTGTGGTCATTGAAGTCGTAGCTGGGGTTGTGCACCATGCAAGCGCCGTGGAAGCCATTGGGGGCACTGGACCCATCGCTGTTGCCGATCAACAAATAAGAACCCGGCACGCGCTCCAACATGAACGCAAAGTCTTCGCTGCCCGTCAAGGGCTGCGTATTCACCTCAACCCGGTCTGGGCCCAAAAGTTCCAAGGCAACTTGGGTGGCAAATTCTGTTTCTGCTGAAGTGTTCACCAAAACCGGGTAGCCGCCGTGGAAAGCCACTTCGGCCTGCAAACCGAAGCTGTGGGCCTGTGAATGCACCAAGGTCTCGATGCGTTCATTCAAGAGTTGGCGCACCTCGCGGTCCAAAGACCGAACACTAAGTTCCAGCGTGGCTGTCTGAGGAATGACGTTGTTGGCTTGCCCCGATTTAAAACTGCCCACGGTGATGACCGCGGTTTGCAGCGGCGCCACGTTGCGCGAGACGATGGTTTGCAGGCCCATGACGATGGAGGCACCAGCCACAATGGGGTCGGCCGTGTGGTGCGGCATGGCACCGTGGCCCCCTTTGCCGTGCAAGGTGATCGTGATGTTTTCGCTGGAGGCCATGGTGGGCCCTTTGCGGAACAACAACTGACCCGCCTTGAAGCCCGGCATGTTGTGCATGGCAAAAATGGCGTCGCAGGGGAACTGCTCAAACAGGCCCTCTTCCATCATCTTTTTTGCGCCCCCAAAGCCTTCCTCGGCGGGCTGAAAAATCAGATTCAAAGTGCCGTTGAAATCACCCTGCTCGGCCAAGTGCTTGGCGGCGGCGAGCAACATGGCCGTGTGGCCATCGTGTCCGCAGGCGTGCATTTTTCCGGCGTGCAAACTGGCGTGGGGCAAGCCGGTTTTCTCTTCAATCGGCAAGGCATCCATGTCGGCGCGCAAGCCCAGGCACTTGGTGCCCTCGCCGCGGCGCAGTTGGCCGACCACGCCGGTGCCGCCCAAACCGCGCGTGACTTGATAACCCCAAGCCGTCAGGCGCTCAGCCACCAGGTCACTGGTTCGGTATTCTTGAAAAGCCAGCTCAGGGTGCTGGTGAATGTCGTGACGCAACTGAACAAATTCAGAGACATCGCGTTCCATGTCAAGCGCAGGTGCCAACATGCGGTCAACCTTCCAATTCGCGGCGATGGCCCTCAGGCAGCAGGTACATGCCGACGGCGGCAATCACGCTGGTGAAGGTCACATAAATGGCGGGGGAAGCGGGGTTGCCGGTGGCGCCAATCAACCAAGTCACCACAAATTGCGTGGTGCCGCCGAACAAGGCCACCCCCACGGCATAGGCGATCGACATGCCGACGGCACGGATGCGGCGGGGGAACAATTCTGGAATGGCGACTAAGGAGGCCGCGCCGCTCAGGGCCGTCAATGCGCCCAGCAAAATGGTGACGCCAAACAAGGCCTCGGGTGTTTTCTGATCAACCAAGAACAAGAACGCGGGGTAGGAAACCAAGGCCGCCAACAAGCGCGGAATGAGCATGACGGGACGACGACCAAACCGATCGGACAACCAGCCCCCCAACAAAGAGAAAACCACGGTTGACAGGCCACCGGCCACGGTTGCCGCCATGGCGATGGTGGGCGCGAACTTCAAGGTCGTGATGGCGTAAGTGGTCATGTAGCTGCCCACATAAGTGGACACCGTGCCGCCCAAAACAGTCAGCACCGACAACACGATCAAGCGGCGATGGCCACTCAGGCTGGGGGGCACGCCACGGTTGACCTCCGGGGTTGGGGCCTCCAAAGTTTCGGGCATTTCTCGGCGCAAATAAACGGCCAAGGGAATCAACAAAATGCCGACTGCAAAAGGCACACGCCAGCCCCAAGCCAACAACTCGGCAGGCGTCAAGGTGCTGGTCAACAACATGCCCACGCAACCGGCCGTGAACCCCGCCAAGCCTTGACTGGCCAATTGCCAGCTGCCATAAAAACCACGGCGATGGGACGGCGCGCTTTCAACCAAAAAGGCGCTGGATGGGCCGACTTCGCCCCCCAAAGCAAAACCCTGAATCAAGCGGCAAATGACCACAATCACGGGGGCAGCGACGCCAATGCTTTCATACGAAGGCGTCAGGGCCAAGCCCAATGTGCCAAGCGTGATCAAGGCAATTGTCAACAGCAAAGCGGGTTTGCGACCGGCGCGGTCGGCGTAAGCGCCAATCAAAATGCCGCCCAAGGGGCGCGACACAAAACCAACGCCGAACACCGCCACCGACAACAGCAAACTGCCGAGTTCGGTCGAAGCAGGGAAAAAGGTCTTGCCGATGTAAACCGCAAAAAAGGCGTAGGTCACGAAGTCATAAAACTCCAAGGCGTTGCCGATGACGGTGGCCGACACGACCTTGCCGGGGATGGGAATTCGAGGGGAAGTGGATGGGGTTTGCATGTTGGTCTCCATTTTTTGGCAGGTGGTGAAGGAATACTAGATTTCGGTCATCAATGTGTCAAATGAATTATTATTCTCATTACCATTCATTTAATTCATGGTATTAAAGTGAACATCAAACACCTCGAGCATTTGATTGGCTTGGCCGACACGGGCTCCTTCAGCCGCGCCGCCGAGAAGCTGTTCATCACGCAATCGGCACTGAGCCGCAGCATCCAGAACTTGGAAGACGAGCTGGGCGGCAAAGTGCTCGACCGCATTGGCAAACGCAACGAGCTCACGCCGCTGGGGCTGGATGTGGTGGCAAGGGCCCGACACATCGTTCGCGACGCAGCCGAACTCAAGCAGAGCGCTCAGTTGCTTCAAGGTGGGGGCCGCTCGGCCATCAGCGTGGGACTGGGGTCTGGCCCCGCGGCTTTGCTCTTGGTGCCTTTGCTCAAGCTCGCGGCCCAGACGCCCCTGATGCACGTCAGCGCCACCCAAGGTCCGGTTGAATTGATGGTGCAACAGCTGCGCAGCCGTCAACTCGATGCGATGGTGGTGGACATGCGGCGGGTCGTCCCCAGCACCGACTTGAACATTGAGTCACTGGCTGAACTGCGCGCCGGTTTTGTGGTGCGCGCGGGCCATCCTTTGGCCTCAAAAAAGAAGGTGTGCTTGGCCGAAATTGTGAACTTTCCGGTGGCCTCAACGCCGCTGTCTGATGAAGTCACCCGCCTCTTAATCGACCAATATGGCCAGCAAGCCAACCCCGCAGAAATGGTGTCCCTGCGCAGCGACGATGTGATGAGCCTGATCAGCACCGTGACGCAAACCGACGCGGTTTTTTTAGGCGTCATGGCCGCCGCCAGCGAGGGGCTGGAGAGCCAGCGTTTGGTCGAGATTGACCTGAAACCCAAATTGATAGCGAATGCCCGATTTGCCTTTGTCACCTTGGCAGGACGAACCGAGGCCCCCGCGATGGCCCATTTCAGGCAATTTGTCAGCAAGCAATTGAATC
>CAILKX010000140.1 GCA_903834975.1 uncultured Curvibacter sp.
AACAGCGTTTGGGTGCCCAAACCGGCCAAGCGCATGGCCAACAAATTGGGCAGGGCACTGACGCCGCTGCCACATTGGTGCACCACCGAATCGGCGTGGCGGCCTTGCAACAAGGCTTCAAATTCGGCGCGAAGTTGTTCTGCCGGCTTGAAGCGACCATCGCTTTGAAAATTTTCCGTGAAGGGCCTGTTTAAGGCGCCAGGGATGTGTCCTGCTACAGGGTCCAGCGGCTCCACCTCGCCTCTAAAACGGGGCCCACTTCGTGCGTCCAAAATGGTTTGGGGTGAGGGCGTTTGTTTCAGTTGCGCCCATACTTCGTCGGCACTGCGCAGCTGGACCAAGCTGGGCTGTAACTGGAATGCAGCGCCTTTGGTAGGGGTGTGGTGGACCGCCGCGCCTGGATCGGTTCCATGAGAGGAAGTCGTCAATCCGGCGTTCTTCCAAGCCGCCAATCCCCCATCCAGCACCGCCACAGCGTCGTGGCCCAGCCACTTCAGCATCCACCACAAACGACCGCAGTGGGTGTTGCCGTTGCGGTCATAAACCACGGCTTGCACACCATTCTGAAAGCCGATGGTATTGAGCCAGCTGGCAAAGTTTTCGCGGGTGGGCAGGGGGTGGCGCCCGCCAGAGGCAGTCGCCGTGTTTTCGCCAGCGGGGGCATGAACGCTCAAGTGTTGGTCGAGGTCAGCGTGGACAGCCCCTGGAATGTGTTCTTGGGAAAAAGCCGCAGCGCCGGCTTGAGGCTGGGCCAAGTCAAAGCTGCAGTCAAACACCATCATAGGCGGGCCGTCAGCCTGCAAAGCCTTGAGTTGGTCAACTTGAATCAGCGTCGTGTACACGGTGTGGCCCCAGAAATTAGACGGGGCCAACGCTGGCAACCAGCTGGCGACGGTACCACTCGTGGAAGTGTTGCATCCCGTCTTCCATCGGGCTTTGGTAGGGGCCGACTTCATCGTCGCCACGGGCCAACAGGGCTTGACGGCCAGCGTCCATGCGCTCGGCAATTTCGTCGTCCTCGATGCAGGTTTCCATGTAGGCAGCGCGCTGGGCTTCGACGAATTCGCGCTCAAAAGCCACGATTTCTTCCGGGTAGTAAAACTCAACCTGGTTGAGCGTTTTTTGCGGACCCAAGGGGTGTAGCGTCGACACCGTCAACACATGCGGATACCACTCCACCATGATGTGGGGGTAGTAGGTCAACCAAATGGCGCCTCGCTCGGGCAGTTCGCCATTGCGGTATTTCAGTAGCACCTCGTGCCATTTGGCGTAGGTGGCCGAGCCCGGTTTGTTGAAGCCTTTTGAGACACCAACGGTTTGGACCGAGTAATGTTCTTGAAACTCCCAGTTCAGGTCGTCGCAAGTCACGAATTGGCCCAAGCCCGGGTGGAAGGGCCCGACGTGGTAGTCCTCGAGGTAAACCTCGATGAAGGTTTTCCAGTTGTAATTGCACTCGTGCAACTCGATGTGGTCGAGCGCAAAACCGGCAAAATCCAATTCAGCGCGTGGCCCCAAAGCGTTCAGCTGCGAGTGGACATCGCAGCCATTGGCTTCAAACAACAGGCCGTTCCACTCTTGCAATCGGTAGTTGTTGAGGTTTAAGCAGGGGTCGTTGGCAAAGTGGGGGGCGCCCAACAACTCGCCGCTGGCGCTGTAGGTCCAGCGGTGCAAGGGGCAGACGATGTTGCCGCCCGCACTGCCAGGGGCTTGGGTTTGTAAATTGCCTCGGCCTTGCAAAATCAGGGCTTGGCGGTGGCGACAAACGTTCGAGACCAGCTCAATGCCCTTGGGCGTGTGCACCAAGGCACGACCGCCTTGTTCTTGAGGCAAAGCCAAGTAGTCGCCCACATGGGGGACGCTCAGCGCGTGGCCCACATAACGGGGGCCTCTTTTAAACAACAAAGACATTTCGCGCTCAAAGAGCGCTTGATCAAAGTAGCTAGAAACTGGTAGTTGGCTTGCGGCCTGCTGCAGTTGAAGACTTAAATCAGACATGGGTGACCTGACCTAAAGACTCCCCACAGGGAGGGGTTGGAAAAAGCTGAAAGACAAAGCCAATCAGAGGGTCTGCGATTGTAGCCTTTCTGCCAGGTGAAATGGGCCTGCCTTGCCCCTAGAATCATGCGCATGCCCAAAGCCCCATTGCAGACCGAAAAATCGGAAGCCCCAACCCAGTCAGAGCAGGTCACGCCAGACAGCTACGAGTCGGCGCTGGCCGAGCTCGAATCGCTCGTGGCCCGCATCGACGCCGGCGAGTTGCCCTTGAACCAATTGCTGGTCAACTACCAGCGCGGGGCCTTTTTGTTGCAGTTTTGCCGCGATCAGTTGGCGGCCGTGGAAACTCAAATCAAGCTGCTCGACGATGGCCAATTAAAGCCCTGGGAGGGCGCTTGAGCGCAAACCCTTTGGCATTTGACGCGGCCGCTTGGCGTGCCGATCGACTCGATGAAGTGGAGTTGGCCTTGTCACAATGGGTGGGCGTTGGCGCACCCGACGCCTTGGCCGAGCCCATGCGCTACGCCGTTTTGGGTGGCGGCAAGCGCATCCGCGCCTTGTTGGCCTTTGCGGCCCAAGAGGCGGTTCAAGGCGAGCGTGAGGCGGGCTTGCGCGCCGCCTGCGCACTCGAATTAATTCACGCCTATTCCTTGGTGCACGATGACATGCCCTGCATGGACAACGATGTGTTGCGTCGTGGCAAACCCACGGTGCATGTTCAATTTGGACAGGCCAGCGCCTTGTTGGCCGGCGATGCCTTGCAGGCCCAAGCCTTTGAATTGCTAACCCCCGAAGATGGCGCCGTTTCTTTGGCTCACCAAGCCAAATTGTGTGCCTTGTTGGCCAGGGCCGCTGGCGCGACCGGCATGGCCGGTGGTCAGGCCATTGACTTGGCCAGTGTCGGCATCGCTTTGGACGAGCCGCAGTTGCGCCAGATGCACCGCTTAAAAACAGGCGCTTTGTTGCAGGCCAGCGTGTTGATGGGGGCGGCCTGCGCCAATGCGGTCAGCGATCGGACATGGAACGCGCTGACCACCTACGCCGATGCTTTGGGCTTGGCTTTCCAAGTGGTGGACGATGTGCTCGATGTCACCGCCGACGCTGTCACCTTGGGCAAAACGGCGGGCAAAGACGCCGCCAATGACAAACCCACTTATGTTTCCCTTCTGGGGTTAGAACCCGCCAAAGCTTTGGCCCAGCGCCTCTTAGAGCAAGCGATGAATGCTTTGGTTGATTCTGACCTTGAAGACACCCGCGCCTTGGCCGCATTGGCCCAATTGGTGGTGCAAAGAAATTCTTAACATGACGACCGCTTCTTATCCTTTGTTGTCCACCGTCAACAGCCCCGCTGATTTGCGCGGTTTTTCTCGGGCCCAACTTAAACAATTGGCCGTGGAATTGCGCGCCTTCGTCTTGGCGAATGTGGCCCAAACCGGCGGCCACTTGAGCTCGAATCTGGGCACCGTCGAATTGACCATTGCCTTGCATGCGGTGTTCAACACGCCCGAAGACCGCTTGGTCTGGGATGTGGGTCATCAAACTTATCCGCACAAAATCTTGACGGGCCGGCGCGAGCGCATGCCCAGCTTGCGCCAATTTGGCGGCTTATCGGGCTTCCCACAACGCACTGAGAGTGAATACGACGCGTTTGGCACCGCGCACTCGTCGACCAGCATTTCAGCGGCTTTGGGCATGGCTTTGGCGGCCCGTCAAAAAGGGGAAAAGCGCCACGCTGTGGCTGTTATTGGCGACGGCGCCCTGAGCGCAGGCATGGCTTTTGAGGCCTTGAACAACGCCGGTGTACAGCACGACTGCCGCCTCTTGGTGGTGTTGAACGACAACGACATGTCCATCAGCCCCCCGGTCGGCGCTTTGAATCGTTATTTGGCGCAACTCATGAGCGGGCAGTTTTATGCAGCGGCCAAAGAGGTGGGCAAAAATGTCTTGAAACCCTTGCCGCCCTTATTCGAGCTGGCCAAGCGGTTGGAGGAACAGGCCAAGGGCATGGTCGTCCCCGCCACCTTGTTTGAAAAATTTGGCTTTAATTATGTGGGCCCCATTGATGGCCATGATTTGGATTCTCTGATCCCCACGATGGAGAACCTCAAGCAGTTGCAAGGCCCGCAGTTCTTGCATGTGGTGACCAAAAAGGGGCGCGGCTACGACAAGGCCGAAGCCGACCCCATCAGCTACCACGGGCCCAGCCGTTTTGACCCCGCAGTGGGCATTCAAAAGCCCAGCGCCCCGCCCAAACTCACGTTCACTCAAGTCTTTGGTCAATGGCTGTGCGACATGGCAGCCGCCGACCCTCGCTTGGTTGGCATCACGCCCGCCATGCGCGAGGGCTCGGGCATGGTCGAGTTCGAGCGGCGTTTTCCGGATCGCTACCACGACGTTGGCATTGCCGAGCAACACGCTGTCACCTTCGCCGCGGGTTTGGCCTGTGAGGGCTTAAAGCCCGTCGTGGCGATTTACTCCACCTTCTTGCAGCGCGCTTATGACCAGTTGATTCACGATGTGGCCTTGCAAAAGTTGCCCGTCGTTTTTGCCTTGGACCGCGCTGGTTTGGTCGGCGCCGACGGTGCCACGCATGCAGGCGCCTATGACATCGCTTTCTTGCGCTGCATTCCCAATGTGAGCGTGGCGTGCCCGGCCGATGAAGCCGAGTGCCGTCAACTCCTGACCACGGCTTACCAGCAAGACCATGCCGTGGCGGTGCGCTACCCACGTGGCGCGGGCGTGGGCAAAACCCCCGCCGCCACCTTGGACCCCTTGCCTTTTGGCAAAGGCGAGTTGCGCCGGCAAGGTAAAAAGGGGCCAGACGGTGTGGCGATTTTGGTGTTTGGCACGCTGCTTTATCCGGCCTTGCAAGCCGCCGAGGCCTTGGACGCCACCGTCGTGAACATGCGCTGGGCGAAGCCACTGGATGTCGAGTTGTTGAGCCAGGTCGCCACTGAACATGGGGCGCTGGTCACACTAGAAGACGGTTGTATTATGGGCGGCGCAGGCAGTGCGGTGGCCGAGGCGCTGGCGGCCAAAGGTTTGTCGAAACCGTTGTTGCAGCTGGGTTTTGAAGATGGTTTCATCGAACACGGCGACCCCGCCCACCTCATGAGCCTGCAAGGACTGGACGCAGTGGGCATTCAGGCGTCCATTCAGAAACGATTTTTCCCAGCCTCAGTTGTTCAATAAGGAGACCAAAATGGATCGTCGCTCAATCATCAAACAGGCTGGCTTGGCCGGCATTTTGGCCGCAGCGGCGGCGCCGGCGGTGCACGCCCAGCAGGCCATTCGTTGGCGCTTGGCGTCCAGCTTTCCGAAGTCACTCGACACCTTGTTTGGCACTTCCGAGTTGTTTGCCAAGATGGTGAAAGACATGTCGGGCGGCAAGTTTGAAATCTCTGTGCACCCCGGCGGCGAGCTGATGCCCGCCATGGGCGTGGTTGATGGGGTGCAACAAGGCTCGGTCGAAATGGCCCACACCGCCCCCTATTATTTTTACGGCAAGAACCCCGCATTCGCGATGGGCTCGACCATTCCCTTTGGCTTCAATTCGCGCCAAATGACCGCGTGGATGTTGCATGGCAACGGCCGCAAGCTGATGAATGGCTTGTATGCCCAATACAACATGATTGGTTTTAACGGCGGCAACACCGGCGCTCAGATGGGCGGTTGGTTCCGCAAAGAAATCAAAACCGTTGAAGACTTCAAGGGCCTGAAAATGCGCTTGGGCGGTGGTTTGGTGGGCGAGGTTATGTCCAAGCTCGGCGCGGTCCCACAAAGCTTGCCTGGCGGTGAAATTTACCAAGCCCTGGAAAAAGGCACCATCGACGCCGTCGAGTGGGTGGGCCCTTATGATGATTTGAAGTTGGGTCTGAACAAGGTCGCGCCTTACTACTACTACCCCGGTTGGTGGGAAGGTTGCGCCCAAGTTGACTTCTTGATCAACGACAAGGCCTTCCAAAGCCTGTCGTCTGAAAACAAAGCCATTATTGAAGCGGCTTCAGGCTATGCCCACATGGACATGCAAGCCAAGTACGACGCGCTGAACCCGATTGCCTTGAAACAGTTGGTCGGCAGCAAAACCAAGTTGTTGGCTTTCCCCAAAGCGGTGATGGACGCGTCTTATGAAGCCTCTCAGCAGGTTTATGAAGAACTCAATGCCAAGAGCCCCGACTGGAAAAAAATCTACGCCGACTACCACGCCTTCTTGCGCGATGAAGTGCTGTGGTTCCGCGTGGCCGAAGGCACCTTTGACCGCTACATGTCCAGCTTGAAGCTTTAAGCCAGCGCGGCTTTCGGTCCCGGTTTTCAGTGGCCAGCTGAAGCCGGAGGGGACGGGTCCAAGGGCTTGTCCCCGTTGCGCAACATTTCTTGAAGGCGCTGCTCCTCGGCGCTGTTTTGTTCAGCGTCGTCGGGCGCCAATTCGAGCGTCACCTTGTCCAAGTCGACCACATCGGGTTTGGGCACCAACATCGTGACGCTCTCAGGCACAAAGATCACAATGCCCACCAGCAGAAGCTGCATCAGCACCCAGGGAATGGCGCCCATGTAGATGTCGGCGGAAGCAATGGGTTTTTTGATGCGGCCTTCCTTGAACAAAGTGTCGGCGATACCGCGCAAATAGAACAAGGCAAAACCAAACGGCGGGTGCATGAAACTTGTTTGCATGTTCACACACAGCAACACGCCGAACCAGACCAAATCGATGCCGAGTTTGCTGGCCACGGGACCGAGCAGGGGCAGGATGATGAAGGCGATTTCAAAGAAATCCAGGAAGAACGCCAAGAAGAAAATGAAGGTGTTGACGGTGATCAAAAAGCCTATTTGGCCGCCGGGTAAATGCCCCAACATGTTCTCAACCCAGCGCGCCCCATCCACGCCCTGAAAGACCATCGAGAAGACCCGTGAGCCGAGCAAAATGAAGACCACCATCGCGGTCAAACGCATCGTGCTGTTCATGGCTTCCCAGAGCAAGGGCCAAGTCAGCCGGCGGTGCAGGGCCGCCAAAATCAGGGCCCCCACAACGCCCATGGCGCCCGCTTCGGTTGGGGTGGCAATCGCGACGTCAATGCCGGGCAGTCCGCCCATGGAGCCCAATACCGCAAAAATTAGCAGTGCTGACGGGATGATGCCGCGCAAGCATTTGGCCCACAAGGCCCAACCTTGCAGCGTGCGGGCGGTTTTGGGAACGCCCGGCACGTCTTTGGGCCGAAAAACGCCCAGCGCAAAGGTGTACAAAGCAAAAATCAAGACCTGCAAAATCGAGGGTCCCCAGGCGCCTTTGTACATGTCGCCGACAGAACGACCCAATTGGTCGGCCATGACGATCAACACCAAAGAGGGTGGCACCAACTGGGTGATGGTGCCCGATGCTGCCAAGACGCCTGTGGCATAACGCAGGTTGTAGCCGTAGCGCAGCATGACGGGCAGGGAAATCAAGCCCATGGCAATCACCTGACCCGCCACTGTCCCGGTGATGGCGCCCAAAATAAAGCCCACGATGATGACCGAATACCCCAAGCCGCCTTTGATGGGACCAAACAACTGGCCCATTGAGTCGAGCATGTCCTCGGCCAAGCCACACTTTTCAAGCAAAGCGCCCATTAACGTGAAAAAGGGAATGGCCAGTAGCAAATCGTTCGACAAGATGCCGAACATGTTCAGCGGCAAATTGCTCATGAAACTGGCTGGAAACCAACCCATGTAAATCGCAAAAAAGCCCGAGCCCAATCCCAAAGCGGCCAGTGAAAACGCCACTGGAAAGCCCAGCAGCATGAACAACACCAGCCCCGCAAACATATAAGGTGCAAAGTTTTCCATGGTCGATCTCTAGCTCACTGCACCGGTTTTTCGTATTGCAGGTTCAATTCAGAACCCAACGCTTCGGGGTTGCGCAAAAAAGCCACCCGTTTGATGATTTCAGCAAGACCCTGCAAAAACACCAGACCAAAGCCCAGCGGCAGCAACAAAGCCACGGGCCAGCGCACCAAGCCACCGACATTTGAGGAGGTTTCACCACTGATGAACCACTTGATGAAAAGGGGGGTGCTGATGTAGGCCAAGAAGCCCATGGTCGGCAGCAAAAAGAAAATCAAGCCGAACAAATCCAGCCAAACGGGGGCTTTGCCCTGGAGACGCCCATAAAAAATATCCACCCGCACATGCTCGTTGACCTTGAGCACATAAGGCGCGCCCAGCATGACGCCGGCGGCGAACAAATACCATTGAATTTCAAGCCAACCGTTGGAGCTGGCGTCAAGGCCGTAGCGGACCACCGCGTTGCCGGCCGAAACCAAAGCGGCCGCCAAAACGGTCCAAGCGCCCCATTTGGCCAGCTGGGCGCTCAGGGCATCAACGGCCTTGGCAAATTGAAGGAGTAACGACATGAAGGGGGCATTCGACTAAAAACAGACGTCGAATGTTACCGCTTCATGAAATTATTCTTCAATTGAGGGGACGCACTGGCATTGAATTGATAACAGGGGACACTTGAACCTGAAGATAGGCGCCTGGATCATGGGGCATCTGGACGCTGTAAGTTCGTCCCGCGTATTCATATTGGACGTTGTAGGCCACCACGCGGTTTTCGTAGACCATTTGACGACCGCAGGTGGTCACGTTCTCGGTTTTGGGCTGTCCACCGCCTTCGATTCGGTCGCCCAGAATGGCGCCGCCCAGAACACCCGCCACTGTGGCCAATGCTTTGCCGCTCCCGCCGCCGACGGAGTTGCCCACCGCGCCGCCAGCGATGGCCCCCATCACAGCGCCTGCGCCTGATTTTTCATTGCTGGTGACCGCCTGGGTTGAGCAAACCCGTTGCGGGATGCCCACCGCCTGAACCACCGGCGTTGAAGAGAGGACTCGGGCCAATTCAGGCGTTTGAACTGGGGCTGGTGCTTGGGCATGTGCTTGAGACGTTGTTAGCACGGCAACAAAACCGACCGTCAGGAGGTTGGCCAGGGTGAAGGCGTGGGGTTTGAATAGGGGCTTCATAAAAATCTTGTAAGTTCGTATTGGACTAAAACGCAGCAACTCAGATGCAGGTTGACAGCCAAGGATTCAAGGCCCGCTAAAAAGACCCGCTAAAACTTTCTGGGCGTTTCAAGTTCTTGGGTTCAAGTTTTGGTTTTACCAGTCCTCTGGGGTGAAGCCCACGGTAAACCTTTTTTTTGACGTGGTCCCCCAGTCGATCACCGGCCGCTTGATGACGCTCGGATGGCTCAGCATCAAGGCCCGCGCTGATGGGTTGGCTGATGGGTTGTTTAGTACCTGGGCTTGAAGGTCTGGGGGTAAATTTCGCCAAGTGGTGCCCTTTCGGTTGACCAAGGCCTCCCAGCCCAATGCAGAGATCCAAGCGTCGAGTTCAGGCTCGGGCACGCCGGCTTTTTTGAAATCGTGAAAGACAAAGGACCTGTTTTGGTCCCGCAGCCAATCCAGTCCCTTTTTGACGGAACTGCAATTGGGGATGCCATAAAGGGTGATCGGCGAGGTGGTGGTCATGGATTCGGCTTCGGCGACAATCGAAGCATGCATTTTCCACAAAAAACCTTGGCAGATTGGCTGGCGCATTGCGAGCAACTGCATCCCAAAACGATCGACATGGGTTTAGAGCGTTCCAGAGTCGTGGCCGAGCGCTTGGGCTTGCGATTCAAGGTCCCTGTCATTACGGTGGCGGGCACCAACGGCAAGGGTTCGACCTGCGCCATGCTGGAGGCCATTTTGTTGCAGGCGGGTTACCGCACCGGGGTCTATACCTCACCGCATTTGGTGCATTTTGAAGAACGCTGCCGCCTGCGTGGCGAGTCGGTTTCCGAGGCTGATTTGTTGCCCCACTTTGAAGCGGTTGAAACCGCCAGGGCCGAAACCTCCTTGAGTTATTTCGAGTTCACCACGCTGGCGATCTTGCGTTGCTTGGCTGAGGCGCCGTTGGATGTGGTCATATTGGAGGTGGGTCTGGGCGGTCGCTTGGATACCGTCAACCTGATCGATGCCGATTGCGCTGTCATCACCAGCATCGACCTGGACCACACCGATCTCTTGGGGCACGACCGTGAAACCATCGGCCGAGAAAAAGCCGGCATTTTCCGCGCCGGCCAATTGGTGGTCATCAGCGACCCGATGCCCCCCGAAAGCGTCGTGAAGGCCGCCACCGATTTGGGTTGCGATTTGTGGCGTTTGGGCGTGGACTACAACTTTGCGGGCGATCAGTTGCAATGGGCTTGGTCGGGCCGTGGCCGTCGCTACGCGGGCTTGGCTTATCCGGCCTTGCGGGGTGCCAACCAATTGTTGAACGCCTCGGGTGTCCTGGCCGCCTTGACCGGACTGCGCACCCGATTGCCAGTCACGGCTCAGGCGGTTCGCAATGGCTTGGCCATGGTCAGTTTGCCAGGGCGCTTCCAAATCGTCCCAGGCCAGCCCGCCTTGGTGCTGGATGTGGCCCACAACCCGCACTCGGTCGCGGCACTCACTGTGAACCTGGACGCCATGGGTTTTTACCCCCGCACCCACGCTGTTTTGGGGGCCATGGCCGACAAAGACCTGGCCACGATGTTGGCCAAAGTCGCGCCCTTGGTTGACGCTTGGTATCTGTGCGATTTACCCACCCCGCGGGCCGCCCACGCCGAGCAATTGGCGCTGGTCGTGGCCGCGCTGAAGGGCCCTCGGCAAGTGCCTGTCAGCTGCTTTGAAAACCCCCAACAAGCCCTTGATGCAGCCGCTTCGAACGCAGACCCCGCTGATAGAATTGTGGTTTTCGGATCGTTCTTCACAGTGGGCGGGGTGTTGCAAAACGGCATGCCCAAGTTGTCCGCCCCGCACCTGTCAAACTGAGATTTTTTAAAGCGTTTCGGCCCATGGCATTTCCCCAATTTCGCTGGCCCTTTGGTGCTGACGTTAACAACTCCGAGTCGGCTGCGTCGGTCGATACCCTCCGAAGGCGCGCCCGTCATCGTTTGATGGGCGCCAGTGTGCTGGTGGTGATCGGGGTGGTTGCCTTTCCATGGATGTTTGACACCCAACCACGCCCTGTGGCGCTCGATGTGCCCATCGCCATTCCAGACAAAAATCAAGTTGCGGCCTTGGCATTGCCGCCCGCCGACACCGAATTGAAGGTCAAAACAGAGGTCGCTTCCAATTTGTCGTCAGCGGCTACTTTGCCTGCTGCTTTGCCTGCTACTTTGCCCCCTGCATCGACTGCCGAGAGCCGCGTGGCACCCGTTCGTGACTTGAACAGCAAAGGTTTGGCACCTGGGGAAGAAGAAGTGACACCCACCTCTAAAGACGTCAAAGAGGCCAAAGAGGCGAAACAATCGAAAGAAAGCAAAGAAGTCAAAGACCCCAAGCCTGAAATAAAGCCCGAACCCAAACAAGAAGCCAAGACCGAACCCAAGCCCAAATCAGACGCTAAAAACGACGGCGCACGTGCGCAATCACTCCTAGACGGCGGCGCTAAATCGGCTGATGCCAAATCTTCAGACGCCAACCCCAGCCGTTATGTGGTTCAAGTGGCGGCTTTCAGCGACGCCGGCAAGGCCCATGAAGTCCGTCAAAAACTGGAAAAAGCGGGCATCAAAACCTACTCTCAAGCGGTCGACACCCCCGACGGCAAACGCTACCGGGTTCGCATTGGGCCGTTCACGAGCAAAGCGGAAGCCGAACAAGCGGCTGGCAAAGTCAAAACCCACCAGCTCACGGCTGTGGTTTTGACCCTTTGACTTTGGCGCCATGTTGAACTGGCCTTTTCAATGGGTAGACACCTGCATGTTGGGGGTGTTGGCCTATTGTTTGGTGTCAGGGGCCTGGCGAGGTTTGGCTTACGAGGTGTTTGCCTTGGCCGCTTGGGTCGTGGCCTTCTTTGCAGCCAACGCCTTTGCTGACAGGGCCGCCCAGCATTTGCCCTTGGGTGAATTGAGCGACGGCGTGCGTTATGCCCTCGGTTTTGTGGTTCTATTCGTGGCCGCCATGTGCGTCACCACTTTGCTGGGCTCCTTGCTCACCCGCTTGTTGAGTGCTGTTGGGTTGGGTTTGGTGAATCGTTTTTTCGGCGCTGGGTTTGGCCTGGCGCGTGGGGTTGTTTTGCTGTTGGTGGTGGTGGCGGTGGTTGAAAAAACACCTTTGCACACCACTTATGGGTGGCAGGCCTCACAAGGGGCTGTGTGGTTGAGCGCTGGTTTGCAAACCCTGCAACCTTGGCTGCCGCAACAAATCGGCCACTATTTATAGGAACTTCATATGTGTGGCATCGTTGGTGTTGTTAGTAAAACCCCCGTCAATCAACTCATTTATGACGCCTTGTTGCTGTTGCAACACCGCGGTCAGGATGCGGCCGGCATCGTCACCCAGCAAGAACGCAAGTTCTTCATGCACAAGGCCAAGGGGATGGTGCGTGACGTCTTCCGCACCCGCAACATGCGCGCCTTGCCCGGCCCGGTGGGCTTGGGCCAAGTGCGCTATCCCACCGCAGGCAACGCCTTCAGCGAAGAAGAGGCGCAGCCTTTTTATGTGAACGCGCCTTTTGGCTTGGTCTTGGTGCACAACGGCAACTTGACGAACGCCAAAGAATTGCGCAAAGAGTTGTTCGTCACGGACCACCGCCACACCAACACCGACAGCGATTCCGAGGTTTTGCTGAATGTGTTGGCCCACGAAATGGACCGCGCCACCCGAGGCAAAACCTTGGACAAGTCGGCCATTTTTGAAGCGGTGCGCCAAGTGCATCTGCGCGTCAAGGGTTCCTATGCGGTGATCGTGCTGATCGCTGGGCACGGGCTGTTGGCTTTCCGCGACCCTTACGGCATTCGGCCTTTGTGCATGGGCCGCGGTGCCGATGGCACCGTCATGGTGGGAAGTGAATCCGTGGCGCTGGAAGGCACGGGCCACGACTTGGTCCGCAACATCGCGCCGGGCGAGGCGGTTTTTGTGGACAACGAAGGCCAGATTCATGCCGAACAATGCGCGGCCAATCCACAGTTGCATCCCTGCATTTTTGAGTACATTTATTTGGCCCGTCCTGACTCGGTGATGGACGGCATTTCGGTTTACCGTGCCCGCCTGAATTTGGGTGAAACCCTGGCCAAACGCGTCATTTCAGTGATCCCGCCGAAAGACATTGATGTGGTGATTCCGATCCCCGAATCCAGCCGCCCCAGCGCCATGCAGCTGGCGCAGTTGCTGGGCTTGCCGTACCGTGAAGGCTTCGTCAAAAACCGCTATGTGGGCCGCACCTTCATCATGCCGGGGCAGGGCGTCCGTAAAAAATCAGTACGCCAAAAACTCAACGTCATCGGCAGCGAATTCAAGGGCCGCAACGTGCTCCTGGTGGACGACTCCATCGTGCGGGGCACCACCAGTCGAGAGATTGTTCAAATGGCGCGAGAAGCCGGCGCCAACAAGGTCTACATGGCCAGCGCCGCACCACCCGTTCGTTTTCCGAATGTGTATGGCATCGACATGCCGACCAGCGCCGAATTGGTGGCCCATGGCCGCACTTTGGAAGAGGTGCGTGAGTTGATAGGCTGCGATGCCCTGATTTACCAAGACGTCGAAGCCATGAAGGCCGCGATTGGTTCGCTCAACCCTGAAATTCACGGCTTTGATGCCTCTTGTTTTGACGGCGTTTATGTGACCGGCGACATCACCGCTGACGACATCCAGCGCCTCAATGAAGACCGCGTCGGCACCGAAGAAAACGACCTCGACACCTCCCGCTTGGCGCTGCCCAATCCCGCCACAGTTTGACATTGCTATTCCTTTTTTGAACGGTATTCCCTTGAGTTCTGCTGAAGCTTCATCCAATCGGGTGCGCACTCGATTTGCACCTTCTCCCACGGGTTTTATTCACCTCGGCAACATCCGCTCGGCCTTGTACCCTTGGGCTTTTGCCCGGGCTCATCAGGGTGTGTTTGTCTTGCGCATTGAAGACACCGATTTGGAGCGGTCAAACCAAGCCTCGGTCGATGTGATCTTGGAAGGCATGGACTGGTTGGGCATGCAGCCCGACGAGGGGCCCTTTTATCAAATGCAGCGCATGACGCGCTACAAAGAAGTGTTGGCGCAACTCCAGGCCGCTGGCCATGTCTACCCTTGCTACATGAGCATGGCCGAACTGGATGCCCTGCGCGAGCGCCAAATGGCAGCCAAAGAAAAACCCCGTTACGACGGTACTTGGCGCCCTGCACCCGGCAAAACCTTGCCCCCAGTTCCCGCAGGCGTTCAACCCGTGTTGCGTTTTTTGAATCCTGAAGGCGGCTCGGTTGTTTGGGAAGACAAAGTCAAAGGCCGAATTGAAATTAGCAACACCGAGCTGGACGATTTGGTGATCGCCCGCCCAGACGGCACCCCCACCTATAACTTTTGCGTGGTGGTGGACGACATCGACATGCAAATCACCCACGTGATTCGGGGCGATGACCACGTGAACAACACGCCGCGCCAGATCAACATCTTTAAAGCCCTCGGAAAAGAACCCCCTGTATACGCGCACTTGCCCACCGTGCTGAATGAGCAGGGCGAAAAAATGAGCAAGCGCAATGGCGCCAAAGCCGTGACCCAATACCGTGAAGAAGGCTATTTGCCCGAGGCCATGGTCAACTACTTGGCGCGCTTGGGTTGGTCCCACGGCGATGATGAAATTTTTAGCCGTGAGCAATTTTTGGCTTGGTTCAACTTGGATCACTTGGGCCGCAGCGCCGCTCAGTTTGACGAGGCCAAATTGAAGTGGGTCAACGCCCAACACCTGAAGGCCATGGACGACAACGCTTTGGCAACAGCGGTTCAGCCCTTCGTGGTCAAAGCCTTGGTGGCACAAGGGGTGGCAGATGCCGAGGCAACTGCCCAAGTGGCCCAAGCTTTGGCGAGCGGCCATTTGGCTCAACTCGCCGCCTTGTTCAAAGACCGATGCGATACCTTGCTGGTCTTGGCCGATTGGGCCGCCCGTTTTTATGCCGACGTTCAACCCGCCGCGGAAGAGTGGGCGCAACACGTGACCGACGCCATTCGACCAGGCTTGCAAGTGTTGGCTGAGCGCTTGAATGCCTTGTCTGCTGACGCTTGGGACAAAGCCACGATTGCCGCTTTGTTCAAAGACGTCTTGAAAGAGCAGGGCCTGAAAATGCCCCAACTCGCCATGCCAGTGCGGGTGCTGACCGTTGGGACGGCGCATACGCCGTCTGTCGATGCGGTTCTTTTTTTACTGGGCCAGCAAAAAGTTGTCACAAGATTGAAAAAGGCCTAAAAAATCTGCTTATAATTGAGGGCTCTGCTAAACGTTGATGACAACGTTTAACTTGGGGGGTATAGCTCAGCTGGGAGAGCGCTTGCATGGCATGCAAGAGGTCAGCGGTTCGATCCCGCTTACCTCCACCAAAACAGAGATCTAGGTTATGACCCTATCGTCTAGAGGCCTAGGACATCACCCTTTCACGGTGAGTACCGGGGTTCGAATCCCCGTAGGGTCGCCAAGTTGTAG
>CAILKX010000141.1 GCA_903834975.1 uncultured Curvibacter sp.
TGACCCAATATTTTTCGGGCATGCTCGACGCCTTGCTGGATTACTCTCGCATCGAGGCGGGGGCGGTGCAACCTCAAATCCAGCCCTTCAAGCTGCAAACCCTCTTCGATAAACTCGAACCCGAATTTGCACCCCAAGCCAACGCCAAAGGGCTTTATTACCGAACACGCGAGTCGGATTTTTTGGTGGCCTCTGACCCTGCTTTGATGGAGTTGATTTTTAGAAACCTGATCTCGAACGCGATTCGTTACTCGCACCAGGGTGGCATTTTGGTGGCTTGTCGCTCCCAAGGTGACTTTGTTTCTGTTGAGATTTGGGACACCGGGGTGGGCATTGCCGAATCGGAACAAGAGGGCATTTACGAGGAGTTTCGCCAGATTGATAACCCCGAACGCGATCGGGCCAAAGGCCTTGGCTTGGGGCTGGCGATTGTCAAAGGGTTGGTCGGTCTTCTGGGCTTGCGCATCCAGCTCAAATCAAAATTGGGGCGGGGCAGTGTGTTCAGCGTCTTGATTCCTAAATCGCAAACCGACGACCATGCGCTTCAACCCAAGCCGATCAAGGCGCCCTCAGAGTTTGGAAAAATTCGGGTCTTGGCCATTGACGATGACGAGTTTGTGCGCGATGCCATTCGACAGATTTTGTTCGAGATGGGCTGTGAATGCGATGTGGTCGCCAACCTGAACGAGGCCAAGGCCAGCGCCGAAAAACAACGACCCGACATGATTCTGAGTGATTACATGCTCAGAGAAAACAGGTCGGGCATTCAAGCCATCAAGCAGCTTCGAGAGGCTTTTGGAGCTGGCATCCCGGCTTTGGTCATTACCGGTGACACATCGCCCAGGGTGTTTCATGAAGCCAAAGAGGCGGGCATAGAACTCCTGCACAAGCCCCTGTTGCCCGATCAACTCTACGCCACTTTGACCCAGGCCATGGGCCTCAAAGCGAAGGGGCGTTAATCAATCAGCCCCAGATTGCGGGCGTTGAAGACGGCTTCTGATCGACTGGTCGCGTTGAGTGCCGTGAGCAACAACTGCACATGGCCCCGCACTGTATTTTCAGAGATGAATAATTTTCTGGCGATGGCTTTGTTCGTCAGACCCTGGTTGATGAACGTCAGCACTTCGACTTGGCGAACGGTGAGCGGGTTCGAATTTAGCGCCAAATCACGCGCTGCATCGGTGGCCTTTTCGTCGGTGGTCAAATGGGGATTCAAGGCGGCGCGAAGGGCGGCAAAAATGGTTTCGCTGTTGCTGGCTTTAGAGACAAAACCCACGGCCCCTTTGTCCAGGGATTGCTTGACCGTGGCACTGGAGGCGTCGGAGGAGATCATGATGATGGGCAGATCCGGCCAACGCAAATGCAATAACTTGATGCTCTCTAAACCATTCAGACCCTGCAATTTCACGTCCAATAGAACAACGTCAGGTCGGGGCGTGTCCGAGTGCCAAACGGCCTCCATGGAGTCGGCGTGGAAAACCTGAGCCTCCTTCCACTCTGATTGAATCAGCATTTCCAAACCGTTGCGAAACAGCTGGTGGTCATCGATCAGAAGGACGGAGAATGGCATGGACTCTGTGGGCGTTTCTACTGAAGGTAGCCTTGGGTAGAAATTTTGGCAAGAAAAATCCAAAGGAGCCGTCCATTTGGACTGTTTCAATGCAGGCCTGGGTGAACCCTAGGATGGGGTTTGGGCCGCCAATGAATCGAGCTTGAATGAATCGAGCATCAATTTGGCGGACGCCGTGTTGGTGGCACAGGGGATGTTGTGCACGTCGCACGCACGCACCAACGCATTGATGTCTGGTTCATGGGGTTGAGAGGTCATGGGGTCGCGTAAAAAAATGACCAAATCCATGTTGTGCTCGGCGATGCGGGCGCCAATTTGCAAATCGCCGCCCAAGGGGCCGCTCAAGAGTTTCTCAATCGTCAGGCCGACGGATTGCTCCAAACGGCTGCCCGTGGTGCCAGTCGCACAAAGCGTGCAACCCGAAAGGAAGGCTTTGTATTCGGCGGCAAGTGCCAGCATGTCTGCTTTTTTGCCATCGTGAGCGATCAAGGCGACTTTGAGTTTTTTCATGGGCGAATGGGTGAAGATTCTAGCCGTGCGCTTTCATCGCTTTGCCGACTTCCAGCATGCCTTGCGCTGAACCCGATTGCGGCACGGTGGCCCCTGAGGAATCGGTCACTTGCGCCAGCGCGGCGGCCAAGCGCTCGGGCGTGTCGGGGCCGACGCCCAAATACACGCCTGGGGTCAAGGTGATTTGAGCCGCCTCAAAACCACCCGCACCGGCGCACAAAATGGTGCGGTTCGGCGCGTCCTCGCTGACCATGACCAGCATGGCGGGCACCACGGCCGTCGGCTCCAAGGCTTTCAAAACGGCCTCGGGCATCAGACCTTCGGTCATGCGGGTGGCGGCGGTGGGGGCCAGCGCGTTGATGCGGATGTTGTGCTTTTCGCCTTCAATGGACAGGGTTTGCATCAGACCCACGAGCGCCATCTTGGCAGCGCCGTAATTGGCCTGACCAAAGTTGCCATACAGGCCGCTGGAAGAGGTGGTCATCATGATGCGGCCATAGTTCTGTGCCTGCATGAGGGGCCAGACGGCCTTGGTGCAGTTCACTGAGCCCATGACATGGACATCCATGACCAAACGGAAATCGGCCAAGTCCATTTTGGCGAAACTTTTGTCGCGCAAGATGCCTGCGTTGTTCACCAAGATGTCGACACGGCCCCAAGTGTCCAGGGTTTGCTGAACCATTTGCTGAACGGCTTCAAAGTCGGTCACGGAGGCCCCATTGGCCATGGCCTCACCGCCCGCGGCCCGAATTTCGTCCACCACGGCTTGAGCGGCCGACACCGAGCCGCCCACGCCGTGAACATCGCCACCCAAATCGTTGACCACCACTTTGGCGCCTCGAGCGGCCAAAGCCAAAGCGTGTTGTTTGCCCAAGCCGCCGCCAGCGCCGGTCACGATGGCCACGCGGCCTTTGAAATCAATGCTCATGGAAACATCCTTAAAATTTATTCGTTTAACTTTACCGGAACCCCTTGCGCCCCACTGTAGCCCGCTTGACAGGTCGCAGGTGAAGCGCCCTTTCAACCCAGTTCTAGGTGAAAACGATAGAACCCTTATTTCCCGATTCGGCAAGAATGCACACACTGTTTTTTAGGTGTGTCAAAAAATGCGTCGATTCAAATGGATTTATGAAGCCAGTGCCCTGTCATTGGCACGCTTGACCGACCTGTTTGGCAACTTCACCTATCAAATCAATTACCGATCACCCGGTGTCTACACATCGGTCTACATTCAGCACGCTGACTGGCCCAAGTTCCATTCAAACGAACCGCGATGAGGCTTTAAGCCCATCCAGCTTGTCACGAAACTTGCATCCGAGAGTTTCAGAATGGTCGTTTGATTAAAAAACGCACCCATTTGTGCTTTTTCCAGGGGTTGCAAGGTTTAATTTGGTGTGTGCGCACCAAAATGGGTTTTTGCGGGCCTTTTTTCTGAGGCAATTTCAAATGACAAACGAGCTTTTGGGCAGGTCGCTTCAATGGGCGGTGCTGGCCTTACTTTTAATGCCTCAATTGAGTTGGTCCCAAAAGGCGCCGCCATCACCGAGCTGCTCGTCGATTACGGATGGGGATGACAACGCGGTTTGCAATGCCAAAGCCAATAAAGACACCTCTTGGTGTGGCAATATTGCCAGCTTTGAAAAGAAGAGCCTTTGCAAAGGCATGGCGCTGGGCAACTGGTACGACTGCGACAAAGTCAGTTCGTTCAGTTTGAAGCGAGAGTGCGTCGCCAACGCCCGTGACCTTCAACGCAGCAGCATTTGGGGCTCCAGAAAAACCTCCTGAGGTTGTTCCTCAGTTGGCAGAAAAGAACACCAAGGCTTTTTGATTCAGCTTTTCGACTCTTTTGATGGGATAGATATTCAAAGACGGGTCTTGTGGAGGCAGGCGAGAAATCCAGAAATCCAAACGCGCATTGGTGTCAAGCCTAAAA
>CAILKX010000142.1 GCA_903834975.1 uncultured Curvibacter sp.
GCAGGTCAATGCCCGCGCCGACAGCCTGCCTTATGGCGCTTTGAAACGTTTGGAAATAGCCCGTGCTTTGGCCATGAAGCCGCGCTTGATTTTCTTAGATGAACCGGCGGCCGGCTTGAACGCCACAGAAACCGAGGAGATCGTTGCCTTGATCCGCAAAATTGCCAACGCCGGCATGACGGTGGTCTTGGTGGAGCACGACATGAAATTGGTCATGAACCTGTCTGACCGCATCTTGGTGATGGAGAGCGGTCGAAAACTGGCAGAAGGCACGCCCGCTGAGGTGCGCCAAAACCCCGCCGTGATTGCGGCCTATTTGGGGGGGCATTGAGCCATGAATACAGTCGCCACACCTTTGCTTCAGGTCCAAGGTTTGGAAAGCGCCTATGGGCGGATCAAAGCTTTAAAAGGGTTGGATTTTCACATTCAGGCCGGTGAAACCATTGCCTTCGTCGGGGCCAACGGCGCGGGCAAAACCACCTTGCTGCGCACCTTGTCGGGCGTGCAGCCCATGACCCACGGTCAAATTTTTTTTAAGGGCCAAAACATCAGCAAGCTGCGCGCCGACTTGCGCATGCGGGCTGGCATTTGCCAAAGTCCGGAAGGCCGGCAGGTCTTTGCGCCCATGACGATTGAAGACAATTTACGCCTTGGGGCCTACACACAACCTGCTTCGGGTGTGGCCGATGGATTGGAGAAAATTTACCAGCTGTTTCCGGTGCTGAAAGAAAAGCGCCATTTGTTGGCGGGCCTTTTGTCCGGCGGCCAACAACAGATGCTGGCCATTGGCAGGGCTTTGATGGGCAACCCCACCTTGTTGCTGCTCGACGAGCCCTCGATGGGCTTGGCGCCCTTGTTGGTGGCTGAAATTTTTGAGGTGCTGAAAATCCTCAAAGCACAAAACATGAGCATTGTGTTGGCCGAACAAAATGCCCTGGCGGCCTTGGAATTGGCCGACCGGGCTTATGTGCTTGAGACCGGTCGAATCCGCCTCGAGGGGAGCGGAGAAGACTTGATTCACAACGAACAGGTCCGCTCCGCTTATTTGGGGATGTAAATCCCCAGCCGGCCCTTAGTGCTGGTAAACCCACTTGCCGTTTTCGATTTTGACCATCACCTGGCTTCGTTCGTCGACGCCGTTGTGGTCTTGCGGAGACATGGTGTAAACCCCTTCAGAGCCGACAAATCCTTTGAGTTGTTCCACGGAGTCGCGGATGGCCGAGCGGAATTCCACCGTGCCAGGCTTGCCCGATTTCAAGGCATTGCGGGTGGCTTGGTCCAAAATGAGCAAGGCATCCCAGGCAGTGGCGCCGAATAAAGACCGGTTTTGAACGCCGACAGCCGCGTCGGATTTTTTCAAGAAGTCCACCGCCACCTTCTTGATCGGCGAGCTGTCGGGCAATTGGTCTCCCACCAAGACGGGGGCCACGGTCAGGTAAGTGCCTTCAACCGATTTGCCCCCCACGCGTAAATAGTCGGCATTCGCCACGCCCTGGGTCTGATAGACCCGGCCTTTGTAGCCGCGTTGTGCCAACTCAATTTGAGGCAAAGCACCAGGTGTGCCTGAGCTCAGAATGTAGATGGCATCGGGATTGGCCGCCATGATCTTCAAAACTTGGGAGGTCACGCTTTGGTCATTGGCGTTGTACTTTTCGCTGGCGACCAACTTGATGCCTTTGGTGGGCGCCAAGTTTTCAACCACCTTCAAAAAGCCATCGCCATAGCTGTTGGCCAAGCCAATGGTGGCGACGGTTTTGAGTTTGTCATTGGCCATGTGTTCCAAGACGCGCGTGGTTGAAATGGTTTCGGTGGGCGATAGCTTGAAAGCCCACTTGCGAGCACCTTCTTGCGGCAAGACGATGGCACCGCCCCCGGCCAAACTGATGACCGGCACTTTTTCTGCGCCCGCTGCTTCGACGATCGCCAACGAGGTGGGGGTGAGGGAGGAACCTATGATGAGGTCCACCTTGTCTTCGGTGATCAAACGCAGGGCATTTTTGGCGGCGGTGCTGGTGTCTGAGTTGTCGTTCAACAAGGTGAATTTGGCTTTTTGACCCCCCAATTCAGCAGGCCAAAGTTTCAGAATTTGTTCCTCTGGCATGCCGAGCGAGGCGCCGGGGCCTGAGAGCGACAAGATGATGCCCACATTGATGTCGGCCCAAGCGGAAAGGCTCGTCAGCAAGGCGGCGCCCAGGGCGAGGGTTTTGAATTTTCTAAAGGTTTTTTGAAGGGGCTGCACAAAGGTCTCCAGTTAAAAAAGTTGAGTCTCAGGGTTAAATTTTTTGCTTGGTATTTGAATTTTGAATTTTGATCTTTAAGCAGCCAGGTTTTGTTCAGCGTCGACGGTTTCTTTGAGCATTTTTCGAAAGCGAATCAAGGCGGAATCAAAATGCAGTGGCAGCATCTGCTCCAGGGCGTTATCGCTCAAATTTTTGTATTGCGCCGTGATCATGTCGCGGTCTTCATTGAAGGCTTCGAGCAAGGTGTTGTACATGTTGTGACGAACCGACTCATCTTTCAACGATGCCCGGTGCGATTGTTGGAAAAAGTAATGCGTTGAGGTTTCGGTTTCTGGCGTCAGGGTTTGACAACTGTGGTTCACCACCGCGCGGCTGTTGTCGTCTGGAGCATCCCCGACGGGGCGACCGCCTGAGTTCATGAGCAAGGTTGATGGAAATAAAAAGTCGTAAATGAACCACCGATCCAAGTTGGAATCAAATTTTCTGAAACGCGTGTAAAAGGGCGGTGCGGGCACGTCGGGGATGAAACGCGAGACCTTCACGCCGCGCTGACCGTTGCTGTTCACCACTTCAACGGTGGGTTTGGCCAACGCTATGGCCTTGCTACCCCCCAGGGTATTCGCATGCACATAACTCAGGTGCGAAAAGTCGAGCAAGTTATCGGCAATCAGCAAATAAGGCGTGTCGTAATGCAGATAGCCCGGCACGTTGACCCAATCCGGGTGATCGCAGGAAAAGTTGTCGGGCAGCAGGGCTTCGTCCGCTTTCTCGGGGTCGCCCATCCAGACGAAGACCCACTTGTTCTTCACCACCAAGGGGTATTTTTTGACGCAGGCTTTGGCCGGTGGCTTGTCCATGCCCGGGACTTCTTGACATTGGCCGGTCTGGTCAAACAACAGGCCGTGATAGCCACAGCGTACGCTGTCGCCTTCACGTTTGCCTGTCGACAAAGGCGCATGCCGATGGCAACACTTGTCGGCGATGGCGACCAGTTGATGGTCGCTGGTTCGGTAGACCAGAATGGGCTCATTCAAAACTTTTCTGGTGAACAACTTGTCTTCATGGGCTTGGGGAATTTCGTGATCCCATGCCACAACGTACCAACAATTTTTTAACCACATGCTTGCCTCCTAAGCCAGCCTTTCATTAACCCTTGGTTAACCGACTTCCAGTGTCAAAACATTCTCGACCGGCGTCAATCAAAAACCAGTCACTTCAGGGAAAATACCTGCACCTAATTCCTTCAACTCGCCCTTCACCTCGGTTTCATCACTTCTTATGAACACGCTGCTGACTCCAGAACTCAAATTTTTCGCCGACCTGAATGTCCAGGTCGACAGGCCACAAGACGTGGGCATGACGGTGCATGGACAACGCAGAGTCATTGCTATTTTGGGCGGCGAGGTGCAGGGACAAGGGTGGATGGCCCGGGTGTTGCCCGGGGGCGCTGATTTTCAGATGATCGTGAACCCCACCTTGTCAGAATTGGACGCGCGCTACGTTTTGGAAACCGATGCCGGCGATTTGATTTTTGTGCAAAACAGAGCCGTTCGCACCGCCTCTCCAGAGGTGATGGGGCGCTTGATTCGTGGCGAACCGGTCGATCCTCAGCAGGTTTATTTCCGCTGTACGCCGCAATTTGAAACGGCCTCCAAGTCACTGGCTTGGATCAGTGAGAGGCTGTTCATCGGAACCGGCGCCAGAGAGCCTGATCGGGTGATCATGCGTTTCTTTGAAGTGCTTTAACTGGTTTTGAGGGGCTCCGTTTCCTTTTGGGCAAAGGGAGCTTGGGAATGGCTTGGTCATCGACCTCCAGCACCCGGTCCATGAGGGCATAGAGTTCACGGATCAACTCGGGGCCAAAGGATTGCTCAATCACTTGGTATTGGGCTCTGATCAGGGGGCTGAGTTCATCCACCACGCCTTGTCCCTTCGCCGTCAGCCCGACGGTGACCCGACGCTGATCGGTCTCGAAGCGCGTTCGGGTGATGAGTCCATTTTCTTCCATGCGTGCGAGCACGCCGGCCAAGCTGGGGCTCTGGATGTGGCATGACTCGCCAATCTGGCGCGGCTCGAGTTGCTTCATCTCGCCGAGCGTTCTCAAAATTCGCCACTGCTGTTCGGTCAAATCAAAGTGCGAAATCAGGGGCCGAAAGTGGCCTAGCAGTTTTTCGCGGGCCTTCAGAATCAGCTGCGGTAGATTGCGGTGGGTCAGCGGAGGGGACAAACCGGGCGCTCCTGTTTCAAATCACTCCGTGCACTCAATAAACCCGGGGCGATGAATCAACGGGGGCTTGCGCCGAGGCGTTGGCGCCTGAACGCTTCACGGCGGGATCACCCTTAAAGGCGGCCGCTAAATCGGTCGCGGCGCGCACCAGCAAGGTGGTGTCCACGCCGACCGCAACAAACTGGGCCCCAGCGTCTAAATA
>CAILKX010000143.1 GCA_903834975.1 uncultured Curvibacter sp.
CCCATTCAAGAAAAAAGGAATGACGCGCATGAGCACCCTACCGCCACTGGACGACCGCGACGGCAAAATTTGGATCGACGGCCAAATGGTCGAATGGCGTGACGCCAAAATCCATGTGCTGAGTCACACACTGCACTATGGCTGCGGCGTCTTTGAAGGCGTGCGTGCCTACAACACCGTCAACGGTACGGCGATTTTTCGCTTGCAAGAGCACACCGAACGCTTGTTCAACAGCGCCAAAATTTTGCGCATGAAGCTGCCCTTCACCCAAGAAGAGGCCAACCAAGCGCAAATCGACGTGGTGCGTGCCAACCAGCTTGAAAGCTGTTACCTGCGCCCCTTGTCTTGGATCGGCTCTGAAAAACTGGGCGTTTCACCCAAGGGCAACAAAATTCATTTGATGGTCGCGGCTTGGGCTTGGGGCGCTTACTTGGGCGAAGAAGGCTTGAAGCGGGGCATTCGCGTCAAAACTTCGAGCTATACCCGCCACCACGTCAACATCACCATGACCCAAGCCAAAGCGGTCAGCAATTACACCAATTCCATTTTGGCCAACATGGAAGCCACCGACGACGGTTACGACGAGGCCTTGTTGCTCGACGCTTCTGGCTTTGTGTCTGAAGGCGCGGGCGAAAACATTTTTGTGGTGAAAAACGGGGTCATTTACACCCCTGACTTGTCAACAGGGGCATTGAACGGCATCACCCGCAACACGGTGTTCGCCATTGCCAAAGACTTGGGCCTTGAGATTGTGCAAAAGCGCATCACCCGTGACGAGGTTTACATCGCCGACGAAGCCTTCTTCACCGGCACCGCGGCGGAAGTGACGCCGATTCGCGAACTCGATCGGATTGAAATTGGCATCGGTTCACGCGGCCCCATCACCGAAAAAATTCAAACCGCCTTCTTTGACATCGTCAATGGCCGTAACCCCCGGTACGCCCACTGGCTGACCGCGGTTTAAGTCGTCTAAAACGGTTCCCCTTTTTCTTGAGGTTCCCATGAGCAACTCAAAAACCAAACCGCCTGTTGAATTGTTGGCCACCGATTTGAATGCCCAAGGCGGCGTTTTTTGCCCCAACCCCAAAGCGCAAATGGCCTTGTGGAACAGCCACCCCAAGGTCTATTTGGACGTGGCCCACACCGGCAGCGCCAAGTGCTCTTATTGCGGCACGGTTTACCAGCTCAAAGCCGGCGAAGTGGTGGCCCACGGCCATTGAGGCTCGGGCCTATCAGGGGCTGATTAGGGCCTGATCAGGGGCAACTTCAAGACAAATTGAGCCCCGCCGCTGGGGTTGTCTTCGCACCTGACCTCGCCGCCGTGGCGTTCGGCAATCGACTTCACCAAGGCCAACCCCAAGCCCACACCCCCTGAAGATTCGCTGGCGCCGGGCAAGCGGAAAAAAGGCTCAAAAATTTGGCTCTTGTAGGCATCGGGCACGCCGGGGCCTTGGTCACTCACCGACAGCATGGCCCAAACGTTGCCCGTATCGGCTGTTGGGTGGGATTCGACGCGAAGCGTCACCGTCAAGGCCGCTGCAACACGGTCTTCAGTTTGGTCGCTTGCGGCAGTGGGGTCGCTTGGGCCACCCTTGACCTCTGTGGGGGTTGATCGCTGTCCATGGCGTTGCCCGTTTTCCAACAAATTGCGGATCGCCCGGCGTAACAGTTTGGGGGTTCCTTTCACACACACCTCGGTTGGCGAGGGGCAAGGAATCAGGTTGGCGTTGAAATCGGCGCAGACTTCAGCGGCCAAGCCGGTGAGGTCAATGACTTCAGCGGCCCCAAGGTCGACCTCTTTGGCGTCGAGGCGGCTGGCCAATAAGATTTCTTCGATCAAGGTATCCAGCTCTTGGAGGCTTCTTTGCGCTTCTGCTTGCAGCGTCGGGCTGAGGGCTTGTTCACCCATCGACAAGGCCATGCGGATGCGGGTCAGGGGCGAGCGCAATTCGTGCGAGGCGTTCGCCAACAAGGCTTTGTGGCTTTGAACCAAGCGCTCCAGCCGCTCCGCCGCTTGATTGAATTTTTCTGCCAAAAAGGCGACTTCGTCGTGGCCATGGACCTGAACCCGAGCCGACAGATGACCCTCGCCCCAATGCTCGACGCCAGTTTGTAGGGCTTCCAGACGGCGCGTCAGCTTGCGCATGATCGGGTAGGTGGCCAAGGCCACAGCCACGCCGACCATGAGCAAAATCGTCAAAAAGCCAAAACCATTCAAGCGGTTATTGGGGCGCGGCCCTGGCCTTGGCAGATGAAGGTGCAGGCTCGTGCCGTCGTTCATGGCGACGATGAATTCAGGGCCGTCAGAACCGTGAGAAGGAAGCGGGTCAGTTTTCGTGGGTGATGCAATTTCTGATGAAGGGGTTGTTGTCGTGGGCGTTGCCTTTGCCTTTGCCGTTGACGTTGCTGTTGTCGACGACATGGTCGAACTGGCAGTCGCCAAGCTCGGGCTGGGGTTGCTCGGGTTCGCCGACGGTAAACGGCTGCCGCGTCGGATCAAAAGGCCTGTACCAACGACCTCGCCGGCGTCGTTGCGCACCACCACCTCGCGCATCGGGGGGCGGTTTTCGCCTGCCAAGTGGTAGGCCCCGCCCACCAACAAAATCAAGACCGACATGATGCCCAAGACGGCCAGCCAAATGCGCACCGACAATTGCCGGGTGAGGCGCTGCCAAGTGTTCTGTTGAGGCGGTAAGGGGCTGGGCAAGGCGTTGGCCAACCCTTTGGCCAGCCCTTTTGCCGACCCTTTTGCCAACCCTTTAGCCAGCCTTTTTGAGTCGGAGCCGACTGGGCGATTCGGCATCGTTTTATCAGTCTTGTTGTTTGGCAAAAACATAGCCCACGCCGCGCACGGTCAAAATTCGTTTTGGATTTTTCACATCGAACTCAATGGCTTGGCGGATGCGGCCAATGTGCACATCAATCGAGCGGTCAAAGGCCTCGAGTTCTCGCCCGCGGACCGCCTCCATGATTTGGTCGCGCGACAGCACCCGCCCTGCGCGTTCGGCCAGCGCGACCAGCAAATCAAATTGATAAGAAGTCAGGTCGCACAACGCGCCGGACAAAAGAACTTGGCGTGCGTCTCGGTCAATCTCCAAAGAACCAAATGACATCAGGTGTTCGGAGGGGGTATTTTTGCCTTCGCTGTGGCGACGCAGCAGCGCGCGGATGCGGGCCAACAACTCTCGCGGCTCAAAGGGCTTGGCCAGGTAATCGTCGGCACCGAGTTCCAGTCCAATAACGCGGTCCATCGGGTCGCCTTTGGCCGATAACATCAGGACGGGCAATTGGTTCAGGGGGCTTGGCAGGGCGCGCAATTGACGGCAAATTTCCAGGCCGTCCGCATCGGGCAGCATCAAGTCGAGCACCACCAGCGTTGGTGAATGTCCGCCGCTTTGCCCGGCGCTTTGCCCGGCGCTCTGCCCCGTGATTTGCCCCGCGATCTGTCTCAAAAAAGCCAGGCCTTCAGCCCCGTGGGTTTTGTGGATGACTTCAAAACCCGAGGGCGCCAAATAAGCCGTCACCATGTCCGCCAGACGGGTGTCGTCTTCGATCATCAGCAGGGTGTGGGAGGCAGG
>CAILKX010000144.1 GCA_903834975.1 uncultured Curvibacter sp.
GGCTTGATGTCGGCCACTTCAGACAGCGACAACAAGACACGCACTTTGTCGCCGACCTTGGCGTCTTTGAAGACGCTGGGGTTGTTCACTTTGATCCAAGCGGTTTGGTCAAAGGCATTGTGCAGTTGAATCTTCTTATTGGCCTTGTCAATCGCAAAAACCGAATAGGTTTCCGCCAATGAAACATTGGTGAAGGAGCCATCCGGCATTCTTTCTTCAGAGACTTCGGCCTTGCGCAAGCCCGGGTCAGCGCTGGTCAAAGCGACCAACTCAGAAACCACAAAAGTCACGTCAACCAGATCACCGGCTTTGATGTGGTTGAGAGGCACACTTTGGCGCACGCCAAAACGGATCAGGGTTTCGTCGCCGGTGCGCAGCACAATCAGGCGTTTTTCAGCATCCACACTCACCACTTTGAGCTGAGTGGTCAAGGTATCGCTGGTGATGCGCGCGTCTTTGATTTGTACAGGCGGGCGGCTGCCGTCTTGGGTCTGGGCAAAGGCGGGCGTTGTGACGACGCCGAACGACAACAAGGCAACACTGGCCAATAACAGGCGAACGGGGGTACGCATTTTTTGTTTCATCTTCATTCCTCAAAATCTGGTTGAAAAAATTACCAAGATCAGTCTAGAGGTCAGAAGCCCTAAATGAAGCCCCAAAAAAGCAACGCTTTGCAACGGTCGAAAGCAAAAACAAAAACCCCGTTGACCAAAGGCCAACGGGGTTTCTCAGGGGCTTAACGCTTATTGAAAGGGCTGGATGAAAAGCCTCAAGCGGTGACGCCAGCTGCCACGTCGGCGTACTCTTGAATTTGGTTGAAATTCAGGTACTTGTAGATGGCAGCGCCGTCTTTGTTGACCACGCCCATGGCTTCATGGTATTCGGCCACGGTGGGGATGTGCCCCAGCTTGGAGGCAATCGCGGCCAACTCGGCCGAGGCCAAGTAGACGTTGGTGTTTTTGCCCAAGCGGTTCGGGAAGTTCCGGGTCGAGGTGGAGACCACGGTCGCGCCTTCGCGCACTTGCGCTTGGTTGCCCATGCACAAGGAGCAGCCAGGCATTTCGGTGCGGGCACCCGCGTTGCCGAAAGCCGCGTAGTGGCCTTCTTTGATCAGCTCGCTTTGGTCCATTTTGGTCGGTGGGGCCACCCACAGCTTGACAGGAATGTCCCGTTGGTTGCCCAACAATTTAGCAGCAGCGCGGAAGTGACCAATGTTGGTCATGCAAGAGCCAATGAAGGCCTCGTCGATCTTGGTGCCAGCCACGTCAGACAGGGTCTTGGCGTCGTCAGGGTCGTTGGGGCAGCACAGAATGGGCTCTTTGATGTCGGCCAAATCGATCTCGATCACGGCGGCGTATTCGGCGTCTTGATCGGCCTCAAGCAGGTTGGGGTTGGCCAACCAGGCTTCGACCTTTTCGATGCGGCGCGCCAGGGTGCGGGCGTCGGCATAACCGTCGGCGATCATGTTCTTCATCAACACAATATTGCTGGCCAAATACTCTTTGACCGGCTCGGGGTTCAGCTTGATGGTGCAGCCCGCGGCAGAGCGTTCGGCGGAGGCATCGGACAATTCAAAGGCTTGTTCAACTTTCAAGTTGGGCAGGCCTTCGATTTCCAAAATGCGGCCCGAGAACACGTTCTTTTTGCCCGCCTTGGCCACGGTCAACAAACCGGCCTTGATGGCGTACAAAGGAATCGCGTGCACCAAATCGCGCAAGGTCACGCCGGGTTGCATTTCACCCTTGAAGCGCACCAAAACCGATTCGGGCATGTCCAAAGGCATCACGCCGGTGGCGGCACCAAAGGCCACCAAGCCTGAACCCGCAGGGAATGAAATGCCGATGGGGAAACGGGTATGCGAATCGCCGCCGGTGCCGACGGTGTCGGGCAGCAACAGACGGTTCAACCAGCTGTGGATCACGCCGTCGCCGGGACGCAGGGCCACGCCGCCGCGGTTGCTGATGAAGTTGGGCAATTCACGGTGGGTTTTGACGTCCACGGGCTTGGGATAAGCCGCGGTGTGGCAGAAAGACTGCATCACCATGTCGGCGCTGAAGCCCAGGCAAGCCAAGTCTTTCAGCTCGTCGCGGGTCATGGGGCCCGTGGTGTCTTGCGAGCCGACCGTGGTCATTTTGGGTTCGCAATAAGTGCCGGGGCGAACGCCTTGGCCTTCGGGCAAACCCACCGCACGACCGACCATTTTTTGCGCCAGCGTGAAGCCGGCTTTGGTGGCGACCGGGGGCGTGGGCAAGCGGAACAAGGTCGACGCGGGCAAGCCCAAAAATTCGCGGGCCTTGGCGGTCAACGAGCGGCCAATGATCAAGTTGATGCGGCCGCCAGCGCGCACTTCGTCAAACAACACCTCGCTCTTGAGTTTGAACTCGGCCACGGTGGCGCCGTCTTTGACCAGCTTGCCTTCGTAGGGCAAAACGTCGATCACGTCGCCCATTTCGAGCTTGGACACATCGACTTCAATGGGCAAAGAGCCAGAGTCTTCTTGCGTGTTGAAAAAGATGGGGGCAATTTTGCCGCCCAACGTCACGCCGCCAAAGCGTTTATTGGGCACAAATGGAATGTCTTGGCCAGTGGCCCAAATGACGCTGTTGGTGGCCGATTTGCGGCTTGAACCGGTGCCGACCACGTCGCCCACGTAGGCCACCAAGTTGCCTTTTTTCTTCAGGTCTTCGATGAATTGCATGGGGCCACGCTTGCCGTCTTCTTCGGGCTTGAAGGCAGCGTCGGGGCGGGTGTTCTTGAGCATCGCCAAATAGTGCAACGGAATGTCGGGGCGGCTCCAGGCGTCGGGCGCGGGCGACAAGTCGTCGGTATTGGTTTCGCCAGGCACCTTGAAAACGGTGACGGTGATTTTTTTCTCCACTTCAGGGCGGCTGGTGAACCACTCGGCTTCGGCCCAACTTTGAATGACTTCTTTGGCCTTGGCGTTGCCGGCCTTGGCCTTTTCAGCGACGTCGTGGAAAAAGTCAAACATCAACAAGGTTTTCTTCAGGCCTTCCGCGGCCACACCGGCCACTTCGGGATCGTCCAACAAGTCGATCAAGGGCTTGACGTTGTAACCACCGACCATGGTGCCGAGCAGCTCGGTGGCCTTGGCTTTGGAGATCAAAGCGACGGGGAAATCACCATGTGCGACAGCAGCCAGGAAGCTGGCCTTGACCTTGGCGGCGTCGTCCACGCCGGGGGGGACGCGGTGGGTCAGCAGGTCCAACAAAAAGGCTTCGGTGCCGTGGGGTGGGTTCTTGATCAGTTCGATCAATTCGGCCACCTGTTTGGCGTCCAAAGGCAGTGGCGGAATGCCCAGCGCGGCGCGCTCGGCTTCGTGTTGGCGGTAGGCTTGCAACATGGTTTTCTCCTCGTACAAAAACAAAATAAAAGGGGGAAAAAAAGGGGGTCAGTCCAATAAACGGCTGGGTGGTCCGCTGCGCATGGCTTGGGCCACCAGGGCCTGTTGGGGGCTGACACATTCGTCGGCGATGCGTTGGCCCAATTTTTGGTTCA
>CAILKX010000145.1 GCA_903834975.1 uncultured Curvibacter sp.
CCCGTTTCAACATGATCGAGCAACAAATCCGACCTTGGGATGTGAACAAACCACAGGTGCTTGAGTTGTTGGGCCGTGTCCACCGAAATGACTTTGTGCCGGATGCCTACAAAGAGCTCGCCTTTGCCGACATGGAAATTCCCCTGCCTGAAGGCCAGTGCATGCTGACGCCCAAAGTGGAGGCGCGCATTCTGAACGACTTGAACTTGAAACCCACCGATCGCGTTTTGGAGGTGGGCACGGGCTCCGGCTTCATGGCGGCCTTGCTCGGCCACCTCAGCGCCAGCGTGCTGACCCTCGAAGTCAACCCCATTCTGTTCGAGTACGCCAAACGCCGTTTGTCCAGCGCCCAAATGTCCAATGTGGAAGTGCGTTTGGCCGATGGCTCTAAGGGCGCTTTGAATGAGGCCCCCTTTGATGTGATCGTTTTGAGCGGCTCCGTGCCTGAAGTGCCCAGCGCTTTGCTCAACCAGCTGGCCCCGGGCGGCCGTTTGTTTGCCATCGTCGGTCAAGACCCCGTGATGCGTGGCCAATTCGTGACGCATACTGGTAGCCAGACTTTTGAAGTGGCTCAGCCTTGGGACACTTTGGCGCCTCGCTTGATTGGCTTTAAAGAGCCCAGCCAATTCCATTTCTGATTTTGACGCTGAAATAGACCACGCTGTGATCGACCGCATACCACCCACCGATATAGCCGCATGGCTCGCCAGCACGGGTTTGCCCAAAGCGGTTCTCTTGGATGTTCGCGAACCCTGGGAGTTAAATACGGCCAGTGTGAACACCACCGAACCCAGCCCGGGCTTTGAATGGGTGAACATCCCCATGGGGCAAATTCCCCAACGACTCACCGAGCTGTCGGCCGAAGTGCCCGTGGCCTGCCTGTGCCACCACGGCGCCCGAAGCCTGCGGGTCGCTTCTTTTTTGGTGCAACAAGGCTTCACCCAGGTGGCCAATATCGAAGGCGGCATCGACGCTTGGTCGGCTCTGGTGGACCCCAATATTCCTCGATATTAGTTCCGCGATATTAGTTCCGCGATATTAGTTCCGCCTATTTAATCAAACCCCTTTTTGGCGTTTAGACGTCGCCGCCAAGGCGGCCGCATAGGTCGCCATCCGCTGCCCGGCGCCGCGGTGTGATTTGGCATAAACCAAGGCGGCCGCTGAAGCTTGCTCAACCGAACTCAGGTTCTTCAAAGGCGTCGCCGTCAACAAGCCCCAAGTGCGCAACAACGCTTCGTCCATGCTACCGACCCGAAAGCCGGCACCTGCAGCGATGGCTTGATCGGCAGCGTCTTCAAAGTTAAACGTGTTCGGCCCCATGATCACGGGGCAGCCGCAGGCGGCGGCTTCAATCAAGTTTTGTCCGCCCCAATTGCCAAAACTCCCCCCCAGCAAAGCCACGTGTGAGAGCCCATAATAAAAGGCCATTTCGCCCATGGTGTCGCCCAACCACACGTCTGTGAGCGGGGGTGTGAGCGGCGTTCTGACCGCTGATGATTCCCTTAAGTTCGGGTTGCCCCATTCGCTGCGGCGACTGACGCTCAAACCGGCGTCTTGAATCAGTCGGGCCACTTCCTCAAATCGCTGGGGGTGGCGCGGCACGATCAGCCATTGAATGCGTGTCAAGCCGGCGTCGCCCGCGTCTTGTTGGGCCGCCGTTAAAAGTTTCAAGGCCTCTAGCCAAAGGGCTTCCTCGCCCTCGCGTGAACTGGCCAAGACCACCACTTGCCGATCGGTTTGAGCAGTCCAAGCTTGGCGAACCGCTCGGCCTTGATCCCTCAAGGCCGTATTCGGTTGTGCGTCGTATTTGAGGTTGCCGAGCACCAAGGCACTGGGCACGCCCAAGTCTACCAAGCGCTGGGCGTCTTCGCGCGTTTGCGCCCAGACCGCGCTCAAGGCTGCATAAATGGGTTCGCTTAAGCGTTGCCAGCGTTTGGCTTTTTCATAGGAGCGGGGGCTCATACGGGCATTGGCCAAAACCAAGGGCAGCCCGATTTTTTGGGCTTGCTGCACGTAGTTGGGCCAGACTTCGGTCTCTATCAAAAACCCCATTGAGGGTCTGAAGTGTTTTAAAAACCGCTTCACCGCACCCGGCGAATCCCAAGGCTGCCAAACTTGCACATCGCCCGCTTGGAGCAAAGCCTGCCCGGCCTCGCGGCCCGTGGCGGTGCCGTGGGTCAGCAAGAGTCGAAAGGGCCAGCCCCGTTTGGACCACTCCGCCCGCAAATGCTCGATCAAGATTTGAGCGGCATGGGTCTCGCCCAGCGACACCGCATGGACCCAAACACAGCCTGAAGGCGCAACCGATCCAGCGTTAACACCTTGGCTTGATTTTGGAAGCTGGCGATAAAAACCGAACCGCTCGGCCTTGTGTTGACCATACAAGGGCTCGGCCGCCGCGCGGCGGTTGAGCTTGAGCAGCAAAAAAGGCTGCACCAAGGTCATCAGCAAAGAATAGGCTTGCAAGCCCAAAGCCTGCAAGACCGCGTGCAGGGCTCTCAATGGGCCGCTGCCCCGACTTGCGCGCCTGGTTTGACTTGTTGCAACAGGGCCAGCATGTCGTGCTGAATGCGCTGCAAGGCCGCTTCAGTTTGACCTTCAAAACGCAACACCAAAACCGGCGTGGTGTTGGACGCGCGGATCAAACCAAAGCCATCGGCCCAGTCGATGCGCAAACCGTCCAGGGTGGAGACTGTGGCCGTTTGGTTTTTCACAAATTCAGGCGCCAAAGCCTGCAACTGGGCGGTCAGCGCGTGGGGTTCGCCTTCTTGGCAGGCCACATTCAACTCAGGCGTGGCGTGGCTTTGCGGCAAGGCGTTGAGCACCGCATTCGCATCGGGTGCGCGGCTCACAATTTCAAGCAAACGGCAACCCGCGTAGGTGCCGTCGTCAAAACCGTACCAACGTTCTTTGAAAAAGATGTGGCCGCTCATTTCGCCACCCAAGGGCGCGCCGTTGGGATTTTGGCTTTCGCGCATGCGTGCTTTGATGAGCGAGTGCCCTGTTTTGAACATCACCGGCACCCCCCCAGCGGCTTCAATGGCGGGCGCCAGACGTTGACTGCACTTGACGTCGTAGACGATTTCGCCACCAGGCACGCGGGACAACACATCTTGAGCAAAGAGCATCATTTGGCGATCGGGGAAGATGTTTTGGCCGTCATGGGTGACGATGCCAAGGCGATCGCCGTCGCCGTCAAAAGCCAAACCCAATTCAGCGCCAGTGCTTTTTAAAGCGGCCATCAGGTCAACCAAGTTTTCGGGTTTGCTGGGGTCGGGGTGGTGGTTCGGAAAGTGGCCATCCACCTCGCTGAACAATTCAATGACCTCGCAGCCCAAGGCTTTGAAAATGGCGGGCGCGCTCGCACCGGCCACCCCATTGCCTGAATCAACGACGATCTTCATGGGGCGGCTGAGCTGGATGTCGCCCACAATGCGCTCGCGGTAAGCGTCGCCAATGTCTTGATGTCGCAAGCTGCCGCCGGGTTTTTGCAGCGCGGCTTGAGCGGAAGCATCCCCCTCCATGGCGCGGCGCAAACCTTGAATTTCTTCGCCGTAAATGGCCTTGCCCGCCAAGACCATTTTGAAGCCGTTGTAATCTTTGGGATTGTGGCTGCCGGTGACTTGAATACCGCTTTGGCACAGCGTGCTCGCCGCAAAATAAAGCATGGGCGTGGTGACCATGCCCACGTCAATGACGTCAACACCCGCAGCAACCAAGCCCTGCATCAGGGCCGCTGAGAGACTGGGGCCGCTCAAACGACCATCGCGGCCAACCGCCACCGTCTTTTCACCCTTGGCCAAGGCCGCTGCGCCAAATGCCAATCCAAGGCCCCGGGCCACGTCCTCGTTCAAGGTGCTGGGGACGATGCCACGAATGTCGTAGGCTTTGAAAATGCTGGGGTTCAAGGTCATGGCGAAGGGGGCTAAAAATAAGCTGTTGAAAACACCATTTTAGGCAATCATCGTGACGCCCCTGCCGTGAGGTTCAAGCCTGGGTGGGTGTCAACATTTCTTTGATCAAGAGCAAGGGAGTTGGGTCGTCCATGGTCGTCAAATCGCCTGGATCGCGACCTTCAGCCACCGCCTGCAAAGCCCGGCGCAGCAACTTGCCACTGCGTGTTTTTGGCAAGCCATTGACAATGAAGACACGGGCGGGGCGGGCCACTGCGCCCAGGTCGTTGTCCACCACTTTCATGAGCGCCCCCTCGAGCTTCAATTTGGCGGCGTCATCGTTTAAATGGCTGGTGTCTTTGGCGATTACAAAAGCAATTGCCACTTGACCTTTGAGCTTGTCCGCAATCCCGACCACGGCCACCTCGGCCACATTGGCATGGCTGGAAAGACTTTCTTCAATTTCTCGGGTGCCCAATCGGTGACCCGCGACGTTGATCACGTCGTCGGTCCGACCCAAAATAAAGAAGTAGCCGTCTTCATCGCGAATGCCCCAGTCAAAGGTACTGTAGGCCAAGCGGTTGGGGATGCTCTTCCAATAGGTGTTCACAAAACGGGCATCGTCGCGCCAGACGGTTTGCAGGCAACCGGGAGGCAACGGGCCTTCGATGCCGACCACGCCTTTTTGATTCGGCCCGATCAACTCTTCGCCGGTGGTTTCGTCGAACAGCTTGACGTCGTAACCGTACATGGCCAAACCGGGGCTGCCAAATTTTGATTTTTGTGCCTCAATGCCATTGGCGAGGGTCAAGATCGGCCAGCCTGATTCGGTTTGCCAGTAGTTGTCGATGATGGGCACATTCAAGGCACTGCTGATCCATTGGGCGGTCGGCTCGTCCAGCGGCTCGCCGGCCAAATACAGGGCCTTCAAGCTGCTGATGTCGTACTTTTGCAGGAGTGCGGGGTCTTGCTTTTTGAGCACCCGAATGGCGGTCGGCGCACTAAACATCCGGCTGACTTTGTATTTTTCGACCATGGACCACCAGATGCCGGCGTCGGGACGGGTCGGTAAGCCCTCATAAACGATCGTGGCCATGCCCGCAATCAGGGGGCCGTACACAATGTAGCTGTGGCCCACGACCCAGCCAATGTCGCTGGTGCAAAAATAAGTTTCGCCGCTTTGTCCTTGGAAAATCGACTTCATGCTGGCCGCCAAGGCCACGGCGTAGCCGCCGGTGTCGCGCTGCACGCCCTTCGGTTTTCCAGTCGTGCCGCTGGTGTAAAGCGTGTAGCTGGGCTGCGTCGATTCGACCCAAACACAGGGGACCACGGTGTTGGCGAATTGCTCACGCAAAGGGGCCCAATCGACATCGCGGCCGGGCACTTTGTCAAAAGCGGTCAAACCACGGTCGATCATCAACACGCTTTGAGGTTTGTTGTGGGCCAAAACAATGGCCTCGTCCAACAGGGGTTTGTAGGGCACCACTTTGCCGCCTCGTGAACCGGCGTCGGCGCTCACAATCACCTTGGGCGCTGCATCGTCGATGCGCGAAGCCAGTGAACCCGAGGCAAACCCACCAAAAACAACCGAGTGAATGGCCCCCAACCGAGCGCAGGCCAACATGGCAAAAACCGCCTCGGCAATCATGGGCATGTAAACCAAAACCCGGTCGCCCTGCCCCACGCCCAAGCTCTGCAGGGCCGCGGCCATGCGCTGGACTTCGGCGTGCAATTCTTTGAAAGAATAAACCCGTTCGGTTTCTGTTTCGGTTGACACCGCAATCAGCGCGTTTTGATCGGCCTGTTGCGCCAAATGACGGTCGACCGCGTTGTGACACAAGTTGGTGGTGCCACCGACAAACCACCTGGCAAACGGTGGATTGCTGTAATCACAGACTTGCTGAGGGGTTTGCTGCCAATCGATCAAAGCCGCTTGTTCGGTCCAAAAGGCGTCACGCTCTTTCAGTGAACGCGCATGGAATTGGCGGTAGGTCATGGTGACAAACTCCTAATAATGGTCGGTGATGGGGTGTTCACTTTCCATTATCAGAAATGTTTTTGTCACGAAGCTGACTTGACCAGGGACTGAATTTCTTTGAACTGAGGATGCTCGGCGGTTTGAAGCCACTCAAAAATGACCATCTCGGTGGTGACCAATTCAGCACCCGCACCGGCCAGACGGTCGAAGGCGGCGTCTTGGTTGCGCACGCTGCGCGAGCCACAAGCGTCGGTGACGACCCACACTTCGAATTCGTCGTCCATCAAATCAAGCGCCGTTTGCAACAAGCAAATATGGGCTTCAACACCGGCGATCACAATCGCTTGGCGCTCAGCGGCTTTTCCGTTGTTCGGTACTGCTTTTTGTAAATGTTTGGGCAGGCTGCGTGCATTGCCGGCTGGCGCTTTGGCCGGTGGGCGCAGCCACTCCCCCAAGCCTTCTTCAGCCGCACTGAAGTGCATTTTGGCCAGCGTGCGCTGACACAAGGCTTTGAGCGCCGGATCGTTCTCACCCAACCCAGAGGGGTTTTGTTCGGTGCCCCAAATGGGCACTTGCAACAGTTGGGCCGTTTTGGCCAATTTGCGCGCCTGCGCCAAGACGGACTCTCCCTCGTGGATCGCCGGCATCAAGCGGCTTTGGTAGTCGACCAGCACCAACTGGCTTTCATCGGCTTGCAACAACATGGCGTGACCTGTTCTTTTAAATAGGGAGAGGGGAATCAAAAATGGAGGGGGAAATTGGCCTGCCGCTGGGCAGATAGAAAGTGACAAAAAAACCCCTCGCCGTTATGATACCCGCCATGTATTTGTCTCGCCCCCGGTGGACGAGGTGGTTAACTTGGGTCACTTGTTTAGTGGCCCTGAATGCCACGGCCGCACCGACCCAACCCATCGATGACGTCGAAAAACTTCTCCAAGAACAAGGCGTTCTGGATCAAGTCAATCAACTTCGCCAATCGTTGAGTGAACGCGCCTCTGATTTGGTTGGCAATGCCATGGCGTTTTTGGGGGTCCCTTATCGCCGTGGTGGCACCAACCCTGAAATTGGTTTTGATTGCAGCGGCTTTGTGCGCGCCGTTTTTGACCAGACTGCCGGCAAGTTATTGCCCCGAAAAGCGTCCCAACAAGCGGCAGAAACCCAAAAGATCGACAAGCGAGAGCTGCAGCCTGGCGACCTGGTGTTTTTTAACACCATGCGCCACGCATTCAGCCATGTCGGCATTTACATTGGCGACAACAAGTTCATCCACTCACCCAAACCGGGTGAAAGTGTCCGCGTCGATGATTTGCGCCAAGCCTATTGGCAGCGCCGTTTTGACGGCGCGCGGCGCGTGCCGAGCTTGCCCGCCAAACGCAGCGACAACGACGGCGTTGAATTGGGCAACGCCAACTGAGTCTGTCCCCCAACAGAACGCTTAAAAAAAGCCCCTTTGAACCACTGTTCAAAAGGGGCTTCTAAAGGGTCTTCTAAGGGGGCTTTTTTGGGGTGGTTGCGCTTAGCTTAGCGCTTTACGGGCGGCAAATCCGTACAACTGCCATGAGCGGCCTCTGCAGCCAAGCCAATCGATTCGCCCAAGGTGGGGTGCGGGTGAATGGTTTTGCCGATGTCGATTTCATCTGCGCCCATTTCAATCGCCAAGGCCACTTCGCCAATCATGTCACCGGCGTGGGTGCCCACCATGCCACCGCCCAAAATGCGGTGGGTTTCAGCGTCAAACAAGAGTTTGGTGAAGCCTTCGTCTCGGCCGTTGGCAATGGCGCGGCCGGAGGCGTTCCAAGGAAACAAGCCCTTTTTAACCTTGATGCCTTGTGCCTTGGCTTGGTCTTCGGTCAAACCCACCCAAGCCACTTCGGGGTCGGTGTAGGCCACGCTGGGGATCACGCGGGCATTGAAGGCCGCGCTGGCCAACGCTTTGTCGCCCTTTTGCTCACCCGCGATGACTTCTGCCGCCACGTGGGCTTCGTGCACCGCCTTGTGCGCGAGCATGGGCTGACCCACGATGTCGCCGATGGCAAAGATGTGCGGCACGTTGGTGCGCATCTGAATATCGACCTCGATGAAGCCACGATCGGTCACAGCCACACCGGCTTTGTCGGCGCTGATTTTTTTGCCATTCGGCGAGCGGCCCACGGCTTGTAGCACCAAGTCGTAGGTTTGAGGCGCTGGTGCGCCCTCGCCTTCGAAAGTCACCTCGATGCCGGCTGGCGTCGCCTTGGCCCCCACTGTTTTGGTTTTGAGCAGGATGTTGTCAAAGCGATGGGCGTTCATTTTTTGCCAGACTTTGACCAAATCGCGGTCAGCGCCTTGCATCAGGCCGTCCATCATTTCCACCACGTCCAAGCGGGCGCCGAGGGTGCTGTAGACGGTGCCCATTTCCAGGCCAATGATGCCGCCGCCCAATATCAACATGCGCTTGGGCACTTCTTTCAACGCCAAAGCGCCGGTGGAGTCGACCACGCGCGGGTCTTCAGGCATGAAGGGCAATTTAACCGATTGCGAGCCCGCCGCGATGATGGCGTTCTTGAAGCCCACGGTTTGGGTTTTGCCGGTTTTCTCCTGGGCTGCGCCAGTGGTTTCTTCGACCTGCAACTGGTGCGGGCTCAAGAAGTGACCGGTGCCACGCAACACGGTGACCTTGCGCATCTTGCCCATGGCGGCCAAACCGCCGGTGAGCTTGCCGATCACTTTTTCTTTGTGCGCGCGCAGTTTGTCCAGGTTGACTTGCGGCTCACCAAAGTTCACGCCCAAGTCGGCAAAGTGCGCCACTTCGTCCATGACCGCCGCCACGTGCAGCAAGGCTTTGGACGGAATACAGCCCACATTCAAGCAGACCCCGCCCAAGGTGGCATAGCGCTCGACCAGGACGACTTTGAGGCCCAAATCAGCGGCGCGGAAAGCGGCTGAATAGCCACCGGGGCCACCGCCCAAAACGAGCAAGTCGCATTCGACGTCGTTTTGGCCCACGGGGGCAGATGCCTGCGACGCTGGCGAAGGTGAAGGTGAAGGAGCAGATGAAGTTGTAGCCGCTGAGACAGGCGACGCTTGAGCGCCGGTCTCGGTGGTTTCCAAGGTCAGCACCAGCGTGCCCTCCGACACCTTGTCGCCCAGTTTGACCTTGAGTTCTTTCACCACGCCGGCGTGAGATGAAGGGATTTCCATCGAGGCCTTGTCGGACTCGACGGTGATCAAAGACTGTTCTGCTTTGATGGGGTCGCCGGCTTTCACCAGCAACTCAATCACGGTGACTTCGTCGAAGTCGCCAATGTCAGGAACTTGAATGTCGATTTGTGCCATCTTCAATTCCTCACAGCAAGACGCGACGGAAGTCGGCCAAGATTTGTCCCAAGAAAGCGTTGAAACGGGCGGCAGAAGCGCCGTCGATCACGCGGTGATCCCAGGTCAAGGACAGCGGCAGCATCAAACGGGGCTGGAAGGCCTTGCCGTCCCACTTGGGTTCGATTTGGCTTTTGCACACGCCCAAAATGGCCACTTCAGGCGCATTGATGATGGGCGTGAAATAGCGCCCGCCAATGCCACCCAAACTCGAGATTGTGAAGCTGGCGCCCGACATGTCGGCGGGACCGAGCTTGCCATCGCGCGCTTTTTTGGCGAGTTCGCCCATTTCTTGGCTGATTTGCAAAACGCCTTTTTTGTCGGCGTCTTTGATGACCGGAACCACCAAACCATTGGGCGTGTCCGCTGCGAAACCGATGTGGTAGTACTGCTTGTAGATCAACGCTGAATGGTCTGAATCCGCATCCAACGAGCTGTTGAACTCAGGGAATTTCTTCAACGCGGCCACGCAGGCCTTGATCAGGAAAGCGAGCATGGTGACCTTGACGCCCGACTTTTCATTTTCTTTGTTGGTCAACAAGCGGAAAGCTTCGAGGTCGGTGATGTCAGCGTCGTCGTGGTTTGTGACAGCTGGAATCACAATGGCGTTGCGGGTGAGGTTGGCGCCGCTGATCTTCTTGATGCGGCTCATTTCCTTGCGCTCAATCGGACCGAACTTGGCAAAGTCAACCTTGGGCCACGGCAGCAAATTCAGCTCACCACCGCCTGTGATTCCACCGCCAGAACCTGAACCCGTTGCTGGCGCTTTGGCCGCTTGCGCCAGGGTCTGCACAGCACCGGCCATGACCGAGCGCGTGAATTGCTGCACGTCCGTTTGCGTGATGCGGCCCTTTTGACCCGAGCCTTTGACTTCGTTCAAAGGCACGCCCAATTCACGGGCAAATTTGCGCACCGAAGGAGACGCGTGGGGCACACCGACAGCCAAGGCCGTGGGGTTGTGCGCTGGCGCGGCCACGGCGACAGAGGAGGTGGGCGCCGTGGCCACAGCCAAGGCCGCAGGGGGCGTTGAGGCAGCAGCGCTGACCGCACTGACCGCACTGATCGCACCGTTCGCACTCAGTGCTGCGACACTGCCTTCCAGCACCAAGACCACATCCCCGATGTTGACTTTGTCGCCCAGCTTGACGCGCAACTCTTTGATGACACCGGCCGCTGAGGAGGGGATTTCCATCGACGCTTTGTCCGATTCCACCGTGATCAACGACTGCTCGGCCTTGACCGTGTCGCCAACTTTCACCAAGACCTCGATCACCGCCACGTCTTTGAAGTCACCAATATCGGGCACGCGCACTTCCACGGGGCCAGCAGTTGAAACGGCTTGGGGGACGAGCGAAGGTTGAGTCGGTTGAGTCGATTCAGCTGGTGCTGATGGCGCGGAAGTAGAAGTTGAAGTTGAAGAGGAGGCAGCCTCACCGGCTACTTCTAAAGACACAACAACGGAGCCTTCAGAAACTTTGTCGCCCAGTTTGACCTTGATTTCTTTCACCACACCAGCGTGCGAGGAAGGAATTTCCATCGACGCTTTATCGGACTCGACGGTGATCAGGGATTGTTCTGCCTTGACCGTATCGCCTACTTTGACCATCACCTCGATGACGGACACGGCGTCAAAATCGCCAATATCGGGAACTTGAATGTCTAACAATGCCATGTTGTTCTCCCGTCTTTAGGCGTACAGCGGGTTGATCTTGTCGGCTTGAATGCCGTATTTCTTGATGGCTTCCGCCACCTTCGCTGCCGGCAATTTGCCCTCGTCACTCAACGCTTTTAAGGCGGCAATGACGATGTAGTGGCGGTTCACTTCGAAGTGTTCGCGCAACTTGTAGCGGAAGTCACTGCGACCAAAACCATCGGTGCCCAGCACGGTGTAAGAACGGCCTTTCGGAATGAAAGAGCGAATCTGTTCGGCATAGGCCTTCATGTAGTCGGTCGACGCGACCACGGGGCCGCTGAGTTGCGACAGCTGTTTTGTCACAAACGGCACGCGGGGTGTTTCGAGCGGGTGCAGCAAATTGAAGCGCTCCGCGTCTTGACCATCACGGGTCAATTCATTGAAGCTGGGGCAACTCCAAACGTCGGCGGCAATGCCCCAATCGACCGCGAGCAGTTCTTGGGCCGCCAAGCTTTCGCGCAGGATCGTGCCCGAGCCCAGCAATTGCACGCGCTTGTCGTTGTCAGCACCAGGCTTGCAAAGGTACATGCCCTTGATGATTTGCTCTTCGGTACCAGGGGTCAAACCGGGCATGGCGTAGTTTTCGTTCAACAACGTCAGGTAATAGAAGACGTTGTCTTGCTTTTCCACCATGCGCTTCAAACCGTGGTGCAAGATGACGCCCACTTCATGCGCAAAGGTGGGGTCGTAGCTGATGCAATTCGGAATGGTGTTGGCCAAAATTTGGCTGTGGCCATCTTCGTGCTGCAAGCCTTCTCCGTTCAAGGTCGTGCGACCCGAAGTACCGCCCAACAAGAAGCCGCGAGCCTGCATGTCGCCTGCAGCCCAGGCCAAGTCGCCAATGCGCTGGAAGCCGAACATCGAGTAGTAGACATAGAAAGGCACCATGATGCGGTTGCTGGTGCTGTAGCTCGTGGCGGCGGCGATCCAACTCGACATGCCGCCGGCTTCATTGATGCCTTCTTGCAGAATTTGCCCCGCTTTGTCTTCGCGGTAATACATGACCTGGTCTTTATCGACCGGGGTGTATTGCTGCCCTGCCGGGTTGTAAATGCCGATTTGACGGAACAAGCCTTCCATACCAAAGGTGCGGGCTTCGTCCACCAAAATCGGAACGATGCGCGGGCCCAGGGCTTGGTCGCGCAGCAATTGCGTCAAGAAGCGCACATAGGCTTGCGTGGTGGAAATCTCACGGCCTTCGGGGGTGGGTTCCATGACCGACTTGAAGACTTCCAGCGAGGGCACAGTGAAGTGCTCGTCCGCTTTGGTGCGGCGGTGAGGCAAGTAGCCGCCCAAGGCCTGACGGCGCTCGTGGAGGTACTTCATTTCGGGGGTGTCGTCGGCTGGTTTGTAGAACGGAATGTTCGGCAATTCGCTGTCGGGAATTGGAATGTTGAAGCGGTCGCGGAAGATTTTGATGTCTTCATCGGTGAGCTTCTTGGTTTGGTGAACGTTGTTCTTGCCTTCACCCGATTTGCCCATGCCGTAACCTTTGACGGTCTTGATCAGCAAGACCGTGGGTTGGCCCTTGTGCTTGACGGCTGCGGCGTAGGCGGCGTAGACCTTTTGCGGGTCGTGGCCACCTCGGCGCAGCGCAAAAATTTGTTCGTCGGTCATCTTGGAGACCATCTCCAAGGTGCGCGGATCGCGGCCGAAGAAGTTCTTGCGAACAAAAGCGCCATCGTTGGCCTTGAAGGCTTGGTAGTCGCCGTCCAGGGTTTCCATCATGATCTTGCGCAAAGCGCCGTCTTTGTCGCGGGCCAAGAGTTCGTCCCAATCGCTGCCCCAGAGCAGCTTGATGACGTTCCAACCGGAGCCGCGGAATTCGCCTTCGAGCTCTTGAACAATTTTGCCGTTGCCACGCACCGGGCCGTCCAAGCGCTGCAAATTGCAGTTCACCACAAAGATCAAGTTGTCGAGGTTTTCACGGGCCGCTAAACCGATCGCGCCCAAGGACTCCACTTCGTCCATTTCACCGTCGCCGCAGAAAACCCAAACCTTGCGGTTTTCTGTGTTGGCAATGCCACGGGCGTGCAGGTATTTCAAAAAGCGCGCTTGGTAGATGGCCATCAACGGCCCCAGGCCCATGGAGACGGTGGGGAATTGCCAGAACTCGGGCATCAATTTGGGGTGCGGGTAGCTCGACAGGCCTTTGCCGTCGACTTCTTGGCGGAAGTTCAGCAACTGCTCTTCGGTCAAACGGCCTTCCAGGTAAGCACGGGCATAGACGCCGGGCGACACGTGGCCTTGGATGTACAACAGGTCGCCGCCTTGTTGCATGGCCTCGTTTTCTGCGTGCCAAAAATGGTTGAAGCCCGCGCCAAACAAATGGGCCAGCGAGGCGAAGGAGCCAATGTGTCCGCCCAGATCGCCCCCATCAACGGGGTGATGGCGGTTCGCCTTGACCACCATCGCCATGGCGTTCCAACGCATGTAAGCGCGCAAACGCTCTTCAATTTCGATGTTGCCAGCGCAACGCTCTTCGTCTTCAGGGGCAATGGTGTTGACGTAGCCCGTGTTCGCCGAGAACGGCATGTCGATGCTTTTGCCACGGGCATGTTCGAGCAATTGCTCCAACAAGAAGTGGGCGCGTTCAGGGCCTTCGGCCTGAATGACGGCGGACAAGGCGTCCATCCACTCGCGTGTTTCTTGCGAGTCGGAATCCGAAATGCGGGATTTTGTCGAGTCTTGGCTGGACATGGTTTGTCTCCACTTTTGAAAGCGTTTTAGCGAGCCACCTTAGCGCGCTTGTTCGTCAGTTTCGCATAAGTTTTAAATAATTTCAAATTATGATTAAACTTTTTATATTACGAAATTTAGAAGGGAAACAACGGCTCTAAACTTTGGGACATGCCCAAAAACTTGTCCCCCGCCAATCTGATCAAGGGGCGTGTTTCACCACAACGCCTGTGGCGGCGTTGGTGGCGTCAACATCCAAGCGCTTGGCAAGACCGCATGGCGTTTGCGGTGCCCTTGTTATCGGTGCTGTTGTTCATGCTGGCCATCGTGACGGTGTTTTGGTACTTGCACCTCGACGAGCAAGACCGCGACCACGACGCCATGCTGCACGACGTGCAAATGACCCAACAAAACATTCGGTTGCGTCTGATCGATCACCAAGAACGCTTGCTCAGGCTGGCCAAAACGCTGAGCAACGCCAACAGCGACAAAAGCCTTCTCGCTCGATTCAGGGCCAATGTCGAAGCTCAATTTGAAGAAACACCCGAGTTGCTGATGGTGTTCCGTGTGGACCATCGGGGCTTGGTGCATGAGGGTTTGGCCAACCCCGATCACCTCATCAATCTACCGGTCTACATAGGCCAGCAACTCAGTCACGGACCTCAAGGGCAATTGTTCAAGAAAGCGCACATTCAGTCCGGACCGGTTTACAGCTCGCCCGTCATCACAGCCGATGGACAAGGTCAGGTGAGTTTGTGGCTGCCGGAAGGGTTGCGAGAAGATGGGGGGGAAGGCACTTTGGTGGCCGTTTTCTCTTTGGAATCCTTGCTGCAAACCGCCACCACGCCGGAATTGAGACGACAGTACGCCATTTCGATGGTCGATCAAGAAGGCCAATGGTTGGCCGGTGCCAGCCTGCCCAAAGAGCAAAACCGCTTTTTATCCCCTTGGCTAAAACCGCCGGAAGTACAAAAACAGACCGTGGCGCCCATTGGCAATCGATTGGTTCTGCAATACCAAGCCTTTCGGACCCCTTACGGCTGGGCTGGCAATCGTTTGTTTTGGCTGATCGGCATCTTGAGCCTGATGACGGCTTGGATGTTGATTGGCAATTGGCGACACACCCGCCGTCGTGCTCAGGCCCAAGAAGAATTATTGGCGGAAACCAATTTCCGACGGGCCATGGAAAACTCCGTGCTGATTGGCATGCGGGCCATGGACATGGAAGGCAAAGTGACCTATGTGAATGCGGCTTTTTGCCAGATGACCGGTTGGCAAGAAAACGAACTCGTGGGTCAAACACCACCCTATTCTTATTGGCGCAAAGAAGACCACCAAAGTCTCATGCAACGGATGAACAACGGCTATGAAGCCCTCAACCCACGCGCAGGCTACCAAATGAAAGTCAAGCGCAAAGACGGATCGGTCTTTGACGCTCGCATCTACCTGTCTCCCTTGGTCGATGCCTTTGGCACCCAAACGGGCTGGATGTCGTCGATGACCGACATCACCGAGCCCACCCAAATTCGGGAGCAGCTCTCTGCCTCTTACGAGCGATTCACCGTCGTGTTGGAGTCTTTGGACGCGGCCGTATCGGTCGCCCCTTTGGGCAGTGAAGAGCTTTTGTTTGCCAACAAGTTGTATCGGTTGTGGTTTGGCGGCGATGCCAAAGGCCATTTGAATTTGGTCATACAAGCTGGCCAACCGTCTGCCCAGAAACAAAGCAACAACTTTCAAACCGAAGATGCCGATGATTTTGCCGGCCTGCCCACCACCTCGCTGCAAGAGGCCAAAACCGACAATGCCCGAATTTATTTGCCCGAACTGGGCAAGTGGATCGAAGTGCGATCGCGTTATCTGAATTGGGTCGATGGCCGCTTGGCTCAAATGGTGATTTGCACCGACATCACCCAGCGCACCTTGGCCGAAGAGCAAGCACAGGCCCAGGCCGAGCAGGCTCAAGCCGCCAGTCGACTGATCACCATGGGCGAAATGGCGTCCAGCGTCGCCCATGAATTGGGGCAACCCTTGACCGCCATCAACAACTACTGCAACGGCATGCTGTCGCGCTTGCAAAACGACCAGTTCAACGAAGAAACCTTTGTGGCCGCCTTGGAAAAGACCGCGAAACAGGCGCAACGTGCGGGGCAAATCATCCAGCGCATCCGCTCCTTTGTGAAACGCAGCGAGCCCAACCGAAGCCCGGCACAAGTCGCGCATTTGGTGGAGGAGGCGGTGGAGTTGGCACAAATTGAAATGCGCCGACGCCAAGTGCGCCTGAGCTTTTATGTGGCGGCGCGTTTGCCGCCCTTGAACGTCGATCGAATCTTGATTGAGCAAGTGCTGATCAACTTATTGAAAAACGCCGCGGAAGCGATTGACGGGGCGCAACGTCCGATGACGCAACGGGAAGTGGAGTTGCGCGTCTTGCCCAAGCAGGTCGAAGGGCAAGAGGTCATTGAATTTTCTGTGTCTGATACAGGGACGGGCTTGGCCCCTGAGGTCATCGATAAAATTTTTGATGCCTTCTTCACCTCCAAGTTGGAAGGCATGGGAATCGGCCTGAATTTATGCCGTTCGATTGTGGAATCCCATGATGGACGCATGCATTGCGAGAACCTTTACAATGGCCAAGAGCTTGCCGGATGCCAGTTTTCATTCTGGTTGCCTGTGAATTCAAGCCCTCCAAGTCTAAAAACACACGAGATACTGTCGGTCCCTGGAGTTTAGTCAATGAGTTTGATCCCCAAAAAAGGCAGCGTTTACGTTGTCGATGATGACGAAGCGGTGCGAGATTCTTTGCAATGGTTGCTCGAGGGCAAAGACTATCGGGTGCGGTGCTTTGATTCCGCAGAAACCTTTTTAAACCGCTACGACCCGCGCGAAGTGGCTTGTTTGATTGTCGACATTCGCATGGGCGGCATGACCGGACTCGAGCTTCAAGACCGTCTCATCGAACGCAAATCGCCCTTACCCATTGTCTTCATCACCGGCCACGGCGACGTGCCCATGGCCGTTGACACCATGAAAAAAGGCGCCATGGATTTCATCCAAAAGCCCTTCAAAGAGGACGAGCTGGTGAACGTGGTGGAGCGCATGCTTGAAAAGGCCAAAGACGCTTTTTCCGATTCTTTGCAAGCCGCTAGCCGCGACGCCTTGATGTCCAAATTGACCTCGCGTGAAGCCCAAGTGCTGGAACGCATCGTGGCGGGTCGCCTGAACAAACAAATTGCAGACGATTTGGGCATCAGCATCAAAACCGTGGAAGCCCACCGGGCCAACATCATGGAAAAACTGAGCGCCAACACCGTGGCCGATTTGCTAAAAATCGCTTTGGGTCAAACCGGAGCGAAATCCTGAGCGCCCAAATCATCGACGGCAACGCCCTGTCACGCCAACTGCGCGGCGAAGTAGCGCAACGCACCACCGCCCTCAAAGCCCGTGGCATCACCCCCGGCTTGGCTGTCATTTTGGTGGGTGACAACCCTGCCAGCCACGTTTATGTGCGTAACAAGGTCAAAGCCTGTGAGGACAGTGGTCTGCATTCCGTCCTTGAAAAGTACGAGTCCCACCTCAGTGAAGCCGATTTGTTGGCCCGCATCGACGCCCTGAACCAAGACCCCAGCATCCATGGCATCTTGGTCCAACTCCCCTTGCCCGCCCACATGGACGCGCAAAAGGTGATCGAAGCGATATCGCCGGCCAAAGATGTGGATGGTTTTCACATTGCCAGCGCGGGGGCCTTGATGACCGGTCTGCCCGGCTTTTGGCCTTGCACGCCTTACGGTTGCATGAAAATGCTCGAGTCGATTGGCTACAACTTGCGCGGCAAACACGCCGTGGTCATTGGCCGCTCGAACATCGTGGGCAAGCCCATGGCCTTGATGTTGTTGCAACAAAACGCCACCGTCACGATTTGCCACAGCGCCACCCCCAACCTCAAGGCCATGACTCTGCAAGCCGATGTGATCGTCGCGGCGGTGGGTCAACGCAATGTGCTGACGGCCGACATGGTCAAACCCGGCGCCGTGGTGTTGGACGTGGGCATGAACCGCAACGACGAAGGCAAACTCTGCGGTGACGTCGACTTTGCGGGTGTCTCAGAAGTGGCTTCCTACATCACGCCCGTGCCCGGCGGCGTGGGGCCCATGACCATCACCATGCTCTTGGTCAACACCGTCGAAGCTGCCGAAAAAACACTTCACGCCTGACGTGATAGCCGCCATGCCTGTTGACAATCCCTTATTGCACTTTGACGGTGCGCCTCTGTTTGATCAGATTCGTCCTGAGCAGGTAGCCCCAGCCATGCAGCAACTCATGGCCGAGGCCGAAACCGCTTTGGCCACTTGCACGGCGGCCGATTTCCCCGCCGATTGGTTGGCCGTTTCTAAAGTGTTGGACGTCGCCACCGAACGATTGAGCCGGGCTTGGGGCGCTGTCAATCACCTCAACTCGGTGGCCGATACGCCCGAGCTGCGTGCTGCCTACAACGAGGCCTTGCCCAAGGTCACCGATTTTTGGACCCGCTTGGGCGCCAACGAGGCTTTGTATGCCAAATACAAAGCCATCGACCCCGCGACCTTGAATGCCGAACAAACCCAAGCGCATAAAAATGCCTTGCGCAACTTTGTTTTGTCCGGCGCTGAGTTGCAAGGGGCGCAGCGCGCGCGTTTTGCCGAAATTCAAGAACAACAAGCCGAAGCGGGTCAAAAGTTCAGCGAAAACGCCCTTGACGCCACCGACGCCTTCCATTGGGATGTTAGCCTGAACGAATTGAAGGGCGTGCCCGCCGATGTCATCGCCGCCGCTTGGTCCCAATTCAAGAGCCAAAATGGCTTAGACGCGGCTGAGACAGCGCCGACAGATTCCGAGCGCGCTTGCTACCGCTTGACGCTGAAAATGCCGTGCTATTTGCCGGTCATGCAATACGCGCACAGCAGCGCTTTGCGCGAAAAGTTATACACCGCCTACGTCACCCGCGCCAGCGAGTTGGGCGACACGCGTTTTGACAACACCGCACTGATTCACACCATTTTGGCTTTGCGCCAAGAAGAATCACAGTTGCTCGGTTTTGACCATTTTGCGGCGCTTTCTGTTGCCACCAAGATGGCCGATTCGCCTGCACAAATCTTGGCCTTTTTGCGCGACTTGGCACAAAGAGCCCGCCCTTATGCCGAGCAAGACGTGGCCGACATGCGGCAATTTGCCAGCGAGCACCTGCATCTCTCCGATCCCCAACCTTGGGACTGGACTTTCATCGGCGAAAAGCTGAAAGAAGCGCGCTATGCCTTCAGCGAGCAAGAGGTGAAAAGTTATTTCACCGCACCCAAGGTACTGGCTGGCTTGTTCAAAATCATCGAAACCCTTTTCGAGGTCAGCATCCAGCGTGCCACGGCGCCTGTTTGGAACGCGGGTGTCGAGTTTTACGAACTGCGCCGAGGCGGCCAGCTCATGGGGCAGTTCTTCCTCGACCCTTCTGCACGCCAAGGCAAGCGCGGCGGCGCGTGGATGGACGATGTATGTGCCCGTTGGCTGCGCCCCGATACCGGCCAATTGCAAACCCCCATCGCCCATTTGGTCTGCAACTTTGCCTCAGGCGTCAATGGCCAACCCGCCTTGCTGACGCACGACGACGTCATCACCCTGTTCCACGAATTCGGTCACGGTCTGCACCATTTGCTGACGCAAGTCAGCGAACGCGATGTGTCGGGCATCAGCGGTGTCGAATGGGACGCTGTGGAGCTGCCCAGCCAATTCATGGAAAACTTCTGCTGGGAATGGCACGTGCTCCGTCACATGACCGCCCACGTCGACACCGGCGAGCCTTTGCCACGCGCCTTGTTCGACAAAATGCTAAAGGCCAAAAATTTCCAGAGCGGTTTGCAAACCTTGCGTCAGGTGGAATTTGCCTTGTTCGACATGCTGCTGCACAGCCAGCCCATTTCAGCCGAACAAGCCATTGACTTTCAAAAGGTGTTGAACGACGTGCGCCGAGAAGTGGCCGTTTTACCGTCACCCGCTTTCAGCCGAACGGCCAATACCTTCAGCCACATTTTTGCGGGGGGTTATGCCGCCGGCTATTACAGCTACAAGTGGGCCGAAGTTTTGAGTGCCGATGCCTACGCGGCCTTTGAAGAAACCGCCCTGCCCGATGGTTCTGCCAACCCGGAAACCGGTCGGCGTTACCGCACCGCCATTTTGGAAGCCGGCGGCAGCCGCGATGCAATGGATTCGTTCAAGGCATTTCGGGGTCGCCCCCCGGAGATTGACGCCTTGCTGCGTCATCAGGGCATGTCTTCAAAGTCTTAATCCTGACGCCTTTAAGCACAAGGCTCACTGAGCTTTGGCTCGGGGCTTTGGCTCGGGGCTTTGGCTTAAAAAACGAGGGTCTTCACGCCGCTGGGGGTGCCGAGCAAACAAACTTGGGCTTTCTGACGCGCAAACACGCCCACGGTCACCACGCCGGCCCACTGGTTAACTTCCCGCTCAAAGTCCAGGGGGTCCTCTATTTTCAGACCGCGAACATCCACGATGTGCTGGCCGTTGTCGGTCACCAAAGGCGCGCCTTCTTTCAGTCGCACCGAGGCTTGACCGCCCAAAGCCTCAAACTGGCGCATCACCTGGGCTGTGGCCATGGGCAAGACCTCGACGGGCAGTGGAAATTCGCCCAAGGTGCTGACCCATTTGGATTCATCGGCAATGCACACAAATTGTTTGGCCAAGCTGGCGACAATTTTTTCACTGGTCAAGGCCGCGCCTCCACCTTTGACCATGAAACCGTGGTGATCGATTTCATCGGCGCCGTCGATGTAAACCGCGAGTTCAGTCACGGCATTGGCGTCCAGCACCGGAATGCCCAACGCCAGCAAGCGTTCGGTGGAGGCCACGGAACTGGACACCGCGCCCGGGATTTGGTCTTTGATCGTCGCCAACGCATCGATGAACTTGTTCACCGTCGAGCCCGTCCCCACGCCCACAATTTGGCCCGGCACCACGTAGGTCAAGGCGGCCTGGCCGACCCGTGTTTTCAATTCGTCTTGGCTGATGGGGGAGGCGATGGGGGAGGCGATGGGGGAGGTAGCAGAGGTCATGGCGAGGCTTGAGAGAAAATAGGGAATTATCCTTTTTCTTCCCTTGCTTTTTGCAAACCCACTGAATGTCGCACTCTTTTTCATTGCCTGCCTTGGGCTACGCTTTGGTCCGTCCTTTGTTGTTCCAAATGGACGCCGAACAGGCCCACGACCTCACGCTCAACCGTTTGGCCAAATGGCAGAACACACCGCTGCAAACGCTGTGGTCATCGCCCCAAGTGGCGGACCCGGTCACTTTGGCGGGTTTGGCCTTTCCAAACCGAGTCGGCTTGGCGGCCGGCCTGGACAAAAATGCCCGCTGCATCGACGCGTTTGCCGCCATGGGTTTTGGTTTCATCGAAGTCGGCACCGTGACCCCGCTGGCACAACCGGGCAACCCCCAGCCGCGGATGTTTCGCCTGCCCCAAGCCGAGGCGCTGATCAACCGCTTGGGCTTCAACAACCAAGGCTTGGAGAGCTTTGTTAAAAATGTGCAGCAGTCCCGCCGTCGTCAACAACCTGGCGCCCCGTTATTGGGGCTGAACATCGGCAAAAACGCCGCCACGCCCATCGAGCGGGCCACGGACGATTATTTAATCGGTCTCAGCGGCGTCTACCCGTTTGCCGACTACGTCACCATCAACATCTCCAGCCCCAATACCAAAAACCTTCGCGCCTTGCAAAGCGACGAGGCCCTGGACGGTTTGTTGGGGGCTTTGGCAGAACGGCGCGAAAGTCTGTCGTTAACGCACCAAAAACGCATCCCCCTGTTCGTGAAAATCGCGCCCGATCTGGAAGAATCACAAATCAAATTGATCGCAGCCACTTTGCGTCGCCACGGCATGGACGGCGTGATTGCCACCAACACCACGCTGGCCCGGAGCGCGGTGCAGGGTTTGCGCCACGCAGAGGAAGCCGGCGGCCTCAGCGGTCGACCCGTGTTAGAGGCCAGCAACCACGTGATTCAACAACTGCGCGCCGAATTGGGTGCGGGCTACCCCATCATCGGCGTCGGTGGCATCCTGAGCGCTGCCGATGCGCTGGCCAAACGCCAAGCCGGGGCCGATGTGGTTCAAATTTACACCGGCTTGATTTACCGGGGGCCCGCGTTGGTCAACGAAGTGGCCAAGGCCTTAGCGGCCTGAGGCCCTGGCCGGTTTAACTTAAATCGTCACCCCACCGTCGACCACCAGGCTTTGGCCGGTCATGTAGGTGCTGGCGTTTGAGGCCAAGTAGACGGCAGCGCCGGCAATTTCGTCGGCCTCGCCGATGCGGCGCAGGGGCGTGGTTTGCATGCGCTCGTCCAAGGCAGGCGCGTCTTCCCAAAGCGCGCGGGCAAAGTCGGTTTTGATCAAGCCGGGGGCAATGCAGTTCACCCGCACGTTGAACGGGCCATATTCCACCGCCAAATTGCGCGCCAACTGCATGTCGGCCGCTTTGCTGATGCAATAAGCGCCAATGATGGGCGAGCCGCGCAACCCACCAATCGAAGAAACGATGATGATCGACCCACTCTTTCGAGCCAACATGGCGGGGGAGACCAAGTTGATCAACCAGTGGTTGGCAATGATGTTGTTGTCCAAGATCTTACGGAACTGCTCATCGGCAATGCCGGCTTGAGGGCCGTAATACGGGTTACTGGCGGCGTTGCAAACCAGGGTGTCGATGCGCCCCCATTTGGCCAGGGTTTGCGCCACCACGTTTTCCAGGTCGCTCTTGGACGAAATATTGGCGGTCACCACAATGGCCCGCTCTTCGCCATAGCGGGCGTTGATGGCATCGGCCACCTCTTGGCAAGCCGGTGCTTTGCGCGAGGAAATGACCACGCGAGCGCCCTGCTCGGCCATGCGTTCGGCAATGGCACGGCCTATGCCGCGGGAAGAACCGGTGATCAAAGCGACTTGACCCGTTAAATCAAACAAACTCATGTTGGCTCCTTTATTCATTCTTTTAACAATCCCAAGGGTAATGGCAATGAGACCATTTGACACGGTCGCCTTGTCACTCACGTGGCACACACCACCTCAAAATGAACACCGAGACGCCGTGACTCCCCTTACAACGCTGTACAACGTTGTAAAACGTTGTTTGAGGAGGGGTTGGGGTTGGGCGACAATCCGTTCAATGACCCCCAACGCGAACACCGTCCACAGCCTTGATACGCCTCATGATCCTCATGTGCCCAATGACCCTTATGCGCCCTACGCTGTCCCCAATGCGGTCAGTGCGCTGGCGGCCATTTGGCTGGCCGTCGCCTTAGGCGCTTTGGACACGGCCATCGCCAACACGGCGCTGCCCGCCATTGGCACCGACCTTCACAGCTCAGCGGCCGCCTCGGTGTGGGTCATCAACGCCTACCAAATGGCCGTGGTGGCTTGCTTGCTGCCTTTGGCCGCATTCAGCGATGTTGTCGGACCCAAGCGCGTTTTCATCTGGGGGAATGTGGTGTTCACGGTCGGGTCTTTGTGTTGCTTGTTGGCACCCAGTTTGGTCTGGCTGGCGTTGGCCAGAGGCCTCCAAGGGATTGGCGCTGCTGGCGTCATGGCCGTCAATTTGGCCCTGATTCGTTTGATCTTTCTGCCCTCCCAATTGGGCCGGGGCGTGGGCATGAATGCCTTCGTGGTGGGTCTGGGTTTTTGCATGGGCCCAACCGTCGCGTCTTTGGTGCTCTCCGTGGCGTCTTGGCCTTGGTTGTTCGGCATCAATTTGCCCGTGGGCCTATTGGGTTGGTATTTGGGAACTCGCTACATCCCAGGGCGGGCTTCCCAAGCCATCAAACGATTTGACGTCCCCTTGGCGGCGCTCACCGGCTTGACCTTTGGGGCTTTCATTTTCACCTTGACCTCCGCTGCCCAACAGTCGGACGGCCAGGTGATCGCCGCTTCCGCACTCGTCACGCTGCTGGCTGGTATGGCTTTGTTGCGACGACAAAAAGGGGCCCCCGCCCCCATGTTTCCGGTGGATTTGTTGTCCCGTCCCTTGTTCAGCTTGTCGGTGTTAACGGCGATTGGCGCCTTCGCCACCCAAGGCGTGGCCTTTGTGAGCCTGCCCTTTTACTTTGAAACGGTGTTGTTGCGCGACCCGATTCACACGGGTTTTTTGATGTCAGCTTGGGCGCTGGTCGTGGCCTGTGTGGGGCCTTTTGCAGGTCGACTGTCTGACCGCTTCCCACCGGCGGCTTTGGGCGGTATTGGCCTGGCTTTTTTGAGCATGGGCATGTTGAGTTTGAAGTTCATGCCCCTCGACGCTTCGGGTTGGGAAATTGCCTTGCGCATGGGGCTGTGCGGCCTTGGTTTTGGTTTTTTCCAGTCACCCAACCTGAAGGCCATCATGTCCAGCGCGCCCGCCGCTCGCAGCGGTGGGGCCAGTGGCATGGTGGCGGTGGCGCGCTTGACCGGACAAACCACCGGCGCGGCGCTGACCGCGCTTTGTTTCACCCTGGCGGGCACCCATGGCTCGGGCTGGGCTTTGGGATTGGGCGCGGTCACAGCCGCCACAGCCGCCGCCTTGAGTTGGTCACGTCTCTGGGCACGATGAAACCAATAGCCCGGTAAAGATGGCCCTGTAAACTGAACCCAAGAATACTCACAACCACCCCATTTTTGAACCCCACTTGAATTCGCTTCATTTGAATTCATTTCAATTCATCTAACTTGATCTGGAGACTGCCATGAACACCCCCCGCGAAGGTCTGCAACTGCGTTCGAAAATCCGCAACAACAACACCTTGGAATTGAGCTTGGTCAACCAACTGTTGACCGCCCCCAAGGACGACGAGGTGGTCATTCAAGTGCAGGCCACCCCCATCAACCCCTCGGACATTGGCTTGTTGTTTGGGGCCGCCGACATGCGCACGGCCCAAACCGCAGGCACTGGCCGCTTTCCCATGGTGGTCGCCCAAGTGCCTGAGGCCGCCATGCCAAGCATGGCCGCGCGTTTGAATCAATCCATGCCCGTGGGCAATGAAGGCGCAGGACGGGTGGTGGAAGCCGGAGGATCTGACGCGGCCAAAGCGTTGCTGGGCAAAACCGTCGCCGTGATGGGCGGCAGCATGTACAGCCAATACCGCACCGTCAAAGCCGTGGACTGTTTGGTCTTGCCCGAGGGCACCACGGCCGCTCAAGGCGCTTCGTGTTTCATCAACCCCCTGACGGCGTTGGGCTTTGTCGAAACCATGAAACGCGAAGGCCACACGGCCTTGGTGCACACGGCAGCCGCCTCGAACTTGGGCCAAATGCTGAACAAGATTTGTCTGCAAGACGGCATCGGTTTGGTCAACATTGTGCGCAAACCCGAACAGGCCGAGCTGTTGCGTGCCTTGGGAGCCCAGCACGTGGTGAACAGCGCGGCCAGCACCTTTGCCGCCGATTTAGCGCAGGCCTGTTTTGAAACAGGCGCCACCTTGGGGTTTGACGCCACCGGCGGGGGCCCCTTGGCCAGTCAAATACTGGAAGGCATGGAGGCCGCGCTGAACCGCAACGCCACCACCTACAGCCGTTATGGCTCCAACACGCACAAACAGGTTTATTTGTATGGCAACTTGGACATGCGACCGACCGAAGTCAAACGAAGTATCGGCATGGCCTGGGGGGTGGGCGGGTGGTTGGTTTTCCCCTACCTGCAAAAGCTTGGCCCCGACGCCAACATCGCGCTGCGTGAACGGGTTGTCAACGAACTGCACACCACGTTCGCCAGCCACTACGCGAAGGAAATTTCATTGTCTGAGGCGCTGAGCTTGGAAGCCATCGCCGAATACGGCAAACGCGAAACGGGTCACAAGTACCTGATCAACCCAAGCCGTTGGTGAACCTCAAAAGTCAGCCGCACACAAACAGGGTTTGCAAGGGTTGATCGCCCAACTGACGGCTGCAATGCCCGTGCACTTTGGGATCAAAGGTTTGCCCCGCCGGAAGCAGGTCCGCAGAGTAAAAATGCTGGCCGGCCTCAAACACCCGCACGCTGCCGTCTTGCAGGCCAATTTCCATTTGGCCTTGCAAGATAAAGACCCACTGCGGGGCTTCGGTGCAATGAAATTCACTGCGAAAACCCACCGGACTTTCACGCAATTGAAAGCCACTGCTGGACATCAAGGCGCTCAGGCGGGCTTGGGGCTTGCCCTCATTCAAGGCAACCGCCTCGGTTTTGAAACGGGCCACGCCTTGGTCATCGGTGAAGAGCACGGTCTTGATGAAATCACTCATGGCTGAATTGCGTTAAAATAGACGGTTAAATTTGATTGCGAGATATTAATGCCAAAAGACGTCGCTACCAACATCAGCCAAGACGGCTTGCGCTACAAATCACGGCCTACTGGGTCGCCCTTTGGTGAAACCGCCAGTCACTCCACCATGAGCTGCTTCAAGTGCGGCTTGCACAAATCCCGCGCTTTGGGTTCTTTCAAAAAGATGCTGGGCAAGAGCATGTTTGTTTGCTTTGATTGCAAGCCGGCCGCCCCCAAAGAAGCGCCTAAACCCGCTGCGGACACCCCCGCGTAAGCACTTAACGGCACTGCACGTCACAAAAAAAAGCACGCGGTGAGGCGTGCTTTAAAGGTCCCGGAAATCTCTATCACAGAGAGCTGGTTGCCATGAATTCACATTCATTCAACCAACGGAAACGATCTTAATTCTTGGAACCGATTCGGCCATAGGGACTTTCCCGCTTAGGGATTCATCGGATGGGACGCCTCAGGCACTGCTGCTTGAGACCCCGCCTGCGTGCCGAAATGAAGTCCTTTGATGAGCCGATAAACCTGCGTCACCCCGTCAGCGTCCAGGTAAATGGCATCGAAATACTGCCTCGTGGCCATCGGCACATGGGGCAACGGGCTCCAATCAGCCGGGCTCAAATCGCGCAGTCGAATGACCTCGTCAACCTGCAGCATCACAGGCAAGGCCACTTGATCGCTACCGAACACCACCCCCATATCGGGCTTTGAAGCATCAAAGCCCAGAAAAGCGGCCAGATTCAAGGCCTTCAAGACCGTGTTGCGCCATTCGCAGTGGTCGCCCGCGCCGCTGTTGAGCTTGTCCAAAGACAAGACTTCATGAACGGCCAAAGCGTCCAACAACACATGGACGGGACCGGCGCGGACTTGAAGGTAAATCGCCATGGATCGGAGGCGTCTTAATGATCAAGCCGACACATCGCTGGTTTCAGCCGACACGGGTTCGGCCTCCAACGCGGGTTTCTTGCTCGACCCTGTGGGCAATCGCATCTGACCTTGCACCTGGACGTTTTCAGCCAATCGGTAGATGGCAGCGCCGTCCAAAATCAAGACCACACGACCGTCGCCCAAGATCGACGCGCCCCCCACGCCCGGCAAAGCCGACAAACGCGGATGGATGTCTTTGGTGAACAATTCCTGGCGACCCACAAATTCGCTGACCGAGACGCCCAAGGTGCGCTGACCGTCTGACAAAACCACGACGAATCGGTGGTCGTCGTCGGCTTGGGCCGTGAAGCCCAAGAGTTCGTCCAGTCGAACGATCGGTAGGAAGTTGCCACGCAACAGAATGGCGGTGCGCCCCTTGACGGTTTGCACATCGAAGTCGTTGATTTCAATCAACTCGGCCACATAGCGACCCGGGATGGCCAAGGTTTGTCCAGCGGTGTTGACCAGCAGCACTTCTTGCACAGCGGCCGACAGCGGCATTTGCATCGTGAAGGTGGAGCCACGACCGACTTCAGAGTCCAAATGAATTTGACCGCCCAAACGCATGACATTGGTGCGAACCACGTCCATGCCGACACCCCGTCCCGAGGTTTCGGTCACCACATCGGCGGTACTGAAACCGGCCCGGAAGATGAACTTCAGGACGTCTTCTTTGGACAACTGATGGCTTTCCTCTTCCTTGATCAAACCGCGTTCAACGGCTTTGCGGCGAATGCGTTCGGGGTCCATGCCCTTGCCATCGTCGCTGACCTTGATCAAGATTCGGCTGCCCTGTTGTTCGGCTTGGATGCGGATGACCGCTTCTTCCGGTTTACCAGCGGCTTTGCGTTCTGCAGGCAGTTCGACACCGTGGTCGGCACTGTTGCGCACCATGTGCAGCAAAGGATCGGCCAAAGATTCCACCATGGCCTTGTCGATCTTGACCTCTTGGCCCAACAGTTCCAAGCGAATTTGTTTGCCTTGCGCCTGCGCCAAGTCGCGCACCATGCGCGGGAAACGCTTGAACACCATTTCAACCGGCACGACCCGCAAGCCCATCACGCTGTCTTGCAAGCGCGACAAAGCCCCTTGAATCAAGGCATCGGTTTCTTGCAGTCGGCGACCTTGTTCGTCGATCAATTCGAGCAACTTTTGCAGCAAACTGGTCTGAGCGCTGTCCAGGTTGGTGCTGTCGGTGTCACGGCGCAACGTCATGGCCATGTCTCGCAAACGCTGGTCGGCAATGACGTGGGCCAACTGGCCACGCACCAAAACCATCTCACCAATTTGATTCATGAACTGGTCGAGCATTTCGCCCGGCACACGAATCACATTGGTGGAAGGCGGCGCGGCGGCGGCTTTGCCAGGCGCACCGGGCTTGGCTTCTGCTTTGGCTTTGGGCGCCGCTGCTGCCGCGCCTCCGGCTGCCGCAGCGGGCTTGGCTGTGCTGGCGATGTTTTGGCCCAACTGGGCTTTGAACTGAATCAGCTTTTGAGCGGGGTCAATGGCTTTCAATTCCGTTTCGATGGTCGGACGATCGGCTTTGGAGATGAACAACATCTCGTACCAGCTGGTCTCGTCGACAAACACCGAACGGTTGGTGATGACACTGCCGCTCTTTTGCAACCACACCACAAAGGCGCCGGCGATGTTTTCATCCGACTCCAAGTGGGCCATGATCAAGTAAGCGTTCGCGCCTTCTTGAATCAATTCCATCAATTCACGCGCATTGTCGGGCGACAACAACTCGGCCAACTCGGGCGGAATTTCCAACTTGGCGACAAAATTGCGAACCGCATCGGCGGGGGTTTCGCCCGTTTTGTCGTTGCCCCAAAGGTACTCCTTCATCCGTTGACCCAAGCGCTGGTATTGCGATTTGAAGGCCGGCTGGGTCAATGGGGTCTTGTGGGAACTGCCTGCCAACTCTTTGATGAAGGCAATGGAGTCGCGGGTTAACTGAATCACTTCGCTGTAAATGGCCAGCTGACGGCGAGCTGCGCGGGCGTAAGCGTCCACGAAAAGCAGTGGCAAATCCAGATGCATGTCTGGATAGAGCGAAGTTAAGTAGGAATTAACGCGGGAAAATTGCTGCGAGATGGCGTCGGCCATGTCTTCATCAGACAAATCAGCACGGGACTCGAGCACATCCAGATTGCCGACAATATCGGCCAATAAATCTTCGAGGTTTTCACGCAAGGTGAGTGACAACAATTTGGCCAGCGATTCGCCGCCCAAATCAGAGCCCGTGGTCTCGCCCAAAGCCGTCAAGTCACTCAAAAAGGAGACGACGTGGTCCACCAGTTTTTCAGCACTTTCGAGCGAAAAGGTTTCAGACGAAGGCAGTGAGTCAATGATGTTGTTGATGCGCTGGGTAATGCCGGCATAACCCAGCTTGGTCGAGGCCTTGACCATCCAACCCAAAGGGCCGCGAATGTCATTGGCCACCGCCAAAATTTGAGCAGTCGGTGCCTTGGCGGCAATGGAGGAAGCCAACTGTTCCAAAATGGGCACGCCATTGCGCACCAATCGCAAAAACACCTCTTGTCCGCTGGCCTTCGAGTCACCCAATTTGGACGGCGCGGCCGGTTGCGTGGGCACAGGCACTTTGCTGCTGGCGGCAGAAGTCGTGGCGGACGTCGTGGCGGTGGGTGCCGACGAGGCAGCGGGGGTGGCTTCCGAGGCGGACTCTGTCGTCTCCGTCACCCCGCTCGCAGCCGACTCGGGCACGGCCTCAGCGGCGGTGACCGGTGAGCCGCTGGCGGCGCTCTTGAAGGCCTGCTCCAGCTCTTTCACCAAGGCGGCGGGTTTTTCGCCATCTGTGCGCTCAGCCACCGCCAAGTCGCGCAAGGCCTTGATGGAGTCCAAGGAGCGCAACAGCAAATCGACGGCGGCTTTGTTCAGCTCGGTGGTGCCATCGCGCACCAGACCCAGCAAGTCTTCAGCCCGGTGGGTGACCGATTCCAAGGCCCCAAGCTCCATCACACGGCTCAAGCCTTTGAGCGAGTGGAAAGCCCGAAACAGGGTAGAAATTTCGTCGGCGCTCAGCTCGGTCGCGTCGGCCTTGACCAACAACGACTCGATGCCTTCTATGTGTTCTTCGGTTTCAACCGCAAACTGCGCCCATATCGTCTCGATAAAGTCATCTGACATGAAGACTCCTGGTGGACGACCTTATAGGCCGAGAACTTTGCGGGTCGCTGTCACAATTTCATGGCCTTTTTTGGCGTTCAAGTCCAAGCTCATGGCGCCAGAGGGCTTCGCAATGACTTCGGCAGCACCCAATTTACGGGCTTCCAAAGCTTGAGGCGAACCCGTTTGGGCCACAGACGACACAATGATCACCGGCACATTGCTCAAGAGACGCAGTCGCTTCAAGCACTCAATGCCGTCCATGTGGGGCATTTCAATGTCGAGCAAAACCAAATCCGGGTTCAATTCCTTGACGTTCTGCAAGGCTTCCAAGCCGTTGGTGGCTTCACCCACGACATTCAGATCAGGATCCGCCGTGATGATGCCTCGCAACAAAGCACGCATGACGAAAGAGTCATCAACAATCAGGATATTTTTTTTGGCCATGGAGTCACCTAAACAAATCAAGCAAAAAACGAAGGGATTTTGACAGAAGACGGCGCCTGTCCCGCTAAGCGAGCCAAACGAACGCCCAAATCGTGGGGGTTCAAAACAGCGGATGCCAATCCGGCATTGATCACAGAGGACGGCATGCCGTCCACAATACAACTGCTGGGTTCTTGCGCCAGCACCGCACAGCCTTTGCGCTGCACCAAGTCTTTGGCGCCTTGCATACCGTCGCTGCCCATGCCGGTCATGACAACCGCCACCAAGTTGCCACTGACGGAGGCGGCTGAACGGAACAACACATCGGCATTCGGGTGGATCGGGGCGTCGGGTTGGGTGCGTTCATACAACATCATTTTGCCGGGGAAAGGCTCACGCACCACAGCGTCGGTCCCGCCTTTGATGATGACCACCATGCCAGGCTTCAATTGCATGCCGTCGGTGCTTTCCACCACGTCCAAGCCCGTTTCAGAGCGCAAATGCAACGCAAAGCCACTGGTGAACATGGGCGGCATGTGCTGCGCCACGATCATCGGGCAGGCCAAACGGCCCATGGCCTTTAACGTTTGGGGCAACGTGGCCGGGCCGCCTGTCGATATACCCAAGACCACCAAGCCCGGGTTGGGCTGGGCATCCACTTTGCGCATCGCCACGGGAATCGAGGGGTCGATGGGCGCGCCATGGTGACCATTGAAACCTGCGCTTGTCGCGGGTCTATAGGGCGTTTGACCGTTGGGTTGATCGCCAAGCGAGGCCGACCCAGCACCTCGGTTGATCAAGGCAAGACGGGCTTTTTTCTTGGCCCAAAACTGCAACTTCTCCACCAACTCTTCACCGATTTTGACGATGTCGAGTTGCACAAAAGAAGATTTTTTGGCGATGAAGTCGACCGCGCCCAACTCCAAGGCCTTGATGGTGGTGACCGAGTTTCGTTCGGTCAAACTGCTCAACATGATGATCGGAGTGGGCGTGCGCGCCATGATTTGGCGAGTCGCTTCCAAACCGTCCATGACGGGCATTTCAACGTCCATGGTGATGACGTCAGGACGGAGCTGCTCGCACATCTCCACACACATCTGTCCGGTTTTGGCTTCCCCCACGACTTGAATGTCGGGGTTGCCCTCCACCATTTTCCGGATGGCGATCCGCATGAAAGCGGAGTCATCCGAAATCAACAGCTTGATCATAGGGGAACCTTGTTTCTGACGTACCAAGGTCCACCGCGTCCCAGACGCGATTCAAAATAATCAGTGGCCAACAATTGCACCGAGGCGCCCATCACCAAGACACCGCCAGGCGACATGGCGCGCGCCAACATTTTTTGCACGGCAAGCTTCACCGTGTCGTCAAAATAAATCAACACATTGCGGCAGAAAATCAAGTCCATGCCCGAAACGGGTGGGCGCGCATTCATCAAGTTAAAGCGTTCAAAACGAGCGTATTGACGCACCCAGTCTTTGATGCGGAAGTAATTGACGCCTTGCATGGCGCCCCCCGCCGGCATGTCCACCGTTTCAAACATTGCGCGCCAATGTTGCGGCAAATTACGGAACGAGCCCATGCCCAAATCGCCGTAAACCCCTTCGCGCGCTGTCCGCAAGGCTTGGTTGGAAATATCGGTCCCCAACACATACAAACCCCAGCCCTTGGTGGGTGAAATTCGACCCTCCGACTGAGCCGCTTTGCCCGCCTGCATCAGGCCTTTCAAGCAGATGTAGGCCAGGTCATACACCTCTTCACCGGTGGAGCTGGCGGCGGACCAAACTTGCAACTGTTGATGGCTTTCACGTGACGCGATCAAGCTGGGCAAGACGTCGTTGGTCACCATTTCCATCAAATCAGGGTCGCGGCAGAAATAGGTTTCATGCACCGTCAAGTTTTCGACCAAGGATTGCCACTCGGCGTGTTCCGAGGTGCAGGTGTTCATGGAGCTGACCCAGTCTCGCAAAATATTGACCGGCATGTCTTTCAAAATGCGGGCCAATTTGCGTTCAACCAAGCTGCCTGACTTGATGCCAAAGCGCGTTTCCACGCCCAACATCAGTTGGTTGATCAAGCCGGCTTGGTCGTCAGAGCCAATTCGGGCGGGCGCAGTGGCCGAAGCACCCAGGCCGCTCAGCCCCGCAGGACGCATGGCTTGACTCGCGCCGACCGCACTCTTGACGGCCGCTTGCATCTGGGCAATCAGATCATCGACGTTGTCTTTACTCAAAATCTGTCCTTGCTAGCGTGATCAGGCAACCGCCTCGTCCATTTTGGACAAAGCGTCGAGTGAAAGGAGTGAAATCAGTTCGCCGTTCAAGCGACCGACTTCGGTCAAATAATCGTTTTCAGCCGTGCGGACCGGCGAAATGTCTTTTTCAGCAATCTCAATCACGCGGTCGACCTTGTCCACAATCAAGGCCCAAACAGCGCCGTTGACACGCACCACCACATAGACCGATTGCGCGCCCTTGGCGACGCCCAACATGTCGCGCATGTCGATCACGGGCGCCACTTCGCCTTTGATTTGCACCACACCGGCCAAAGACTGATCGCCTTGGGGCAGGTTGACGCTGGCGGTGAATTCCTCAACGCGGTCAATGCTGGACAGCGGCAAGGCGCAACGCTCTTGCCCCAGGCGGAAAGACAACAAGCGGCGCACAGAGCGCAATTCGCCATCGTTCAAGCTGCTCATATCCACTCCGTGTTCGTTCAAATAACGTTTGAACTGCAATAGGTTTTCAGGCGACACCAAGCCAGAAGGCGAAATCAGGCCGGTCATGCGGCCCACGCGGTCACCGACCCCAGGCAAATAGCCTTCGAGCTGGCTATCGCCGCCGGTCACGGCTTGAATGCTTTCTTTGCCGTAACGCTCAATGCCCACAATGTCCGTCACCGAGATGCCCATGCGGGCGCCGTCGATGGACACCACCAACACAAATTTGGGCGGCTCGACTTGTTCACAAGCCAACATCCGCGTCAAGGAGACGACCAACAAAGCCTTGCCACGCAGGTCCATCAAACCTTCAACTTCAGGCGAGGCACCGGGCAAGGCGGTGAGGTTTTGAATCTCCACGATTTCCATCACTTGGTCCATCATGAAGGCAAAGGTTTCGCCACCATCCCGCACCGTGACCGTTTGAAATTCGTTCAGGCTGGATTCTTCGGCCACGTGCGCCGACTCTTGCACGATGCCCATCAAACCGCCGCCGCCATCGGGCACACCAACGGCGTCCATGTCTTGCAAGCCCAAGGCCATCTCGTCCAACACCAAAACCATGCCTTCAGCGGTGGTGAATTCGCCCTTGACCATGGAGTCTTTGGCGTCTTCGTAAGTTTTGACCACGCTGGGTTCTAAATTGACCTTGCTGAACACCTTGTCAACCTGGACCACCACGGTTTCTTGGCGGGCATTGATGACCAACAAGTGCCCTTCTTGGCTGGCCGAACGGGCCGGCAAACCCAAACGGGCCGCCAAGTCGACCTTCAACAAGACCGATCCCGACACATTGACCAAGCCCTCGACATCACCCGGCGCATAAGGCAAGGGCGTCACGGGCAACAAATCCAACACCTTGACGACCGAGGAGGCGGTCATGGCGTAGCGCCCATTGGCCAATTCAAACAAGACGAGTTCCATGTTTAGATTCGCCTTTCAACAAAGAAAGTTTCCACTTGACCCAGGCTCTTCACTTCAATCATGCCGCGGGGCGAGAGTTCAAAATGGCCTTTGAGTAACTCAGCGGTGGCCGAAGAAATATGCACTTTGCCTGGCTGGCCCGTCGACTCCATGCGGCTGGCCACGTTGACCGTATCGCCCCACAGGTCGTAGGTGAACTTGCGAATGCCAATCACCCCCGCCACCACGGGGCCGCTGTGAATGCCGATGCGCATGTTCAAAGCGTTGCCGGTTTGCTCGTGCATTTCGGCCAGTGCGTCACACATTTCCAAAGCGGCCATCGTCGTCGCCACGGCGTGGTCCTCACGGGCGACAGGCACGCCGCCCGCCAGCATGTAGCAGTCACCAATGGTTTTGATTTTTTCCAGGCCGTGCTTTTCCGTGATCAAGTCAAAGCGCGAGAACAAACCGCCCAAGATTTGCACCAAGTCCGAGGGCGACATGTGGCGCGACATCTTGGTGAAGCCCACCATGTCGGCAAACAAAACGCTGACCGAAGGACAGGCATC
>CAILKX010000146.1 GCA_903834975.1 uncultured Curvibacter sp.
AACAATCAATTTTTAGATTAACCTTGCAAAACCGGACTACTTCTTAATCAATGGTACGTCTCAAGGGGGCAGGTCAACACCAGGTGCCATCAACCCACAAGTGACGCACGCAAGAGAACATTCAGCGGACCATCTGCGTTCCAGGGTTCACGAAGACCATCAGACCGCCTGCGTACTACACGAACCGTCTCAAACGCAGTCAATTGGATGGTGACTACAGTGCAGCAGATAGAAATCCAAAGCACTATGAAGAAGACCACCTGATTGCCTTGTCCCTTGGTGGCAATCCAACTGATGTTTGTAATCTGTGGGTTCAACCACGCAAGTCAGAGTGGTCGGCAGAGAAGAAAGACCAACTTGAGTTCGTGCTTCACAGACTTGTCTGCCGAGGTCAAGTTTCTTTGCAAGATGCACATTCAGAAATCGCAACTGACTGGATTGCAGCATACAAAAAGTATGTTCCACCCAATGACGAGTTCAAGGTTAAGGGTGGATGGGACTAATGAATTTCGTTCTTAAAAAGAACGATAAAAGTATAAAAGTATTGAGTTTTATACTTTTGACCAGAAAAAAAGGACTTAGATTTCTCTAAGTCCTTGTCGCCAGTGCAAAATTTGGTGGGTCGGGCGAGACTCGAACTCGCGACCAACGGATTAAAAGTCCGCTGCTCTACCGACTGAGCTACCGACCCAGGTTTTCAGCACAGCCTCAGATTATAGACAGAAAAACAGCGGTTTGTCACAATTCAGCTCGACAATTGAGTCAACATCCAGCCCGCTGCGACCATCCCGAAAGTCGCGGTGACGCTGACGACCGAGCCGTAACCGGCGCAATTCAAGCTGCCGTCCCGACCGCTGTCCTCAGCGCCTTCAATTTGGCATGAGGCGTCGGGGGGTTGCACGGCTTCACGGCTAAACACACAGGGTATTTTGAGTCGCTTGTCACGCGGCGCCGCATGAAACTTGCGCAGCTGATACCGCACTTGAGCCAACAAAGGGTCGTGGGTGGTTTCGCTCAAATCAGCCACTTCGACTCCCTGCGCAGCGCGCTTGCCACCAGCTGCGCCAACTGAAATAAAAGGAAGGCCGGATTGGCGCGCCCAAGCCGCCAAAGCGGTTTTGGTTTTGACCTGGTCACAGGCATCGATGACGCCGCTGATGGGACGATCGGTGTTGGGCAAGAGGGCTGGCCAATTTTCTGGGGACACAAAATCGTCCACCTGATTAACTTGGCATTCGGGTTGAATTTGCGAAATGCGCTCGGCCATGGCCTGCACTTTGGCTTGGCCAACGGTGGATTCAAGGGCGTGGATTTGTCGGTTGATATTGGAGTCTGCAATGTGGTCCAGGTCAATCAGCGTGAGCTCTGAAACCCCGCTTCGGGCCAAGGCCTCCGCAGTCCAAGACCCGACACCGCCAATGCCAATCACCACCACGTGGGCGTTGCGAATTCGGTTGGCGCCCGCCACGCCGTAGAGCCGGGCCAAGCCCGCAAAGCGGCGATCGTCCAGAATCGACTGGGGCATTGAGTTCTGTATTGAAAGCTTATTTCAGCTTGGACAAGCGTTCTTTGGCGGTCACTGCGGCTTCCGAATTCGGAAAAGCGGCGACCAAATCTTGCAAGGTTTTCTTGGCTGCCTTGAGGTCTTTGGTGTCGGTTTGACAATTGGCGATCGACAAGGCGGCCTCGGGGGCCCGTGGGTTTAGCGGGTCGGCTTTGATCATCGCCTTGAAATTGGCAATGGCGGCCGGATAGTCACGGGTGGCGTATTGGGCATTGCCCAACCAAAACAGCGCCGAAGCGCCATAGCCGCTGTAAGGGTATCGCGTGACAAAAGCGACGAATTGTTTGCTGGCCGCGTCAAAGTTGCCTTGACGGAATTGACTCAAAGCGGCCTCGTAGTCTTTGGTCTCCGCAGGTTCGGCCTTGAAGGTTTTGCCGTCCAAACTGACATCGACGGGCTCCATCACGCTGAGGCGTTTTTCAACCCCTTGAGCCAAATCTTTTTGGTTGCGTTGCAGGCTGACGATTTGTTGGGTCAGACTTTCGTTTTGACCGCGCAAGTTCGCGACATCTTGCTTGAGCGCATCGATTTGCGATTGCAGATCAAACAGGCTGCGACGCAATTGCGCTTGTTCTTCCGTGGCGGCGTTGGCGACATTCGCCACGCGTTGGGTTTCGGCGGTTTGTTTGGCAGCGATGTTGTCGACCTTTTGACGCAGGTCCAAAATGGCACGCCGGGCTTCGTCGTCGTCAAACAAGGCCGCATGCGCTCCGGCTTGGCTCAAGGTCAGCGCCAAGCAAGCGGCACGCAAAAAGCCCAGGGAGGCGTTAGAAAACAATCGGTTCAAGGTCATGCGTTTCAACATTCAGTGGTTCAACGGTAGCTGAATTCAGTGCGGCGATTTTTGGCAAAGGACGCTTCATCGTTGCCCGTGGCCAGTGGCTTTTCCATGCCAAAACTGATGGCTTCCAATTGATTGTCGGAAACACCCAACAGCACCAAGGCACGGCGCACGGCTTCGGCGCGTTTTTGACCCAAGGCCAAGTTGTATTCACGACCGCCGCGGGTGTCGGTGTTGCCTTCCAAGTTCACTTTGCGGTTGGCGTTGGCCTTCAAAAAGCGCGCGTGGGCTTCGATCACGGCTTGGTATTCGGGCTTGATGCTGTAGCTGTCGTAGTCAAAGAAAACGATGCGTTCGACGCCGGCAGGGCCCGCCGTGTCTTTGTTCGAGGCGCTCAGATCGACACTGCGGATATTGGTTTCCGAAGTCGCATTGGCCGTGCCGCCATTGGCATCGGCGTTGGTGGAAAGTGCCGAGGTGTTGCGGTCTTCCACCGAAGCGGGGTCGAGTTTGACGCCCGAACTGCAGGCGGCCAACAAGGCAGTCAAAAAACAAACCAGTGCAAAACGTTTCATGAGAACTCCAAAATAAATAAGGTCAAGGTGTTTTAAAAGGGGCCCAATGGGGCTCGTGGATGTCGCCGCTTTGGCCAGACAGTCGGGCTTTGATCTTGCCGTCGAGTGTGGTGGTCATCAGGGCTTCACGGCCTTGGATTTGGGTGGCGTAGACGATTAAGCGGCCGTTCGGGGCAAAGCTGGGGCGTTCATCGGCACTGGTGTCGGTCACGGCATTGGCCACGTTGTTGGCCAAATCCATAACATAGAGCTTGAAGTTGCCGTTCACGCGGGCAATATAGGCCAACCAACGACCATCGGGGCTGACACTGGGCGAGATGCTGTAACTGCTGCTGAAGGTGACACGCTCGGGGGCGCCGCCCGCCAAGGGCAAACGGTAAATTTGAGGCGAACCGCCCCGGTCGCTGACAAAGTAAAGGAACTGGCCATCGGCTGAAAAAGTC
>CAILKX010000147.1 GCA_903834975.1 uncultured Curvibacter sp.
ACCCGCTTCACGATGCTGCGCGGGGTGATGCCGTGCTCGGTATTAAAGGCGATTTGTTTGGCGCGGCGTCGCTCCGTCTCCCCAATGGCTTTGGCCATGGAGTCGGTGATGCGGTCGGCGTACAAAATGGCCCGGCCTTCCAGATTCCGGGCGGCCCGACCAATGGTCTGAATCAGGGAACGTTCAGAGCGCAAAAAGCCCTCTTTGTCTGCGTCCAAGATGGCCACCAAAGAAACCTCAGGAATGTCCAGGCCCTCGCGCAGCAAGTTGATGCCGACCAGCACGTCAAACAGGCCCAAACGCAAATCGCGCAGAATTTCGACGCGCTCCACGGTGTCGATGTCACTGTGCACATAACGCACTTTGACGCCGTTGTCGGCCAGGTAATCGGTCAACTGCTCGGCCATGCGCTTGGTCAGGGTGGTGATCAAAACGCGCTCGTGCTTGTCGACTCGAATGCGAATTTCTTGCAACACATCGTCGACCTGATGCGTCGCCGGGCGCACCTCCACCTCGGGGTCGACCAAGCCCGTGGGGCGCACCACTTGCTCCACCACATTGCCGGCGTGTTCTTTTTCGTAATGGGCTGGCGTGGCCGACACAAAAACCAGTTGGCGCATGCGCTGCTCGAGCTCCTCGAGCTTCAAAGGGCGGTTGTCAAGCGCTGAAGGCAGGCGAAATCCATATTCGACCAAGGTCGTTTTGCGGGCCCTGTCGCCGTTGTACATGCCCCCAAACTGGCCCATCAGCACGTGGCTTTCGTCCAAAAACATCACCGCGTCTTTGGGCAGGTAATCGATCAAAGTGGAAGGCGGCTCGCCCGGCGCGGCACCACTCAAATGTCGGGTGTAATTCTCGATGCCCTTGCAGTGCCCGACTTCGCTGAGCATTTCAAGGTCAAACCGCGTGCGTTGCTCCAAGCGCTGGGCCTCGACCAGTTTGCCCATGCCCACCAACTCTTTGAGTCGTTCAGCCAACTCGGTTTTAATGGATTCCACCGCCGCCAACACCCGGTCGCGTGGCGTGACATAGTGGCTGGACGGGTAGACCGTGAAGCGCAAGATTTTTTGTTTAACGCGGCCAGTCAACGGGTCAAACAATTCCAAGCTTTCGATCTCATCGTCAAACAAGGAAAGCCGAATGGCGAGTTCACTGTGTTCGGCCGGAAAAATGTCGATGGTGTCGCCGCGAACTCGAAATTTGCCACGGCCAAAATCCATGTCATTGCGGTCGTACTGCATGCGAATCAGCTGAGCAATGACGTCGCGCTGGCCCATTTTGTCGCCGGCCCGCAAGGTCATGACCATGCGGTGATAGCTCTCGGGCTCGCCAATGCCGTAGATGGCCGAAACAGAAGCCACAATCACCACGTCGCGCCGCTCGATGATGCTCTTGGTGCAACTGAGCCGCATCTGTTCAATGTGCTCGTTAATGGCCGAGTCTTTTTCGATGAACAAATCCCGCTGCGGCACATAGGCCTCGGGCTGGTAATAGTCGTAGTAGCTGACAAAGTATTCGACTGCGTTTCTCGGAAAGAACTCCCGAAACTCGCTGTACAACTGGGCTGCCAGGGTTTTGTTGGGCGCAAAAACAATCGCGGGACGTCCCAAGCGGGCAATCACATTGGCCATGGTGTAGGTTTTGCCCGAGCCGGTCACGCCGAGCAGGGTTTGAAACATTTCGCCGTCTTGCACGCCTTCCACCAAGCTTTGAATCGCCGCGGGCTGATCGCCCGCCGGGGGATAAGGCTGGAACAACTCGAAGGGCGACCCTGGAAATGTGACGAAGGTCCCGCTTGAACCCGCCAGGCCCACCTCCGTGCCCCCGGTGGCCCCGGTCACCTCCGAATGGGCTGTGGCGGCTGCACAAAAACGAGGCAGATGGGGGGTAAAAATCATGACAAATTTGTAAAAAGCTAAAATTCTGGGTGGCTAGGTAAAACCCTAAAGGGAACCCGGAGTAACTGCTCAGGTTAACCGATGTTGGCGAGCCCTTGCCACAGCTATTTTTAACTTTTTCCTGGAATCACGACATGTCCTTATTTGCCGCCGTCGAAATGGCCCCCCGCGATCCGATCCTGGGCCTCAACGAGCAATTCAACGCAGACACCAACCCCAAAAAAGTCAACCTGGGCGTGGGTGTTTATTTTGACGACAACGGCAAATTGCCCCTGCTGCAATGCGTGCAACAGGCCGAAAAAACCCTGATGGAAAAACCCACTGCTCGGGGCTACTTGCCCATCGACGGCATCGCCGCTTACGACGCCGCGGTCAAAAGCTTGGTTTTTGGCGCAGACAGCGAAGCCGTGAAAAGTGGCCGTGTTGCCACGGTCCAAGGCATTGGCGGAACCGGCGGCCTGAAGATTGGCGCTGACTTTCTGAAGCGCCTGAACCCCCACGCCAAGGTGCTGATTTCTGACCCCAGCTGGGAAAACCACCGCGCCCTGTTCACCAACGCCGGCTTTACCGTGGACACCTATGCCTATTACGACGCCGCCAAACGCGGCGTGAACTTTGAAGGCATGTTGGCGTCCTTGAACGCTGCGGCGCCAGGCACCATTGTGGTGCTGCACGCCTGCTGCCACAACCCAACCGGCTACGACATTACCGCCGCTCAATGGGACCAAGTGATTGCGGCCGTAAAGGCCAAAAGCCTGACGCCCTTCTTGGACATGGCCTACCAAGGTTTTGGCCACGGCATTGCCGAAGATGGCGCGGTCATTGGCAAATTCGTCGCCGCTGGTCTCTCGTTTTTTGTATCAACCTCCTTCTCCAAGAGCTTCAGCCTCTACGGCGAGCGCGTCGGTGCTTTGTCGGTGCTGTGCGCTGACCAAGAAGAAGCCGGTCGGGTTTTGTCACAACTCAAAATTGTGATTCGCAC
>CAILKX010000148.1 GCA_903834975.1 uncultured Curvibacter sp.
AAACAGGGCACAGAGGGCCTTCGCTGACTATGCAGCGTATTCCGAAAACCCACTACAAATGCCTAAAATGGCTCGTCTTAGAATGCCAGAAAGCGGTATGTCGGATGCGGAAAAGAATCTCCATGCGGCAGTTCATGCAGCGTACACGATGAAATCATTTGCGATCAAGACCTACTCCAACTTGCGCGAGACGTTGTACGACGAAGTTGTGATTCATGGCAACGTAAAGCCGCTAATCCCATTTTTGATGTTATATCCGATAGCTGGACAGGCGCTATTGGGAACCAAGGCAACAGTAAAAACAGGAATCCAAAAGTTTCAAGAAGCAATCACAGGAAGCTATTAAAGAAGAAGCTATGCGTTGCGGCATGCCTTATGTCAACCATCGTTGGTTGGGCGGCATGTTGACCAACTTCAAGACCGTCAAAACCTCCATCAAGCGTCTGAAAGACATGCAAGCTCAACAAGAAGTGGGTTTGGACAGCTTGAGCAAAAAAGAGCAACTGATGTTTGCTCGCGAACTCGCTAAGCTCGAAAAAGACATTGGCGGCATTCAAGACATGCCCGCCTTGCCGGATGCGATTTTTGTGATCGACGTGGGTTATCACAAAATTGCCATCGCTGAAGCTCAAAAATTGGGTATTCCCTTGATCGGCGTGGTTGACTCCAACCACTCGCCTGAAGGCATCGACTACGTGATTCCTGGCAACGATGACTCGGCCAGGGCCGTGGCTTTGTATGCCCAAGGCATTGCTGACGCCATCATCGAAGGCCGCGCCAACGCGGTGAATGACTTGGTCAAGGCCGTTTCTGCTGAAGGCGACGACGAGTTCGTGGAAGTGGAAAACGCCGCGGCTTGATTCCCCTGATTTGGCATGAAGGGTTCTTGACCGGTCCTTGCCAATCCAAAAGGGGGCTCAGCCCCCTTTTTTTTAGTCTTTTTAGTTTTGTTGTTTTAACCCATCATTAACCAATCAATTACGGAGTAATTCAAATGGCTGCTATCACCGCAAGCATGGTCGCTGAACTGCGCGCCAAGACCGACGCCCCCATGATGGAGTGCAAAAAAGCCCTGACCGAGGCCGATGGCGACATGGCCAAGGCCGAAGAGCTGTTGCGCGTCAAGCTGGGCACCAAAGCAGGCAAGGCCGCTTCGCGCATCACCGCTGAAGGCGTGGTCGCCAGCTTCATTCAAGGCACCACAGGCGCTTTGGTTGAAGTGAATTGCGAAACCGACTTTGTGACCAAGAACGACAGCTTCCTGGCCTTGGCCAACGCCGCCGCCAAATTGGTCGCCGAGCACAATCCCGCTGACCTGGAAGCCCTGGGCGCCTTGGCTTATTCGCAAGACACCTATGGCCCCACTTTGGAAGAAGTGCGCAAGGGTTTGATCGGCAAGATCGGTGAAAACATGTCGTTCCGCCGCTTCAAGCGCTTTGAAGGCGCGAACGCCTTGGCTTCTTATTTGCACGGCACCCGCATTGGTGTAGTGGTCGAGTATGTCGGAAGCGATGTGGCTGCCAAAGACGTTGCCATGCACGTCGCCGCCATGAAGCCCGTCGCCTTGACCAGCGCCGATGTGCCCGCCGATTTGATCGAAAAAGAACGCGCCGTTGCCAAGGGCAAGGCCGCTGAAGACGCCGCCAAAGCCCAAGCCGAAGGCAAGCCCGTTCAGTCCGATGAAATCGTGGCCAAACGCATTGAAGGCGGCGTGCAAAAGTTCCTGAAAGAAGTGTCTTTGTTTAACCAAGCTTTTGTTAAAAACGACAAGCAAACGGTGGAGCAAATGCTCAAAGCCAATGGCACCGAAGTCAAATCGTTCACCATGTACGTGGTCGGCGAAGGCATTGAGAAAAAGGTCGACGACTTTGCCGCTGAAGTGGCTGCCCAAGTCGCCGCCGCCAAGGCCTCCGCATAAAGAGACGGACCTTACAATTCACCGCATCCAACCAAGACTCAGGAGCCCCGCATGACCGATCCCCGTCCAGCCCACAAGCGCATTTTGCTCAAGCTGTCCGGTGAGGCCTTGATGGGGGACGACGCCTTTGGCATCAACCGCGCCACCATTGTGCGCATGGTGGAGCAAGTCGCTGAAGTCACCCATTTGGGCGTCCAAGTGGCGGTGGTCATTGGCGGTGGGAACATCTTCCGAGGCGTCGCTGGCGGTTCGGTGGGCATGGACCGTGCCACCGCCGATTACATGGGCATGTTGGCGACGGTCATGAACGCCTTGGCCTTGGCCGATACCATGGACAAAGCCGGGTTGACCGCGCGTGTGATGTCGGCCATCGCGATTGAGCAGGTGGTCGAGCCTTATGTGCGCCCCAAAGCCTTGCAGTATTTGGAAGAGGGCAAGGTTGTGATTTTTGCGGCCGGTACTGGTAATCCCTTCTTTACGACGGACACTGCGGCCGCCTTGCGTGGCGCTGAAATGGGCGCTGAGGTGGTTTTGAAAGCCACCAAAGTGGACGGTGTTTATACCGCCGATCCGAAAAAAGACCCTGCTGCCACCCGCTACACCCAACTGAGTTTTGATGAAGCCATGGCCAAGAATTTGGGCATCATGGACGCCACGGCGTTTGCTTTGTGCCGAGATCAAAATTTACCCGTCAAGGTGTTTTCGATCTTCAAGCCCGGGGCCTTGCGCCGCGTGGTTATGGGCGAAGACGAAGGCACGTTGGTGCATGTCTGAACCCCCATATTTGAGGAATTTGTATGACGATCGCAGACATCAAGAAAACCACCGAAACCAAAATGGACCAGTCCATCGCGGCCTTTCAAAACAACCTCAGCCGAGTCCGTACCGGCCGTGCCAATCCGGCCTTGTTGGACACCATCCAAGTTGAGTACTACGGCGCCATGGTGCCTCTGAGTCAAGTGGCCAACGTGTCTTTGATCGACGCCCGCACCATCAGCGTTCAACCCTGGGAAAAACCCATGGGCCCCAAGATTGAGAAGGCCATTCGCGAAAGCGATTTGGGCTTGAACCCTTCCACCATCGGCGAGTTGATCCGAGTCCCCATGCCCGCCATGAGCGAAGAGCGCCGCAAAGAACTCACCAAAGTGGTTCGCAACGAAGGTGAAAACGCCAAAATTGCGATCCGCAACTTGCGCCGCGACGCCAATGAATCGGTTAAAAAACTGGTGAAAGACAAGGCCGCTTCTGAAGACGATCAAAAGCGCGCTGAGGTCGATGTGCAAAAAGTCACCGACAAGCACATTGCCGAAATCGACAAACTGGTCGCCGCCAAAGAACAGGACATCATGGCGGTTTGAGCTGATCCATGAACAAGCGTGTGAGCACCGGGCCAATCGATTTGACCATCCCCAACCATGTGGCCATCGTCATGGATGGCAATGGCCGGTGGGCTCAGCAGCGTTTCATGCCGCGTGTCGCGGGGCACAAAAAAGGCGTGGACGCGCTGCGCCGAGTGATCAAATTGTGCAGTGCACGGGGCGTTAAAGTCCTCACGGTCTTTGCTTTTTCTTCAGAAAATTGGGCCCGTCCCGCAGATGAAGTCGCCTATTTGATGGAGTTGCTGACCTTCGTGTTACGCCGTGAAGTCCCCAAAATGGTGGCCGATGGTGTGCAGCTGCATGTGGTCGGTGAGCGGGCTCACCTGTCAGACCGAATCAAGCAGGCCTTGGCCAGGTCTGAACAAGCCACTGCCCATTGCGAGCGTCTGGTATTGAACGTCTGCTTCAATTACGGCGGCCGCTGGGACATGGTTCAAGCGGCCCAGCAATTGGCGCTGGCCAATCAGCCCATCACGGAAGAGGCGCTCGGTCAGAAATTGGCCTTGGCCCATGTGCCGGACCCCGATTTGATGATTCGCACCGGCGGTGAACAACGGCTCAGCAACTTCTTGATGTGGCAGTGCGCTTATTCAGAAATGTTCTTCAGCGAGGTTCTCTGGCCCGATTTTGACGCCGCCCATTTCGACGCCGCCTTGCAGGCCTATGCCTCTCGAGAGCGGCGTTTCGGCACCTTGCCAGACGCCGTGGGCTCTACCGCGTCGGTGGCCGGTCCTTCAACTGTTTAAAAACTTTTAATCCATGCTAAAGCAACGCGTGATCACGGCTTTGGCACTTCTGGCGGTGTTGTTGCCGGCCCTCTTTTACCCCCAGCCTGTATTTTTTGATGCCATCATGCTGGTCATGATGGTGGCGGCTGCTTGGGAGTGGGGGCGCTTGAATAGTCCCACCAGCACCAACACCAGCACCAGCACCAACCCTACTCATCCCTTAAACCATCCCTTGGCCATCACGGCTTTCTCCGTCACCGCTTGGCTGGGCGCCTTGCTGTGTGCGGCTGGCTGTTTGGCAATTTGGGCCGCTGGGGGGCTGGAGCACCCTTTGTCAGATCTGCGTTGGTGGTGGACGGGAGCGGGGGTGTTTTGGGTGGTGGCCTCTGTTTTTTTGCTGGCCCAAGGCGTCTCGGTTTGGCTGGCCATTCACCCTTGGCTGAGGTTGGCTCTGGGTTGGTTGGCCTTGCTCACCGCTTGGTGGGCCGTGGCCCAAGCGCGTGGGATTGGGATTGAATTTTTGTTGTCGGTTTTGACCCTGGTTTGGATGGCCGACATCGCCGCCTATTTCTTTGGGCGGGCCTTGGGGGGGCGCATGATTCAGCGCAAGCTGGCCGTCCGCATCAGCCCTGGTAAATCTTGGGAAGGCGCATTGGGCGGCCTTTTCGGTGTCATGCTGATGGCGGTGGTTTGGGCCCATTTCGATTCAGGCATGGCACCCCACTCCCTCTATGGGCGATTGACGTTGGCGGGCTGGCCCTTCGCGTTGATTTCGGTGCTTTTTTTAGGGGTCATGAGTGTGGCCGGCGATTTGGTGGAGTCACTGATCAAAAGGGCGGTGGGCGTGAAGGACAGCAGTGGCTTGTTGCCCGGTCACGGCGGCGTGCTGGACCGCATCGATGCCCTTCTGCCCGTGTTGCCCTTGTCGATGATGCTGGCGGCCTGGGTTTCGCCCTTGGCTGCTTAGTTCAAGGCCCTTATTCGGCGCTAGGTTCAAATGAAAAAACAACGCTTACTGATTTTGGGCTCGACCGGGTCGATTGGCAAAAACACCCTGGATGTCGCCTCGCGTCACCCCGACCGCATCGAGGTGTTTGCGCTGAGTGCGAATACCCAAGTGGACTTGATGTTTGCCCAATGCGTGCAGCATCAGCCCCGTTTTGCGGTCATGGTCAGTGAGCCGCACGCGCAGGTTTTGGCTGAAAAAGTTCATGCACATGGGTTGCGTACTCAGGTCTTGTCAGGGGCCGCTGCATTGGATGAATTGGCCTCTCACCCCGACGTAGACTCAGTGATGGCGGCCATCGTGGGGGCAGCAGGCTTGTCGTCGTGCTTGGCGGCGGCGCAGGCGGGCAAACGTTTGTTGTTGGCCAACAAAGAGGCGTTGGTGGTGGGCGGCGAGGTCTTTTTGGCGGCCGTTAAGCAGGGCGGGGCAACGCTGCTACCGATTGACTCTGAGCACTCGGCCATCTTTCAGTCTTTGCCGGATGACGCCAGCACCTGGTCTCGGCGGGTCAGGAAAATCATCTTGACGGCGTCGGGCGGCCCGTTTCGCCAACGCGACCCCGCGACTCTGAAAGAGGTCACGCCGGAAGAGGCGTGTGCGCACCCCAATTGGGTGATGGGGCGCAAAATCTCGGTCGACTCAGCCACCATGATGAACAAGGCCTTGGAAGTGATTGAGGCCCGGTATCTTTTTGGCCTGACTGGGGAAAAACTCGAGGTACTGATTCACCCTCAAAGCATTGTTCATTCGATGGTCCAGTACCACGACACCTCGGTGGTGGCGCAGTTGGGGGTGCCGGACATGCGGGCCCCCATCGCTTACGGCTTGGCTTGGCCAGAGCGGTTTGAAAGCGGTGCTGCGCACCTGGATTTTGCGGCCCTGCCGGCCATGCACTTTGAAGCGCCCGATCCAGCGCGGTTCCCGGGCTTGCCGTTGGCTTGGCAGGCGCTGGCCGCCCCGCTCGGCACGCCGGTGGTTTTGAATGCCGCCAATGAGGTGGGGGTCGACGCCTTTTTGAATCGACGCATTCGATTTGACCAAATCCACGCGGTCAACTTGGCAGCCTTGTCCGGCGTCTTGCCAACCCCTCCCCATGGGCTTGAAGACTTGTTGGCGCTGGACGCTGAAGTGCGCTCTTTTGCAGCCCAACAGGTTCAAGCCTGGGCGACTTGAGGGGGCTGGTTTTTGAGCCCTTCGCCTGTTGTATTATTCCCACTCGTATTGGCAGATTCTTGCCAATTCTGAGCTTCAACTTTATTGCCTGTTGCGCAGCGGCCAACGCATCTTCATGATTAATTCTTTTTATCGTTCCTGCTTGCAGGCTCGCACAGGCTTTTTGGCGGTATTTGTGGGCCTGTTGATGGCTGCTCAGATGTCTTGGGCGGTGCAGCCCTTCACACTGCAAGACATCCGCGTCGAAGGTTTGCAGCGGGTCGAGCCCGGCACGGTGTTCGCCACCTTGCCTTTTTCTGTGGGCGATACCTATACCGACGACAAAGGCACTGCAGCGATCCGTGCTTTGTTTGGGTTGGGCTTGTTCAAAGATGTGCATTTGGAAACCGATGTGGGGGCTCTGATCATTCAAGTGGCCGAGCGCCCCACCATCTCGGCCATCGAGTTTTCAGGCATCAAAGAGTTCGACAAAGACACGCTCAAAAAATCTTTGAAAGACGTTGGCTTGGCCGAAGGCCGCCCGTTCGACAAATCCTTGGCCGAGCGCGCTGAGCAAGAACTCAAGCGCCAATACATCAGCCGCAGTCTTTATGGTTCTCAAGTGGTGACGACCGCCACCCCGATTGACCGCAATCGGGTGAACTTGACCTTGACCGTGACCGAAGGCGAGCCTTCCAGAATCAAATCCATTCGGGTGATCGGCGCCGACGCGTTCAGTGAAAGCACCCTGACGGGCTTGTTTGATTTGGACGTGGGCAATTGGCTCAGTTGGTACACCAAGTCAGACCGCTATGCCCGCACCAAACTCAACGCCGATCTGGAGACCTTGCGCTCTTACTATTTGGCGCGCGGCTACCTGGAGTTCCGCATCAACTCCACTCAAGTAGCCATTTCACCCGATAAGCGGGACATCGACATCACGGTCAACATCACCGAGGGCGATCGCTTTGCGGTGGCCGAAGTGAAGTTGGACGGCAACTATCTGAACAAAGAAGACGAATTCAAGGGCTTTGTCGCCATCAAAGTGGGTGAGCCTTACAACGCCGATTTGGTCGCCAAAACCACCAAAGCCTTCACCGATTACTTTGGTAATTTTGGTTACGCCTTTGCCCGAATCGACGTGGTACCCGAAATCGACCGCAGCACCAACCGCGTGGTGTTTGTCTTGCGCGCCGATCCGGGGCGTCGTGCTTATGTGCGTCGCATCTCATTGGCCGGCAATACCCGATCAAGGGATGAAGTGGTGCGGCGTGAATTCCGCCAATTTGAATCCTCTTGGTATGACGCCGAGCGGATCAAGCTCTCTAAAGAGCGGGTCGATCGTTTGGGCTATTTCAAAGACACCAACGTCGAAACACAGGAAGTCGCCGGCGCCCCCGATCAAGTCGATTTGTTGGTCACCGTGACCGAAAAACCCGCTGGCAGCATTCAGTTGGGGGCTGGTTTTTCCTCCGCCGATAAATTGTCCTTGTCCTTCTCGATCAAAAACGAGAACATTTTTGGTTCAGGCAATTACCTAGGTTTCCAAATCAACACCAGCAAATACAACCGGGTGATCGTGGTGAACAGCACCGACCCCTATTTCACGACCAACGGGGTCTCTCGCACCATCGACTTTTACGACCGCACCCAACAACCCTATGCCTACCAAGGCGGTAACTACATGCTGACCACCTTGGGCGGCGGTGTTCGTTTTGGCGTGCCTTTCAGCGAAACCGACCGGGTCTTCGTTGGCGCCAGTGCCGAGCAGTACACCATTCACTCCGGCACCAACACCCCTGCCAACTACTTGTTGTATGCCAATAAATACGGCGAGTCCAGTCTGGGTGTTCCCTTGACTTTGGGTTGGGCCCGAGACAACCGCGACAGCGCTTTGGTGCCCAACAACGGGATGTACCAGCGCTTTAATGCCGATCTGGGTCTGTTTGCCGATGCGCACTATGCCCGCATCGACTACCAGCTCCAGCAGTTCTTCGCCCTCAGCAAGCAATACACGCTGGCATTGAATGGCGAAGCAGGTTATGGGCGCGCCTTGGGTAACAGCCTGTTTCCGATCTTTAAAACTTTTTACGGTGGCGGATTGGGCTCGGTGCGTGGCTATGAACAGGGCAGTTTCGGCCCCCGTGACATCACCGGCGCCATCACCGGTGGCACCAAAAAAATTAATTTGAACAGCGAGTTCATGTTCCCCTTCCCGGGTGCCGGCAACGACAAAACCCTGCGGCTTTATGCCTTTGCCGATGCGGGCAATATTTGGGGTGAAGACCAACCCATTCGTCTGAGCGAAATGCGCACCTCAGTCGGTTTTGGCTTGAGCTGGGTCTCCCCGATGGGACCGTTGCGCTTCGCCTTAGCCGACCCCCTGCACAAGCTGCCAGGCGATAGAATTCAACGACTCCAATTTCAAATCGGAACTTCCTTCTAATGAAACCCCTTTTCCGTCATCTTGTCTCTGCCTCCTTGTTGGGTTTGTCGGCGTTTTCGCTGACGGCCCATGCGGATGATTTCCGTGCTGGCTTTGTCAGCACCGACCGCATCTTCCGAGAAGCCAATATGGCCAAAGCGGCACAGGTGAAGTTGGAGCAAGAGTTCTCCAAGCGCGAAAAAGACCTGGTGGACCTGCGCAACGGTTTGAAATCGGCCTCTGACAAATTTGAGCGGGAAGCCCCCACTTTGTCCGATACCCAGCGTGCCACCCGTCAAAAGTCCTTGGTCGAACAAGACCGAGAATTTCAACGCAAAACCCGTGAATTTCAAGAAGACCTGAACGCCCGCAAAAATGAAGAATTGCAACAGGTCATTGACCGCGCCAACAAGGTCGTGCGTCAAGTCGCCGAGGCCGAAAAATACGATGTCATTTTGCAAGAAGCCATCTACATCAACCCCAAATACGACATCACCGACAAAGTGATCAAGGCGTTGAATACGGCCACAGGTCCTGTTCCAAGCGCTTCGTCTAACCCGTCTAAGTGAGCGTCTGAGTGTGGCAGGGTGATTGGCTGGGCGTCACACTGGGTGAAGTCGCCGCTGCCCTGGGAGGTGTGCTTCATGGTGATCCGGCGCGTCGCGTCACCCGGTTGGCCAGCTTGCAATCGGCGGGTCCCGCCGATCTGAGTTTTTTGAGCCAAGCCAAGTGGCAAAGCCAATTGGCCACCACCGCTGCGGGTTGCGTGATTGTTGCGCCTGCTTTTCAAGCCGCTGCCCAAGCCCGCGGCGATTGCTTGGTGGTCGACAACCCGTATCTTTACTACGCCCAGCTCAGCCAGTGGTGGGCCCAGCGTCAAGCCGAGGCCACCGCCGTGGTCTCTCAGCCCTTGATCCACCCCAGCGCCGTGATCGCGGACAGCGCTCAAGTGGATTCAACGGCCCAAATTGGCCCCCTGTGCGTGGTTGAAGCGGGTGCGGTGATTGGGGCTAACACGCGGTTGATGTCCCGTGTTACGGTGTCCCAAGGCTGCGTGATTGGCGAGCGTTGCCTCTTGCATCCCGGCGTGGTGATTGGCGCGGACGGTTTTGGTTTCGCACCTTCTGATGCCGGCTGGGTCAAGATTGAGCAACTTGGCGGCGTTCGCATTGGCAACGATGTCGAGGTGGGTGCCAATACCTGCATCGACCGGGGCGCGTTGGACGACACCGTGATTGAAGACGGCGTCAAGCTCGACAACTTGATTCAAATTGCGCACAACTGCCGCATTGGCCGCAACACAGCGATTGCAGGCTGCGTGGGCATCGCGGGCAGCACCCTCATCGGGGCCAATTGCACCGTCGGGGGCCAAGCTGGATTTACGGGGCACCTCACGCTGGTTGACGATGTCCACATTTCAGCCCGCACCTTGGTCACGCGCTCCATCCACAAGCCAGGGCAATACTCGGGGTCCTTTCCCATGGATGAACACCACGCGTGGGAAAAAAATGCAGCCTCTTTGCGACAACTCTCCACCCTGCGCGACCGCATCAAGGCTTTGGAGTTGAATGCCAAAACCCAAGCCAAAACCCAAGTCGGTGCCACCTCGTCGGTGCCGACCACGGGTCTGTCCGAAGACCCAGTCGCTTAATGTGTTTCCCTTTTCATATGTGAGCCTTCCATGTTAGACATCCACCACATCCTCAAGCAACTGCCCCACCGTTTCCCCTTTTTGTTGGTCGATCGGGTGTTGGAAATTGAAAATGGCAAGGCCATTAAAACCTTGAAAAATGTGACCATCAACGAGCCTTTTTTCACGGGGCACTTTCCGCATCGTCCGGTGATGCCAGGCGTCTTGATGTTGGAGGCGCTGGCGCAATCAGCCGCCTTGCTCAGCTTCGCGACTTTGGATGCATCGCCTTCTGACAACACGATTTATTACTTTGCGGGCATCGATTCGGCGCGTTTCAAAAAGCCCGTGGAGCCCGGCGACCAACTCATCATGGACGTGGCACTCGACCGCGCCCGCGCAGGCATCTACAAATACAAAGCCGTTGCCCGGGTGGATGGCGACGTGGTTTGTGAAGCTGAACTGATGTGCACCATGCGCACCATCGCTTAACGGGGTTGTCGCTTTGGCCAAGATCCACCCCACCGCGCTGATAGACCCGGCGGCCGAATTGGCCGACTCGGTCGAAGTCGGCCCCTACGCCGTCATCGGCCCGCAGGTCCAAATCGGGGCCCGAACCAAGGTCGGCCCGCATTGCGTGATCGAGGGCGTGACGTGCATTGGGGAAGACAATGTTTTCTTCCAATTCGGCTCCATCGGCGCTGCGCCGCAAGACAAGAAATACCGGGGTGAACCGACGCGATTGGAAATCGGCGACCGCAACACCCTTCGTGAGTTTTGTACGCTCAACACCGGCACCGTCCAAGACGGCGGCGTGACCCACGTGGGCGACGACAACTGGATCATGGCCTACGTGCACATTGCCCATGATTGTTTTGTGGGCAACCAAACCATCCTGGCCAACAACGCCACCTTGGCGGGCCACGTCACCCTGGGTGACTGGGTCATTTTGGGCGGTTTGTCCGGCGTCCATCAGTTTTGCAAAGTGGGCGACCACGCCATGGTGGGTTTTCAAAGCCATGTCTCACAAGATGTGCCGCCGTACATGACGGTGTCGGGCAACCCCTTAAAAGCCCATGGCTTCAATTCTGAAGGCTTGCGCCGCCGTGGGTTTTCTGCCGAGCGCATTGCCCAAGTCAAACAAATCCATCGCAGTCTGTACCGCGAAGGACTGACCTTGGCTCAAGCGGTTGAGCGCATTCAAGGCCTTATGGCCTCGGCCACCGATCCCTTGGCCCAAGCCGATGCGCAGCGGATGTTGGACTTTTTGGCCCAAGCCGACCGTGGCATCGTCCGGTAATTTGTCACACTCGCTGCGTCTGGGGCTGGTCGCCGGCGAGGCCTCTGGCGACTTGTTAGCCGGGCTTTTACTAGACGGCGTGCGTCAGCGTTGGCCCCAACTTCAGGCCCAGGGCATCGGCGGACCCGCCATGGCCCAACGCGGCTTTGAGGCTTGGTGGCCGCAAGAAAAATTGGCCGTGCGCGGCTACGTCGAAGTCTTGCCGCGTCTGCCCGAATTGCTGCGCATTCGCAGACAACTCGGTGAGCGTTGGTTGGCGCAAAAACCCGATGTGTTCGTTGGCGTGGATGCGCCCGACTTCAATTTGGATTTGGAAATTCGCTTGCGGCAAGCCGGTGTGCCCACGGTTCATTTTGTCAGTCCCTCCTTTTGGGCATGGCGCGCCAACAAGGTAGAAAAACTCAAAGCCGCAGCCGACCATGTGCTTTGCCTGTTTCCTTTTGAGCCCGAGCTGCTGCAAGCGCGCGGTGTGGCCGCGACTTTTGTCGGCCACCCGTTGGCCAATTTAATTCCCTTGGCACCCGATCAGGCAGCGGCGCGCCACCGCTTGGGTTTGCCTGCCGATGCCAGAGTCATTGCCTTGTTGCCTGGCAGTCGGCAAGCCGAAATTCAACATCTGGCCGGACGCTTTTTTGCCACCGCCAAATGCTTGCAAGAGCGCGACGCGGATCTGCACTTTGTATTGCCCACGCTGCCCTCATTCAAGAACGACCTGCTGGCCATCGCCCGCGACCAAGGCATTCCGCTGGGACAAGACCCACGCTGGATCTTGCTCGACGGACAAGGTCAGTCTCATGTCGCGTTAGCGGCTTGCGATTTGACCCTAATCGCCAGTGGCACGGCGACGTTGGAGGCCGCCTTGTTCAAGCGCCCCATGGTGATTGCCTACCGCATGCCTTGGCTGACTTGGCAGCTTCAAAAGAACCAACGTTTGCAGCCTTGGGTGGGTTTGCCCAATATCTTGTTGCAAACCTTCGCCGTGCCAGAGTGGTTGCAAGACGAGGCCACCCCAGAGAACATGGCCCTGTCGATGCAAGTGTGGCTAGACGAACCTGAGCGCGTGGCGGCGGTGCAGGCGCGTTTTGTCACGTTGCACCAAGCACTTCAATGCGATACCGCTCAGCGGGCCACCGATGTCATCGACCAAATCCGTGCGCGCTAAGTCTTCTAAAAAAGTGCAACGGCCGACCCAACTGGCTTTGAGTTGGGATGTGCCGGGTTTGATCGCCGGCGTGGACGAAGCGGGTCGTGGTCCCTGGGTCGGTCCGGTGGTGGCCGCCGCCGTCATTTTGGATCCTCAGCACCCGATAGCGGGTTTGGCCGACTCCAAAAAACTCAGCCCACGTCGACGTGAACGCTTGTTTGATGAAATCCGTGCCAAAGCCCTGTGCTGCGCTGTGGCCGAGGCGAGTGTGCAGGAAATTGACGAACTCAATATTTTGCAAGCCACCCTCTTGGCCATGCGCCGGGCTGTGCAAGGGCTTCGCTTGAAGCCCAACAAGGTTTTGGTCGATGGCAATCGCTTGCCGACCCTGGATGTTTTGGCCGAGGCGATAGTTCAAGGCGATGCCTTGGTGCCGGCCATATCGGCGGCTTCCATTTTGGCCAAGGTGCACCGTGACCGCTGGTGCCAATCGCTTCATGAGCACTACCCCGAGTATGGGTTTGATGCGCACAAAGGCTATGGCACCCCCCAACATTTGCTGGCCTTGCAGGCGCACGGCCCTTGTCCCGAACACCGCCGCAGTTTTGCGCCCGTGAGAGCGGCCCAAAACGGAATCCATTCCAGTCTCCCGGAGGCTTCCCGGAAAACGCCCGCATGAATCCAACGCCCCAGTTCATCACCTCGCGTGACAACGCCCAGATCAAGTTGCTGAGGCGATTGGCACAAGACAACACGGCTTGCCGGCAACAGGCTCGGGTTTGGCTGGAGGGCGACCACCTTTGTCGCGCCGCACTGGCCCGTGGGCGTGTCCCGAGTTTGGCGGTTTTCACCGAAGCGGCTTGGTCTGAAACGGGGGGGCATTGGGGCCAGGTGTTGACTGACTTGCCCCTTTCCCACGCCTCGCCAACGCCAGCACCGCCTGACATTTTGGTGTTGCCCGAGAGTTTGATGGCCAGTTTGAGCGGCTTGGAGTCACCCAGCCCAATGGCCTTTGTGGTGCCTTTGCCCGTTTTGCCTCAAGGGGTGCTCCCCGGCCAATCTGCTGTGGTGCTCGACCGCGTTCAAGACGCTGGCAATGTGGGCTCCATTTTGCGCAGTGCCTCGGCCTTTGGTTTTGCCCAAGTTTTGGCCCTCAAAGGCACGGCGGCCTTGTGGTCGCCCAAGGTGGTGCGCGCCGGCATGGGGGCGCATTTTGGACTTCACCTGGTGGAGGGGTTGACGTCTGACGATCTCCGTGATTTGAACTTGCCCCTGTTGGTCACCAGTTCCCACGCCGGCGACGCGGTTCATGAGAGGCGTTGGCCTTGGCCCTGTGTCTGGGCCTTTGGGCACGAAGGGCAGGGCGTCGGCGAGGCCTTGATGGCCAGCGCCAGCCAACAGGTTCGGATTGCCCAGCCGGGCGGCGAAGAGTCTTTGAACGTGGCCGCGGCGGCGGCCATATGTCTTTATGCCAGCGTCGCGGGGCGATAGTCAAAAGCCTGAAAGAGTCCTTGAAAACCTTCTGGTTTTCCCGAATTCGACACACCGCTCGGCTATAATGGGCGGCTTTCTAGCAACCCCTAAACGCCCTAGCAAATTCCTGCCATTCCCTCCAAAAGCACATCCACAGAGGTAACTCGTCGGAATCCGCTTGGGCGTACCCGTAACCAACCCGGAGAACCCAGTGCTTTTGTCTCAACAGGGAAGTTTCCCGCCCGCCATCTTGGCGCTCGCAGACGGCACGGTCTTCTATGGCAACTCGATCGGAGCCACCGGCTCCACCGTCGGCGAAGTGGTGTTCAACACCGCCATCACCGGCTACCAAGAAATCCTCACCGACCCCAGTTACTGCCAGCAGATCGTGACACTCACGTACCCGCACATTGGTAACTACGGCGTCAACGAGGAAGACATCGAGGCCGAGAAGATCCACGCCGCTGGCCTGATCATCAAAGACCTGCCCCTGCTGGCCTCTAACTTCCGAATGTCGCTGACTTTGTCGGATTATCTGAAGCGCGAAGGCACCGTGGCCATCGCCAACATCGACACCCGTCAATTGACCCGCTTGCTGCGCAGCAAAGGCGCTCAAAATGGGGCCCTCATTGGCTTGGCTCCCGGTCAAGAAGTCACGCCCGCCTTGGTTGCCCAAGCCGTTGCTGACGCCCAAGCGGCCCCCAATATGACCGGGCTGGACTTGGCCAAAGTGGTGAGCGTTCAAAAAGCCTACGACTGGACCCAAACCGAGTGGCAGCTCGGCACTGGCTACGGCACACAGTCCTCGCCCCAATTCCATGTGGTGGCCTACGACTTTGGCGTCAAGAAAAACATTCTTCGCATGTTGGCCGAGCGCGGCTGCAAGGTCACCGTGGTGCCCGCCCAAACCCCAGCGGCTGACGTCCTCAACTTACAACCCGACGGCCTCTTTTTGTCAAACGGTCCCGGCGACCCCCAGCCATGCGACTACGCGATTGCCGCCGCGGCCGAGCTGATCGAAACGGGTATTCCCACTTTTGGTATTTGTTTGGGGCACCAAATCATGGCTTTGGCCTCCGGAGCCAAGACCTTCAAAATGAAGTTCGGTCACCACGGCGCCAACCACCCTGTCAAAGACTTGGACACAGGCCGCGTCAGCATCACCAGCCAGAACCACGGCTTTGCGGTGGACGAAAAATCCCTGCCCTCGAACCTGCGCGCCACCCACATCAGCTTGTTTGACAACACGCTACAGGGCTTGGCTCGCACCGATAAACCGGCATTTTGCTTCCAGGGTCACCCGGAGGCTTCACCCGGCCCGCATGACATTTCCTACCTTTTCGACCGCTTCACGGCACTGATGGAGCAACACAAAAATGCCTAAGCGTTCAGACCTCAAAAGCATCCTGATCATTGGCGCCGGCCCGATCATCATCGGCCAGGCTTGCGAATTCGACTATTCCGGCGTGCAGGCTTGTAAAGCCCTGCGTGAAGAGGGCTACAAAGTCATCTTGATCAACAGCAACCCGGCCACGATCATGACCGATCCGGCCACTGCCGACGTCACTTACATCGAGCCCATCACTTGGCAGACGGTTGAAAAAATCATCGCCAAAGAAAGGCCCGACGCGATTCTGCCCACCATGGGCGGCCAAACGGCGCTGAACTGTGCACTGGATTTGTGGCGCAACGGTGTGCTCGACAAATACAAAGTCGAGCTGATTGGCGCTACCCCCGAAGCCATCGACAAGGCCGAGGACCGACTCAAGTTCAAAGACGCCATGACCAAAATTGGTCTCGGCTCAGCCCGTTCAGGCATTGCCCACAGCATGGAAGAAGCTTGGGTCGTCCAAAGGGAAGTGGGCTTTCCCACGGTCATTCGCCCCAGCTTCACGCTGGGTGGTACTGGCGGCGGTATTGCCTATAACTCAGAAGAGTTTGAAATTATTTGCAAGCGCGGCCTAGAAGCCTCGCCCACCAACGAGTTGCTGATTGAAGAATCGCTGCTCGGCTGGAAAGAGTACGAAATGGAAGTGGTGCGCGACAAGGCGGACAACTGCATCATCGTTTGCTCGATTGAAAACTTGGACCCCATGGGCGTGCACACGGGTGATTCGATCACCGTGGCCCCTGCCCAGACCTTGACCGACAAGGAATACCAAATCATGCGCAACGCCAGTTTGGCGGTGTTGCGTGAAATTGGCGTGGACACGGGCGGCTCGAACGTGCAGTTCTCGGTGAATCCCAAAGACGGCCGCATGATCGTCATTGAGATGAACCCCCGGGTGTCGCGTTCATCGGCTTTGGCCTCCAAAGCCACGGGCTTTCCGATTGCCAAAGTCGCCGCTAAATTGGCGGTCGGCTACACCTTGGATGAATTGCGCAACGACATCACGGGCGGTGCCACGCCCGCCAGCTTCGAGCCCAGCATCGACTACGTGGTCACCAAGATTCCCCGATTTGCTTTTGAAAAATTCCCCACAGCCGACAGCCGTTTGACAACCCAAATGAAGTCGGTTGGCGAAGTGATGGCCATGGGCCGCACGTTCCAAGAGTCGTTCCAAAAAGCCCTGCGCGGTTTGGAAGTCGGCGTCGATGGCATGAATGAAAAAACCCAAGACCGAGAAGTGCTCGAAAAAGAGCTGGGCGAGCCCGGTCCCGAGCGCATCTGGTATGTGGGCGACGCCTTCGCCATGGGCCTGTCCGTGGACGAGGTCTTTGACCTCACCAAGATCGACCGCTGGTTTTTGGTGCAGATCGAAGAGATCGTCAAAATCGAACTCGAGCTCGATCAACTTGCCGCGGCAAAGGGCGAAGCCGCCTTGGCCAGCTTGGACGCTGGCACGCTGCGCCTGTTGAAGAAAAAAGGCTTCTCAGACCGCCGCTTGGCCAAGTTGCTCAAGGTCAGCGAAAAGGCCGTGCGCGATGCACGCCGTTCGCTCAAGGTGCGCCCGGTCTACAAGCGGGTCGACACCTGCGCTGCCGAGTTCGCCACCAACACCGCCTACATGTACTCGACCTACGAAGACGAGTGCGAGGCCGAGCCCACCAACAAGAAAAAAATCATGGTGCTGGGTGGGGGACCGAACCGCATTGGCCAAGGCATCGAGTTTGACTATTGCTGCGTGCACGCGGCCTTGGCCATGCGCGAAGACGGCTACGAGACCATCATGGTCAACTGCAACCCCGAAACCGTTTCGACCGACTACGACACCTCCGACCGTTTGTACTTTGAGCCGCTCACGCTCGAAGACGTGCTCGAGATTGTGGACAAAGAAAAACCGCTGGGCGTGATTGTCCAGTACGGGGGTCAAACCCCCCTCAAGTTGGCGCTGGGCTTGGAGGCCGAGGGCGTGCCCATCATTGGCACCAGCCCCGACATGATCGACGCCGCTGAAGACCGCGAGCGTTTCCAAAAATTGCTGCAAGACTTGGGCTTGCGCCAACCGCCCAATGCCACCGCCCGCACCGAAGCCGAGGCGCTGGAAAAAGCGGCTGCTTTGGGCTACCCCTTGGTGGTGCGCCCCAGCTATGTGCTGGGGGGGCGCGCCATGGAAATCGTGCACGAACAGCGCGACCTCGAGCGCTACATGCGTGAAGCGGTCAAGGTCAGCAACGACTCGCCCGTGCTGCTCGACCGCTTTTTGAACGATGCCATTGAGTGCGATGTGGACTGCCTGCGCGACCCCGAAGGCAAGACCTTCATTGGCGGTGTGATGGAGCACATTGAACAAGCGGGTGTGCACAGTGGTGACTCGGCTTGCTCGTTGCCGCCCTACAGTTTGAGCGCTCAAACGGTGGAAGAAATCAAACGCCAAACCCGCGCCATGGCCGCCTCGCTGAATGTGGTGGGACTGATGAATGTGCAATTTGCCATTCAACAGGTCGATGGTCAAGACGTGATCTATGTGCTCGAAGTCAACCCACGTGCCTCGCGCACCGTGCCCTTTGTTTCCAAGGCCACGGGCATCCCGTTGGCCAAGGTGGCGGCCCGATGCATGGCCGGTCAGACGCTGGCATCGCAAGGCATCACGAAGGAAGTGACGCCGCCTTATTTCAGCGTCAAAGAGGCGGTGTTCCCCTTCGTCAAGTTCCCGGGCGTCGACACCATCTTGGGCCCTGAAATGAAGTCCACTGGCGAGGTCATGGGCGTGGGCAAAACCTTTGGAGAGGCTTTCGTCAAGAGCCAAATGGGCGCGGGGACCAAGTTGCCGCGTTCGGGTAAGGTCTTTGTTTCGGTCAAAAACGGCGACAAGCCGCGCATGATTGGCGTCGCCCGAGCCCTGGTGGCCTTGGGCTTTGAAGTGGTCGCCACGAAGGGCACCGCAGCCGCTTTGCAGGCTGCGGGCCTGACTTGCAGCAGCGTCAATAAAGTGACCGAAGGCCGTCCCAACATCGTTGACCTGATCAAGAACAACGAGATCGCCATGGTCATCAACACCGTTGAAGAACGGCGCAACGCCATTGCCGATTCGCGCTACATTCGCACCAGCTCTTTGCTGGCGCGGGTCACCACCTTCACCACCATCGCCGGGGCGGAGGCCGCTGTCGAGGGGATGAAGTATTTGGACCAGCTGGACGTGATTTCTGTGCAAGAAATGCATGCTCAACTCAATTTGACTTAAGGAGAGATGCCATGGCCACGATCCCCATCACCAAGCGCGGCGCTGAAAAGCTCAAAGAGGAATTGCACCGTCTCAAAACGGTGGATCGCCCTTGGGTCATCAACGCGATTGCCGAGGCGCGTGCGCAAGGCGACTTGAGCGAAAACGCCGAATACGACGCCGCCAAAGACCGTCAAGGTTTCATCGAGGGCCGCATTCAAGAAATTGAAGGCAAGCTCTCGGCGGCCCAGGTCATCGACCCCTCGACGGTGGACGCAGGCGGTCGCGTGGTGTTCGGCGCCACGGTCGAACTGGAGGAAGAGGAATCCGGCGAATTGGTGACTTACCAAATTGTTGGCGAAGACGAGGCCGATTTGAAGTTGGGCCTGATCAACATCTCCAGCCCGATTGCCCGCGCACTGATTGGCAAAGAAGAGGGCGATGTGGCTTCGGTGCACGCGCCTGGGGGTGTCAAGCATTATGAAATTGCCCGCGTTAATTACCTTTAACCAGCGCTTTTAAAGGTCTGAATGGCTTGGTCTGAAACCCTTTCCCGCTTGATTCTGGCGCTGTGGTGGGGCAGCTTGACCAGCCTGGGGGCTTGGGTCGTTCCCCAACTTTTTGTCCATGCGCCCACCCCGGCCCTGGCGGGCGGATTGGCCGCTCATTTGTTCAGCACCCAAAATGCCGTGGGCCTGGTGGCGGCTGTTTTGTTCTCTGGCTTCCAATTCTTCAGCGGTGGCCTGAACGCTTTGCTTTGGCGTTGGCAATGGGCCCTGGTGCTGGCCGTGGTGCTGGCCATCGAGCTCTCCGAATTCTTGGTTTTCCCACTGATAATGGCGCGGGAAAACTTGAAGCTTTGGCACAGTGTGGGCAGCGGTTTGTTTTTGCTGGAATGGCTGTGTTTGACCCGGCTCCTCTGGCAAAAAAACGCGACGCCACTTGAACCAACAGAACCAACGGAACCAACGGAACCAACATGAACCGTTTATTTTTAGACAATCTGGCTGAGCAAATAGCCACCTTGCGCACTTTGGACCCCTTGAACGCCGAGGTGCTTAAAGCGGGTGCAGTGGCCATTCAGACTTTGCAACAAGGCGGCAAAATTTTATTTTGCGGCAATGGGGGTTCCGCCGCCGACAGCCAACATTTGGCCGCTGAACTCACGGGTCGCTTCATCAAAGACCGCCGCCCTTTGGCGGCCATTGCTTTGTCCACCGACACTTCGGCGTTGACCTGTATCGCCAATGACTACTCGTTTGATGAAGTCTTTGCCCGCCAGGTACAAGGCTTGGGCCGTGCGGGCGATCTGCTGATTGGCATTTCCACCTCAGGCAATTCCAAAAATGTGATCCGCGCCGTGGAAGAAGCCAAAAAAATCGGCATGCACACCCTGGGCCTATTGGGTCGGGACGGCGGTCAGTTGCGCGCCCTGTGTGAGCACCACATCATCGTGCCGAGCCAAGTCACCGCCCGCATTCAAGAGTCGCATATTTTGATTGGCCACACCTTGTGCGGCCTGATTGAACAAGGCCTGGGCCTGGTATGAACGCCCCTAAAACGCCCGCCGCTTCGCCAGCGAGCGTCCCCTCGGTGGAGCACATCGCAGCGCAGCGAATTTTGGTGGTCGGCGACGTGATGTTGGACCGCTATTGGCACGGCGATGTGAACCGCATCTCGCCCGAAAGCCCGGTGCCCGTGGTGCATGTGAAGCGCGAAGAAAGCCGGCTCGGCGGCGCTGCGAATGTGGCCTTGAATGTCAAAACCTTGGGTGCTCAGGTCACCTTGCTGAGCATGGTGGGTCAAGACGCAGCAGCGCAAGACTTAAAAGCCCTGCTGGCCCAACAAGGTATTCAAGCCGAACTCGGTGAAGACCCCGGCATGGCCACGATTGTCAAGTTGCGTGTGATTGGCCGCTCCCAGCAAATGCTCCGCATTGACTTTGAAAAAGAGCCCGATTACGAGGTTCTGGCGACGCTGCTGGATCGTTATCGAGAAATTTTGCCTCTGCACGATGCGGTCTTGTTTTCCGATTACGGCAAAGGGGGCTTGGCCCACATTCCGCAGATGATTGAACACGCCCAGTCTTTGGGCAAACCGGTCTTGGTCGACCCCAAAGGCAGCGACTATCGCCGTTATTCGGGCGCGACCGTCATCACCCCGAACCGGGCCGAGTTGGCTCAAGTGGTTGGCGCTTGGAACAGCGAAGACAGCTTGCAGCAAAAAGCTGAACAGTTGCGCCAAACTTTGAATCTACAAGCTTTGTTGGTCACCCGCTCCGAAGAGGGCATGACCCTGTTTCAAGCCAACGGCGTGCAGTCGGTACCGGCCCATGCGCTCGAAGTGTCGGACGTGACAGGCGCGGGCGACACCGTGATTGCCACGATGGCGCTGATGGTGGCGGGCGGTTTGGATTTGGCCCAGGCCATGCAATGGGCCAACCGCGCCGGCGGCTTGGTGGTGGCCAAGTTCGGCACCGCCTCCTTGACCTACCAAGAGTTGTTTCAGCCCGCTTCCACATCTGCTGTCCCAACTGCTGCCCCAGCGGATGCCCCAGCGAACTGAGCGCATGACCTGCAAGCGCATGACTTTAGACGCCAAAATCGCTCTCCCCCAAGCCCTGGCCGATCGCTTGGCGACTTTGCCTCGCCCTTGGGTCATGACCAACGGGGTTTTTGACGTGCTGCACCGGGGTCATGTCAGTTACCTGCACCGAGCTGCCGAGTTGGTGGCCAGCGAAGGGGGCTCCTTGATTGTGGCGGTCAATACCGACCATTCCGCTCGCGGTTTGGGCAAGGGGCCTGACCGTCCCCTGAACGCTGAGCTGGACCGGGCCTATGTGCTGGCTGGCTTGGAATCCGTGGCCTTGGTGACGTTTTTCGACACCCACACGCCGGTCGAATTGATTCAAGCCATTCGCCCCGACATTTACGTCAAGGGCGGTGACTACGACATGGACACCCTGGAAGAAACCCGGGTGGTCCGTCGTTGGGGTGGCCAGTCCATCGCCCTGCCTTTTGTCGATGGGTTTTCGACCACGGCCTTGGTCAAACGCATACGTCAGCCCGTTTTTGAGGCCGCATCGCCCCCCCTGCGAAACGCCGCCTTTTTAGACCGTGACGGTGTCATCAACCAAGACAAAGCCTACGTTCACCGTTGGGAAGATTTTGCCTTCATGCCTGGGGCCGTTGAAGGGATGCGGCGCTTGCAAGAAGCGGGTTACGTCTTGGTGATTGTCACCAACCAATCGGGCTTGGCGCGGGGCTTTTACACCGAAGCCGAGTACCAAACGCTGACCCAGCGCTTGCTCAGCGAACTAGAGCAGCAAGGCGTGAAAGTCGAAGGCGTCTACCACTGCCCGCACCACCCCAAGGGTTCTGTCCCGGAATTGGCATTCGCATGTGATTGCCGAAAACCCGCACCGGGTCTGATCCTGAAAGCCGTTGCTGCGCTGGGTCTGGATGTGGCCAATTCAATTTTGGTGGGCGACAAACCCAGCGACATCGAAGCGGCCCGCGCGGCGGGCGTGGGCAAAGCCTACCGGGTCGACTCTGATAACCCGGAGTCTCGAACCGAATGGGATGGCGGGGTGAGGCCGGAGGGCCACTTTGCCAATTTGTTGGCTTGTGCCACAGAATTGACAGCAGCCCGTCCCACTGACACGCTGGCCGCTGAACCTTCCGACCCCTCAGCCTAACGGCCGCAACTGAAAAAGGATTTCCATGATCATCGTCACCGGAGGCGCCGGCTTTATTGGCAGCAACTTGGTTCAAGGTCTGAACGCACGCGGCATCACCGACCTCTTGGTGGTCGATGATTTGACCGATGGTAAAAAATGCCTGAACCTTTCTGACGCTCACCTTGATGACTACATGGACAAGGACGATTTCTTGGCGCGCGTGCAAGCAGGCCAAGACTTTGGCCCCATTGAAGCTGTTTTTCACCAAGGCGCTTGTTCGGCCACCACCGAGTGGAATGGCCGCTATGTGATGCAAGTCAATTACGACTACACCAAAGCCTTGTTGCAATGGACCACAGCGAACAAAATCCCTTTTTACTACGCTTCTTCGGCCTCTGTTTACGGCAATGGTTTGGTCTTCAAAGAGGCCCGCGAAAACGAGCATCCCCTGAACGCCTATGCGTTCTCCAAGTTCCAATTTGATGTGCATTTTCGCAAGCGCATCAGCGGCACTCAAAGCCCCGTCGTGGGCTTGCGTTATTTCAATGTTTACGGCCCACGTGAGCAGCACAAAGGCAGCATGGCGAGTGTCGCTTGGCACATGCAACAACAGTTGAAGGCCGGCGATCGGGTGCGCTTGTTCGAGGGTTGTGATGGCTATGGCCCCGGTGAGCAGTTGCGCGATTTCATCCACGTGGACGATGTGGTGGCGGTCAATTTGTGGCTGTTGGATCACCCCGAAGTGAGCGGTATTTTTAATTGTGGCACCGGTCGTGCTCAGACCTTCAACGACGTGGCCCATGCGGTCATTTCGCAGCACCAACGCGGTCAAATTGATTACATCGCTTTTCCTGAACACCTCAAAGGCCGTTATCAGAGCTACACCCAAGCCGACATGACGGCGCTGCGCGCTGCTGGATACGATGCCCCATTTTTGAGTGTGGAGCAGGGTGTTTCCAGTTACATGGACTGGTTGTCAAAGCAAGGGCTCTGACCCGTGGCGGCTGACGGCAACCTCCTCGTTGTCGGACCCTCCTGGGTGGGCGACATGATCATGGCGCAAAGCCTGTTCATGGCCCTCAAAGCCCAGCACCCCGAAGCGTCAATTGATGTGCTCGCACCCGAATGGTCGCTGCCGATTTTGCAGCGCATGCCGCAAGTCAGACAAGGATGGGTGCTTCCCTTAAAGCACGGTGAAGTGGGCTTTGCCAAGCGTTGGCATTTGGGTCGACAACTCGCCAAGCAAGGCTATGCGCAGGCCATCGTCTTGCCCGGCTCGCTCAAATCGGCCTTGGTGCCTTGGTTCGCAGGCATCCCTAAACGCACTGGATTTGTTGGGGAAATGCGTTATGGCCTGTTGAACGACTGGCGCCGCCTGGACAAAAAAGCCTTGCCCATGACGGTGCAACGTTTTGTGGCTTTGGCGGGTGCGCAGCCGCTTGCCGGTCCGTTGCCCGAATCACTTCGACCCAAGCTGAAGGCTGACGCGGCCAACGCCGCTCATTTGCTCGAAAAGTTAGGTCTGAAGACAGACAAACCGGTGGTGGCTTTCATGCCGGGTGCTGAATACGGTCCCGCCAAACAATGGCCGGCTGCCCACTTTGCTCAATTGGCCAAAGACTTGTGCGCCAGCGGTGCGCAGGTGTGGATCTTGGGCTCCGCCAAAGACCGCGCAGTGGGTGAAGCGATCGTGGCAAATGAAACCTCGGTCAGCACTGCGCCTGTCATGAACCTGTGCGGCTTGACCGAATTGGGCGACTGCGTTGATTTGCTTTCTTTGTGCAGCGCCGCGGTCAGCAATGATTCTGGCTTGATGCACGTGGCCGCTGCACTCGACTTGCCGATGGTGGCCCTTTACGGGTCATCCAATCCAGAGCACACGCCCCCGCTGAGCGCCAACGCCAAGGTCTTCTATATGGGCTTGCCGTGCTCGCCCTGTTTCGAGCGCCAATGTCCGTTGGGGCATACCCATTGTTTGGTTCATATTCAGCCGCAATCGGTTTTCGAACGCCTGATGCCCCTTTTGATCGGGGGCCATGGCAAGACGATTGGGCAGACCCTAGAAACGAGGGCGCTCAAAAACGGTAAGTCAGGCGTTGAAAAGGACGGGTCGTGAAAATACTGATCATCAAGACCTCATCGCTGGGCGATGTGATTCACCTGTTGCCCGCCATCAGCGATGCTGCGAAAGCAAGGCCTGATTTAAGGATCGATTGGTTGGTCGAAGAGTCCTTTGCGGCGATTCCGGCTTGGCACCCGGCAGTTCAACAAGTCATCCCCATGGCGATGCGACGTTGGAAGCGGACATGGCGTCAAGCCAGTACTTGGCAAGCGATTCAACAAACGCGCCAGCGTTTAAAGGCCGAGTCCTATGACCTGGTAATCGATGCACAAGGGTTGCTCAAAAGTGCGGGGTGGTGCGTGGGTTTAAAGAGCCCTTGTGCGGGCTATGACCGCGAGTCTGCGCGCGAGCCCTTGGCTGCCCTGTTTTACGATCAAAAATTCAACGTGGCTAAAGCCCAACACGCCGTGGACCGCAATCGCCAATTGCTGGCCAAAGCCATGGGTTATGCCTTGGATGAACCCGCGCCGGATTATGGTTTGCAAGGTTTACTGGACCGTTTGCCAGCGATCCGCTTTGAAACGGAGCGGCCCTTCATCATGGGGCTGCACGGCACCAGCCGCGCCGACAAACTCTGGCCTTTGTCGTGTTGGCAAGCGCTGGCGGCGGACTTGTCTGCCAAGAATTTCGGCTTGATGCTGCCATGGGGCAATGAAGAAGAACGCCTTCGAGCAGAGGCCATCGCCGAGGGCAATCCGCTTATCAAGGTCTTGCCTCGATTGGATTTGAACGCGTTGGCCCGCCTGATTGGGCAGTCTGTTGCTGTGGTCGGGGTGGACACGGGTTTGCTTCACCTGGCTGCCGCTTTGGGAAAACCCGGTGCGGCGCTTTATACCGCGACCCCCCCGGCGCTCACGGGTGCCGTTTTAGATCGTGGCGCTGCTGGCCAGTTGACCAACCTTTCAAAACCCAATGAACTGGGCGTTACCTCCGTCGTGCGGGCGATTGAGGCCGCCTTAGTGCCTCATTGAAGAGGCTAGGATGTGCGCCATGAAAAAATCGCTTTCCGTCGTCATCATCACCCGCAATGAGGAGGAGAACCTCCGTGACTGCTTGCAGTCCGTGCGGCACTTGGCAACTGAAATTGTCATCTTGGACAGCAACAGCACCGACCAAACCCAAGCGATTGCGCGTGAATTTGGTGCTGTTCTAAAGGTCAATGACGATTGGCCTGGCTTTGGCATTCAAAAAAATCGGGCCTTGTCTTTGGCGACAGGTGACTGGGTGTTGTCGCTGGATGCCGATGAGCGCGTGACGCCCGATTTGGCCCTTGAAATCACGAAGTGCTTGGACGCTGAATCAGACATTGAGGGTTACGAAATGCCTCGAAGCTCTTGGTATTGCGGCAAGTTCATTGAACACTCAGGCTGGCAACCCGACCCTGTGTTGCGATTCTTCAAACGGGGGAGCGCCGAGTTCAGTGATGACTTGGTCCATGAACGGGTCTTGTGCCATGGAAAAGTCGGTCGGCTGAAAGCGGGGCTGTTGCATTACAGCTTCAGAAATTTCTCTCAGGTGCTTGGCAAGATTGACCGCTACTCGAGTGCCTCAGCCGAACAGTTGTTTCTGCGTGGCAAAACATCCTCTTTGGGCAAAGCCGTTGGCCATGGTCTTTGGGCCTTTTTCAGAACCTATATTTTGCGAGCGGGCTTCATGGATGGCGCGCAGGGATTCGCGTTGGCGGTGTCCAATGCCGAGGGCACTTATTACCGTTATTTGAAGCTTTGGCTGTTGCATCAGGATCAACGCCATGGTGCGTGATTTTTTGATCAGCGTGGTGGTGGCGACCTACAACCGCCCCGAAGCTTTGAACTTGGTGCTTCAATCTTTGAAGGGACAGACCGATCAAAACTTTGAGGTGGTTGTCGCTGACGACGGTTCACGCGATGCCACACGAACTTTGGTGCGGGCCTTTCAACAAAACTATCCGGTGCCTTTAAAACATGTTTGGCAAGAAGACACTGGCTTTCGGTTGGCCTTAATTCGCAACAAAGCGACGCAGGCCAGTGAAGGTGCCTACCTGATTTATTTGGATGGCGACTGCCTGGTTCAAACCGACTTTGTGGCGAGACACCGGGCCTTGAGCGAACGTGGTGGCATGGTCACCGGCAGTCGCATCTTGCTGGAAGAAAAGTGGACGAAAGAGCTGTGTGAGTCAGGCATTTGGGACGAACGAGCCCTTAAAAGCAACTCAATGTCCCGACGTTTTCAAGGTCAAATCAATAAAATTGCCCCCCTTTGGATCAAGTGGCCCGACAGTGGGATGCGGCTATACAAGGGCTTTGTTTGGCGTCGCATCAAAGGCTGCAATATGGCCGCTTGGCGTGACGACGTATTGCGTATTGGTGGCTTTGACGAGGGCTTGGTTGGTTGGGGTCACGAAGACGCTGACTTTGTGTTTCGGCTTCACCAAGCGGGCATGAGGCGTAAATCGGGGGCCTGGGCCACTGAAGTGCTGCACTTGTGGCACCCTTCAGCCAGCAAAGAAAATGCGGCCAAGAATGCAGAGACTGTGCGGGCACGCATCATGGCGAACGCGGGACGAAAGCTTGACGTATGAAAAAGCCGCCCCAATTTTCCAAGATTCTCATCATTTCTTGCAGCCAAATTGGCGATGTCTTGATCACCACGCCTTTGATTCAAAGAACCCAAGCCCTGTGGCCGGACGCTGAGATTGATTTTTTGGGGTTGGCCAATGCGTTGCCCATTTTGCAAGGCAACCCCTTTCTTAAAGAGGTCATCGCCACCAAAAGAAAGCAGGGTTGGCGTGCTTCTTGGAACTTAATCAAACGCATCACCCGCCAATACGACTTAGCGGTCATCGCACAGCCGAACGACCGCTCCTATCTTTATGGCTGGTTGGCCGCGCCGGTGCGGGTGGGGGTAGCGACTCCCGGTCTGGAGGACCGAGGTTGGAAACGCTGGATCACCCGAGACCAAGTGCCGATTGATTATTTCCAGCAGCACGTTGCGACTGAAAAACTCAGGTTGTTGTCAACGTTCGAGGCGACCAAGGCGTCGACACAAGCCGTCGCAATGACGCCACCGGCCATTCAACCCTTGCCTCCTTCGGTTCAGTTGCCTGACCGCTACGTGGTCATTCATCCCACGCCCTTGAATGCCTACAAACGATGGCCAAAAGCCAATTGGGTGGCGCTTATAGAGTTCATCACGGCCAGCAAGATGCCGGTGGTCTTCAGTGGAGGCCCCGATCAGACCGATGCGATGCTGCGAGATGAACTGCTTGGTGCGCTGTCTGCAGAGGCCAAAAGTCGGGTGTTTGACACCACCGGACAATTGAGTTTTGGGCAGTTGACCGGCTTGCTCAACCGAGCCAGCGCTTACATCGGCATCGACACCTCGATCACGCATTTGGCCGCGGCTTGCGGTATTCCGACCCTCGCTTTGTTTGGACCGACGCCGCCCACCAACTTTGGCCCTTGGCCGAACGGCTTTGTCGGGGCTCAGCCTTATCAGCTCAAAGCTTTAACCCAAACCGTGAAGAACGTCACGATTTTGCAGGGCGAGGGCGCTTGTGTTCCCTGCCGAAAATCGGGCTGCGAAGACACCCCGAACAGCCCCAGCCGGTGTCTAGAGGAAATGAGCGCAGAGCGGGTGATTCTGGCCTTCAAGGCATTGAACGTGACTTGAAGTTGCTTGAAGCCTGCGGTGTGGACGCTCAATCGGCTTGGCGTTTCTTGATCGACGTTTTTTTCTTGGGCTTGGCGCGGCGCACATTGCCGCCAGGGGTCAGGCGCTGGTTGCCCAGCACTTTCAAGACTTTGACTTCGGGTTTATGGCCAGCGCGTTTGCTGTATTTCAGCACCTTGACTTCGCGGGGGCCGGCCATGCGCTCTTCGTCGTCGTTGTGCCCACGTTCGCCGGTTTTTTCTGACGGGGGGCGCCAGAGCACCAGCAATTTGCCAATGTGTTGCACGGGCGCGGCGTTGAGGCGGTCGGCCAGATCTTGGTAAATGGCTTCGCGGCCAGCGCGGTCATCAGAAAAAATCCGGACTTTGATGAGTCCGTGCACGCTCAGGGCGAGTGCAATTTCTTTCTCAACAGCAGGCGTTAAGCCGTCGTTGCCGATCAGGACCACGGGGTCGAGGTGGTGGGCGTCAGCGCGCAAGGCGCGTCGCTCGGTGGGGGTCAATTCAAGTTTAGCCATGGGCGTATTATCGACCCTGCATGAAAGTCAAGACACAAAGCAAAAAGGTGAACAAGGCGTGGTTGAATGACCACGTCAACGATCCCTACGTTAAACAAGCCCAGAAAGAGGGCTACCGCGCCCGTGCGGCCTACAAACTCAAGGAAATCGACGAGACCTTGGGGCTCATCAAACCCGGTCACTTGGTGGTCGATTTGGGTTCCTCACCGGGTGCCTGGAGTCAGTATCTGCGGCGGCGTTTGTCGCCCGAGGGAGCGGCGGTCGGGGCCCTGAACGGCACCATCATCGCTTTGGACCTGTTGCCCATGACACCCATCGAGGGCGTGAACTTCATTCAGGGTGACTTTAAAGATGAGGCCGTTCTGGCCCAATTGGAAGAAATGGTGCAAGGTCGTCCCGTGGATGTGGTCGTTTCAGACATGGCGCCCAATTTGTCGGGAGTTGGCGGCGTGGACGCCGCTCGCATCGAGTTGTTGATCGAATTGGCGCTGGATTTTTCCAAAGCCCACTTGAAGCCCGAGGGGGCCTTGGTGGTCAAAGTG
>CAILKX010000149.1 GCA_903834975.1 uncultured Curvibacter sp.
ACGTGGTCTCTGCCGTGAATTTCGAAATTCTGAACCGACTGCGCGCGGCCGGCATCGTGCTGCCCGAGCCTCAATACAAAGTGGTGTTGGCGGGTGGGGTGCCCCCCGGACGTTCAACCGCCGCCAGTGCCAAAACCAGCGGAACCAATGCGCTTAAAACCCCAGTGAAAACGACGCCCGCCAGTGATCCAAACTCAACTTTATTTTAAATAAAAGCACGATCGTTCTATTTTTCATGTTTACAATATTAATTGACGTGCACGTCAATTGAATTTTTTGCTACATCAACCCTTGGAGCTCCAAATGAAGGTCTTGGTCCCTGTTAAACGCGTGGTGGACTACAACGTCAAGGTCCGTGTCAAATCGGATCAAACCGGTGTGGACATCGCCAACGTCAAAATGAGCATGAACCCCTTTGACGAAATCGCCGTCGAAGAAGCCGTTCGGCTCAAGGAAAAGGGCGTGGTCACTGAAGTGATCGCCGTTTCCTGCGGCGTCGCGCAGTGCCAAGAAACCTTGCGTACCGCCATGGCCATTGGGGCCGACCGTGCGGTGCTGGTCGAAACCGATGTGGAGCTGCAACCCTTGGCTGTCGCCAAGTTGCTGAAAGCCTTGGTGGACAAAGAGCAACCCGGCCTGATCATTTTGGGCAAACAAGCCATTGACGACGACGCCAACCAGACCGGTCAAATGTTGGCCGCCTTGGCCGACTTGCCCCAAGCCACATTCGCCAGCCAAGTTGAAGTGGTGGGCGACAAGGTCAACGTGACGCGTGAAATTGACGGCGGTCTTGAAGTGCTGAGCCTGAGCTTGCCCGCCGTGGTCACCACCGACTTGCGTTTGAACGAGCCCCGCTACGTCACCCTGCCCAACATCATGAAGGCCAAGAAAAAGCCTTTGGAAGTGGTCAAGCCCGAGGACTTGGGGGTTGATGTCACGCCCCGTTTAAAAACCCTGAGAGTGAGCGAACCGCCCAAGCGCGGTGCCGGTATCAAGGTGCCCGATGTGGCCACCCTGGTCGACAAGTTGAAGAACGAAGCCAAAGTCATCTGAGGAGCTTGAATCATGTCCAACATCAAATCTTTGGTCGTGGCTGAACACGACAACGCCAGCCTCAAAGGCGCCACCCTCAACACCATCAGCGCCGCTGCTCAGTTGGGCGGTGAGGTTCATGTTTTGGTGGCCGGCTTGAATGCCGCTGGTGCGGCCCAAGCCGCTGCCCAAGTGGCCGGCGTGGCCCAAGTGCTGCACGCCGACGGCGAATCGCTCGCCCATGGTTTGGCAGAAGCCGTGTCGGCCCAAGTCCTGGCGCTGGCGGCCTCTGGTGGCTACAGCCACATCCTGTTTCCGGCCACTGCCTCTGGCAAAAACGCGTCGCCCCGCGTCGCCGCCAAATTGGACGTGGCCCAAATCAGCGACATCACCAAAGTCGTTTCTGCCGACACCTTTGAGCGCCCCATTTATGCAGGCAACGCCATCGCCACCGTGCAAAGCGCCGATGCGGTGAAAGTCATCACCGTTCGCACCACCGGTTTCGATCCCGCTGCCGCTTCGGGCGGTAGCGCCGCTGTGACGTCTGTGGCCGCCGTGGCCGATGCTGGCAAGAGCGCTTTTGTTCGCAGCGAGATTGCCAAAAACGACCGCCCCGAATTGACGGCCGCAAAGATCATCGTGTCGGGTGGGCGTGCCTTGGGCAGCAGCGAAAAGTTCACCGAAGTCATCACCCCCTTGGCCGACAAACTGGGGGCCGCCATGGGCGCCAGCCGCGCTGCCGTGGATGCAGGCTATGCCCCGAACGACTGGCAAGTGGGGCAGACCGGCAAAATCGTGGCGCCCAGCCTCTATGTGGCTTGCGGCATCTCGGGTGCCATTCAGCACTTGGCCGGTATGAAGGACTCCAAGGTCATTGTGGCCATCAACAAAGACCCGGAAGCGCCGATTTTCAGCGTTGCCGACTATGGCCTCGAGGCCGATTTGTTTGTGGCAGTGCCTGAATTGGTCGCCAGTCTTTAAAGCGCCGCATCCCCCCTTTTTTCGGAGCCCCGCATGAGTTACATCGCCCCCGTCAAAGACATGTTGTTCAACATGGAGCACTTGGCGCAAATCGACCAAGTGGCGCAATTGCCCGGCTTTGAAGACGCCGGTCTGGACACCGCCCAAGCGGTGCTGGAAGAGTGCGCCAAGTTGAACGAATCGGTCATTGCGCCTTTGAATTGGGCGGGCGATCAAAACCCCTCCAGCTTCAAAGACGGGGTGGTCACCACCACCCCCGGCTTCAAAGAAGCCTTCAAGCAATATGTGGAAGGGGGCTGGCAAGCGTTGCAACACCCCGTGGCTTATGGCGGTCAAGGCTTGCCTAAAACCATCGGGGCCGCTTGTTGCGAAATCCTCAACTCGGCCAACATGAGCTTTGCCTTGTGCCCCTTGTTGACCGACGGCGCCACCGAAGCCTTGCTGACGGCGGGCAGCGACGAGTTGAAAGCGGTTTACCTCGAAAAGCTGGTCTCTGGTGAATGGACTGGCACCATGAACCTGACCGAGCCGCAAGCGGGCTCTGACTTGTCCTTGGTGCGGACCCGCGCCGAGCCGCAACCTGACGGGACCTACAAGGTCTTCGGCACCAAAATTTACATCACCTATGGTGAGCACGACATGGCCGACAACATCGTCCATTTGGTGTTGGCCCGCGTGCAAGGGGCGCCCGAAGGCGTCAAGGGCATCAGTTTGTTTGTGGTGCCTAAATTTTTGGTGAACGCCGATGGCAGCTTGGGTGCGCGCAACGATGTGCACTGCGTCAGCATCGAACACAAAATGGGCATCAAGGCCAGCCCCACGGCGGTCTTGCAATACGGCGACCACGGCGGTGCTGTGGGCTACTTGGTCGGTGAAGAAAATCGCGGCCTCGAGTACATGTTCATCATGATGAACGCCGCCCGCTACGCTGTCGGCCTCCAAGGCATCGCGATTGCCGAGCGCGCTTACCAACACGCGGTGCAATACGCTAAAGACCGCGTGCAAAGCCGTCCGGTGGATGGCAGCATGAACACCAGTGCGCCCATCATTCACCACCCCGATGTGCGCCGCATGCTGATGACCATCCGCAGCCTGACAGAAGGTTGTCGCGCCATGGCGACCGTCGCCGCCGCCGCTTACGACGCCGCCCACGCGCACCCCGATGCCTCGGCCCGTCAACAAAACGCTGCCTTCTATGAATTCATGGTGCCCCTGATCAAGGGCTACAGCACCGAAATGAGTTTGGAAGCCACCTCATTGGGCGTGCAAGTTCACGGCGGCATGGGCTTCATTGAAGAAACCGGCGCCGCGCAGTATTACCGCGACGCGAAAATTTTGACCATTTACGAAGGCACCACCGCCATCCAAGCCAACGACTTGGTGGGCCGCAAAACCGCGCGCGATGGTGGCCAAACCGCCAAAGCGATCGCCGCTCAAATTGAAAAAACCGAAGCCGACTTGTTGGCCAACGGCAGCGACCATGCGGTCGCTGTGGCCCATCGACTCCAAGCGGCCCGCGAAGCCTTTGTGGATGTGGTGAATTTTGTGGCTGGCAACACCAAGGCCTCGCCCAATGCGGTGTTCTCGGGTTCGGTGCCTTACCTGATGCTCGCTGGCAACCTGATGGCCGGCTGGCAATTGGCGCGCTCCTTGTTGGTGGCGCAAGCCCAAGCCCAAGCGGGCAACGATGTGGCCTTTATGAACGCCAAAATCAGCACCGCCCGCTTTTATGCCGACCACCTCTTGACCCGCATTCCTGGACAGCGTGACAGCATTGTCGAGGGGGCTGAGTCGGTGACCGATCTTTCATTGGAGGCTTTCTAATCATGTCGAAATTGCCCGCTGTTCTTCAAAACCGCCCCTTTCCGGTCATTGGCTCTCCGTTGTTCATCATCAGCAACCCCAAGTTGGTGATTGAGCAATGCAAGGCCGGCGTGATTGGCTCGATGCCCGCGCTGAACGCACGTCCTGCCTCACAACTGGACGATTGGTTGGCTGAAATCACCGAGACTTTGGCCGCCTACAACCAAGCCCACCCCGACGCACCGGCGGCACCATTTGCCATCAACCAAATCGTGCACAAGAGCAACGACCGACTCGACCACGACATGGAAATGGTGGCCAAGTACAAGGTGCCCGTCATCATCACGTCCTTGGGAGCACGCACCGATGTGAACGACGCCATTCACGCCTACGGCGGCGTCGTCCTGCACGACATCATCAACAATGCCTTCGCCCACAAAGCCATCGAAAAAGGCGCGGATGGCTTGATCGCCGTGGCCGCAGGGGCAGGGGGACATGCAGGCACCAAGAGCCCGTTTGCGCTGATTCAAGAAATTCGCCAGTGGTTTGAAGGCCCCGTCGCCTTGTCGGGTTCCATCGCCAGTGGTTCGGCCATTTTGGCGGCCCAAGCCATGGGCGCCGACTTCGCCTACATCGGCTCCGCCTTCATCGCCACCGCCGAAGCGCGTGCGGCCGAAGAATACAAACAAGCCATTGTTCAAAGCAACTCCGACGACATCATTTACAGCAACCTGTTCACGGGCGTCCACGGCAATTACCTGAAACCCTCCATCGTGGCCGCTGGTTTGGACCCTGACAACTTGCCAGAAAGTGACCCCAGCAAAATGAATTTTGGCGGTGACGCTAAAAAGGCCTGGAAAGACATTTGGGGTTGCGGTCAAGGCATTGGCGCCATCAACAAGGTGCAAACCACGGCCGAGTTGGTGGCGCAGTGGAAGCGCGAATACCAAACGGCCCGGGCGCGTTTGAGCCTTTAATCAATTGCAGTTTGAGCTGAGCGTCATCCCCATGACCTCAGCCAACAAAAAAGCCCACCAGCGAAAGCTGAATGGGCTTTTTTTCAGAGCACTCTGACGAGTGCGTCCATTTAGCGGGCGGCCAAAGCGGGCACGTCGCGGCGCTCGGCACCGACGTACAACTGGCGGGGACGGCCAATTTTGTATTCGGGGTCGCCAATCATTTCGTTCAGTTGCGACATCCAGCCGACCGTGCGGGCCAATGCGAAGATGGCGGTGAACAGGTCGACCGGAATGCCAATCGCGCGTTGCACGATGCCAGAGTAGAAGTCCACATTGGGGTAGAGCTTGCGCGAAACGAAGTAATCGTCTTCCAACGCGATGCGCTCGACTTCCTTGGCCAGCTTGAACAGGGGGTCATTGCCCAAGCCCAGTTCTTGCAGCACTTCATTGCAGGTTTCTTGCATCAATTTGGCGCGGGGGTCGTAGTTTTTGTAAACACGGTGACCGAAGCCCATCAAGCGAACGCCCGAGTTTTTGTCTTTGACCTTTTCCATGAACTCGCCCACCTTGGAGATGCCGCCCATGGCTTGAATGTCTTGCAACATGTTCAAGCAAGCCTCGTTCGCGCCGCCGTGTGCGGGGCCCCACAAGCAAGCCACACCCGCAGCGATGGCCGCAAAGGGGTTGGTGCCCGAAGAACCGCACAAACGCACGGTGGAGGTGGAGGCGTTCTGTTCGTGGTCAGCGTGCAAGATGAAGATGCGGTCCAGCGCGCGTTCGAGCACGGGGTTCACTTTGTATTCTTCACACGGGGTGGCGAACATCATGTGCAGGAAGTTGCCGGCGTAGCTCAGGTCGTTGCGGGGGTACACGAAGGGCTGGCCAACGCTGTATTTGTAGGCCATGGCCACGAGCGTGGGCATCTTGGCGATCAAGCGGATGGCCGTGATTTCACGGTGCTCGGGGTTGTTGATGTCGGTGCTGTCGTGGTAGAAAGCCGACATGCCGCCGACCAAACCGGTCAGAACCGCCATGGGGTGCGCGTCGCGGCGGAAGCCCCGCAAGAAGAATTGCATTTGCTCATGCACCATGGTGTGCTGAGTCACGTTTTGGGTGAAGGCCGCTTTTTGCGCCGCATTGGGCAATTCGCCGTTCAGCAAGAGGTGGCAAGTTTCCAAGAAGTCACAGTTGGTGGCCAATTGTTCGATGGGGTAGCCACGGTAAAGCAATTCACCCTTGTCGCCGTCGATGTAGGTGATGGCCGATTGGCAAGCCGCGGTCGACAGGAAACCGGGGTCATAGGTGAACATGCCGGTTTGCGCATACAGCTTGCGGATGTCGATGACATCGGGGCCGATGCTGCCGCTGTAAACGGGCAGTTCGACGTTGGGGCTGCCGTTGCTGAACGACAGGGTGGCTTTGTTGTCCGCTAGCTTCATGGTGATTTCCTTTGGTTAGATTTGCCGGGAAAGTTAAATAAAAAAATTTTGCTCAAGGCGTAAAGAGAGCCAAGACGCGGCTGACCTCAGGCGTCGCCAGGTCGTTTGGCAAGGGCTGGCGCCGCATCAGCAGGTCCATCAGGTCGTTGTCAGACAGGTTCATCAACGCGTACAAAGCCCGCGCATCGCCCACCGTGAGTTGGTCTTCATGGCGGGCAAAGAATTTTTCGATGAACAGGTCGTTTTCCAACAAACCCCGACGGCAACGCCAGCGCAATTTGCTGTAAGCGCGCTCGCCCAAAGACTCGGCGCTGTCCCGAGCCGCGAGGGTCGGGTCAGTTTCGAGTTCAACGGGGAGGGCGGCGTCCATGGTTTAGACCGCGCGGTGAACCAGCATCTCTTTGATCTTACCGATGGCCTTGGTGGGGTTCAAACCCTTGGGGCAAACGTCAACACAATTCATGATGGTGTGGCAGCGGAACAGGCGGTAAGGGTCGTCCAAATTGTCCAGACGCTGCTCAGTGGCTTGGTCGCGGCTGTCGGCGATGAAGCGGTAAGCCTGCAACAAACCAGCGGGGCCAACAAATTTGTCGGGGTTCCACCAGAAACTGGGGCAGCTGGTGGAGCAGCTGGCGCACAAAATGCATTCGTACAAGCCGTTCAATTCATCACGCTCTTCAGGCGACTGCAAACGCTCTTTTTCAGGCGGAATGGTGTCGTTGATGAGGTAAGGCTTGATGGAGTTGTATTGCTTGAAGAACTGGGTCATGTCCACGATCAAGTCGCGGATCACAGGCAGGCCGGGCAGGGGCTTCAAGGTGATGACGCCGGGCAGCGTCAGCATGTTGGTCAGGCAAGCCAAGCCGTTTTTACCGTTGATGTTCATGGCGTCGGAACCGCAAACACCTTCACGGCAGGAGCGACGGAAAGACAGCGTCGGGTCTTGCGCTTTCAGCTTCATCAAGGCGTCGAGCAACATGCGCTCATGGCCATCGAGCTCAATCTCGATGGTTTGCATGTAAGGCTTGGCGTCTTTATCGGGATCGTAGCGGTAAATGTTGAAAGTGCGTTTCATGGGGTGGCTCTTTCCAATGTGTGTTCAAACAGGTGGCAAGGTGGACGAGGGGTCGACGTTTTTGAGGCTTAGAAAGTCCGCACCTTGGGGGGCACGCTCTCAACCGTTTTGGGTTGCAAGTTGACAGGCTTGTAGGCCAAGCGATTGCCTTCGCTGTACCACAGCGTGTGCTTGAGCCATTGTTCGTCGTTGCGACCGTTGGGGTGCTCGGGCGTGTCGGCGTAATCGTCCACGGTATGAGCGCCACGGCTTTCGTGGCGAGCTGCGGCGGAGATGATGGTGGCTTGAGCGGCTTCGATCAAGTTTTCGACTTCCAGCGCTTCGATGCGCGCGGTGTTGAAGACGCGCGAGTCGTCGGCCAAGCCAATGTTTTTGACACGTTCAGCCAAGTCGTTCATCTTGACCACGCCTTGGTCCATGCTGGCTTGCGTGCGGAACACGCCGGCGTGTTGTTGCATGGAAGCGCGGATGTCGTTGGCGACGTTTTGAGCGTATTCGCCCTTGGCGTTGCTTTCCAAACGATTCAAGCGGGCCAAAGTTTGGTCGGCCGCATCGGCCGGCAGGGGCTTCAAGGTGGCGGTTTTGTTGGCTTCCACAATGTGGTTGCCGGCAGCACGGCCGAACACCAACAAGTCGAGCAACGAATTCGTGCCCAAGCGGTTGGCGCCGTGCACGCTCACGCAGGAGCATTCGCCGACGGCGTAAAGGCCATTGACCACGGCTTTGTAATCGTCGCCCTTGGGCACAACCACTTGACCAAACACATTGGTGGGGATGCCGCCCATTTGGTAATGGATGGTGGGCACCACGGGGATGGGCTCTTTGGTGATGTCGACGTTGGCAAAGTTGATGCCGATTTCGTACACGGAAGGCAAGCGCTTGTGAATGGTTTCAGCGCCCAAGTGATCGAGCTTCAACAAGACATGGTCTTTGTTGGGGCCGCAACCACGGCCTTCTTTGATTTCTTGGTCCATCGAGCGGGACACGAAGTCACGGGGGGCCAAGTCTTTCAAAGTGGGTGCATAGCGTTCCATGAAGCGCTCGCCTTCGCTGTTCAGCAAAATAGCGCCTTCGCCGCGGCAACCTTCGGTCAGCAACACGCCCGCACCGGCCACGCCGGTCGGGTGAAATTGCCAGAATTCCATGTCTTCCAGCGGGATGCCAGCGCGGGCAGCCATGCCCAAACCGTCACCGGTGTTGATGAAGGCATTGGTGGAGGCCGCAAAAATACGGCCCGCACCGCCCGTCGCCAGCAGCACGGTTTTGGCGCGCAGGATGTGCAGGTCGCCGGTTTCCATTTCCAGGGCGGTGACGCCGACCACATCGCCATCGGCGTCGCGGATCAGGTCAAGGGCCATCCATTCGACGAAAAAGCTGGTCTTGGCGGCTACGTTTTGTTGGTACAGCGTGTGCAACATGGCGTGACCCGTGCGGTCGGCCGCAGCACAAGCGCGTTGCACGGGCTTTTCGCCGTAGTTGGCGGTGTGGCCGCCAAAGGGACGTTGGTAAATGGTGCCGTCGGGGTTGCGGTCAAAAGGCATGCCCATGTGCTCGAGGTCATAAACGACCTTGGGCGCTTCTTGGCACATGAATTCGATGGCGTCTTGGTCACCCAACCAGTCAGAGCCTTTGACGGTGTCGTAAAAATGGTAATGCCAGTTGTCGTCCGACATATTGCCCAAGGACGCGCCAATGCCGCCTTGTGCGGCGACGGTGTGTGAGCGGGTGGGGAACACCTTGGACAACACGGCCACATTCAGGCCCGCACGCGACAGTTGCAAAGAAGCACGCATGCCCGAACCGCCAGCGCCGATGATCACCACGTCAAACGCGCGGGTGGAGATTTCGGATTTTGTATACGCCATGATTTACAGTCTCCACAGAACTTGAACGGCCCAGCCAGCGCAAGCCACCAGCCAAACGATTGAGAAAATTTCGAGCGCCAAGCGCACACCGACGGGCTTGATGTAGTCCATCCAAATGTCACGCACGCCCACCCAGGCGTGGTAGCCCAAGCTGATGATGACCACCAGCGTCAAAGCCTTCATGAATTGGCCCGAAAACAAGCCAGACCAAGTGTCATAACCGATGGGGCCTTGCGTGAAGATCAGGCTGAGCAACACCACCAAAGTGAAGATCACCATCAGCACGGCGGTGACCCGCTGTGCCAACCAATCGCGCCAACCATAGTGGGCGCCGACAACCGTGCGTTGAGAACCAAAATTGACAGACATATCAGTTCCTAAAAATTAGTACAAACCAAACAATTTGGCACCCAAGACCACGGTCAAGCCAACGCTCAATGCCAAGGTCACGATGGCCGAGCTGCGGCCGAATTCTTTGCTGACGGCGTCGTGGTGGGTGTCCATCCACAGGTGACGCAGGCCGGCGATCAGGTGGTGCACGAAGGCCCAGATCAAGCCCAACACCACCAATTTGACCAAAGCGCCTGGCACAAAGCCCAAGCCCAGCGTGAAAGCGCTGGTGAATTTGGCAAAGGAGATTTCAGAGGAAATCGATTTATCGAACATCCAAATGATGAAAGGTAGCAAGAGGAACATCAACAACCCGCTGATGCGGTGCAGAATTGAGACCCAACCTGCGGCAGGCAAGCGGTAGGTAGGGAGGTCTTTAAAGGCGTTGATGTTGCGAAATTCAGGCCGTTGTTTACCGGCTGGATTTTCTACATGGCTCATGTCAGGCTCCGTGAATAAAACATGTGGATTCTATTGCAGTGCAATAACAAAAACTGTCTCGAAGCTTTCATTCCCGATCAATTTAGATCGTTACGATAGTGGTGGGTATCGGTGAGGTACAAGCAGCGGCGCAGTTCGATGGGCGCATCGTTGTAAGTGAACGCCAAACGCTCGACGCTCAGCAAGGGGGTGCTGGGCGTGACTTCAAGTAATTTGGCTTGGTCCGGCAAGGGGCAAACGGCTTTGAGTTTTTCTTCGGCGCGCAGCATGCGAACCCCGAACACTTTTTCAAACAAGGCGTAGGTAGGGCCTTGGTAGGTGGTCATTTGTTCGGCCGTTAAATTTTTAAAGGCCGCGCCGGGCAACCACATGTCTTCCAAAATGGTGGGGACGCCCCCAAAAGACAGCACCCGACGAACAAATAAAACGGAGTCGCCTGTGCGCAGCGCCAGCGACTTGGCCACTTCTGCATTGGCGCGCACGCGCTTGCACTCGATGACGGTTCGTTGCGCAGGGCCTTCTTCGGAGGCGCTGCCTTGGTCGGGCATGAGTTTTAAAAAACGGTACTGAACGTGGTCTTCAGAGTGCGTGGCCACAAAAGTGCCCTTGCCTTGGCGGCGCACCAGCAGGTTTTCAGCGGCCAGTTCATCGATGGCCTTGCGCACCGTGCCTTGGCTGACGTGGTAACGGGTGGCCAATTCGATTTCGCTCGGAATGGCCTCACCAGGCTTCCATTCGTCCAAGCGCAAGCCTTGCAAAATCAGGTCTTTGATCTGCTGATACAAAGGGCTGAAAGCGGGGGCTTCAGCCAAAACCGGCGGCGTCGCTGAAGACGCAGCTTGGGTTGACGAGGGCGTGGGCGTGACGCTGGAGTTCATTGGTTAATTCTATCTTATATAAGACATAAGACAAATTGACCGAGGTGGTAATTCGCGGTTAAACTCCTTACAAATTTTGGTTCATTTTTTCTTTAACTTTTGGAGTTTCATATGAGCAAATCGCCCGTTCGCGTGGCCGTTACTGGTGCCGCTGGTCAGATTGGTTACGCCTTGTTGTTTCGCATCGCCTCGGGCGAAATGTTGGGCAAAGACCAGCCCGTGATTTTGCAATTGCTCGAAATTCCTGACGAAAAAGCACAAAAAGCCCTCAAAGGCGTGATCATGGAGTTGGAAGATTGCGCCTTCCCCTTGCTCGCGGGTGTGATCCCCACAGGCGACCCTTTGGTGGCTTTCAAAGACGCCGACTACGCTTTGTTGGTCGGTGCCCGTCCGCGTGGCCCTGGCATGGAACGCGCTGACTTGTTGGCCGCCAACGCCCAAATTTTTACCGCTCAAGGCAAGGCTTTGAACGCAGTGGCTTCGCGCAATGTCAAGGTTTTGGTGGTCGGTAACCCCGCCAACACCAATGCTTACATCGCCATGAAGTCGGCCCCCGATCTGCCAGCCAAGAACTTCACCGCCATGTTGCGCCTGGACCACAACCGTGCGGCCAGCCAAATTGCCGCCAAGATTTCTTGCGCTGTCGGCGACATCCAAAAGCTCACTGTTTGGGGCAACCACTCGCCCACCATGTACGCCGACTACCGCTTTGCGACGGTCAACGGCCAAAGCGTCAAAGACACCATCAACGACCAAGTTTGGAACGCCGACACCTTCTTGCCCACCGTGGGCAAGCGCGGCGCGGCCATCATTGACGCGCGTGGTTTGTCGTCGGCCGCTTCGGCCGCCAATGCCGCCATCGACCACATGCGCGATTGGGCCTTGGGCTCCAATGGCCATTGGGTCACCATGGGGGTTCCCTCTAACGGCGAATACGGCATTCCCGCTGGCGTGGTGTTCGGTTTCCCCGTCACCACCCAAGGCGGCGAATACAAAATCGTGGAAGGCTTGGCCATCGACGAGTTCAGCCAAGAGCGCATCAACAAGACGCTGAAAGAGTTGACCGACGAACAAGCCGGTGTGGCCCACCTGCTTTAATCGGTCTTGTTCCTGATACAGAACCAGAACCAGCACTGAATTTCGTGAACCACCCCCGCGCCGTTTTGTTGGGCCCCCAGGCCAAGCAGGGGCTGCTTCCGGTCTGTGACCATTACAGCGGCGTCGAGGTGAGGATGCGAAAAAGCCTGCAGTTGCAGGCCGAAATGACCCAAGAATGGGGCACCTGCGTCTTTGACGTGACCCTCGATTGCGAGGACGGTGCGCCCGTGGGCGGTGAAGCGGAGCACGCCGCCTTGGTGACTGAGTTGGCGCTTCAATCAGCGCCTTCTCCTTCTCCTTCTCCTTCTATTAACTCGGCTCCTTCCGATCACTCAGCCGCCCGCATGGTTCCTCGGGTGGCGGTTCGGGTTCACCCCGTCGATCACCCTTCGTTTGATGCCGACATGGCCACCATCGTCGGTCAAGCGGGTCACCGCTTGTGCCATGTGATGGTGCCCAAGGTGGAGTCTGTGGCCGATGTGGAGCGGGCTGCAGCCGCGGTTCGATGGGCCGGTCACCCCGATTTGCCACTTCATTGTTTGATCGAGTCCCCCGGTGCTGTTCAGCAAGCCTTTGCCATCGCGGCCCACCCTCAGGTGCAATCCTTGAGTTTTGGGTTGATGGACTTTGTTTCGGCCCACGGCGGCGCCATCCCAGGCTCGGCCATGACATCGGCGGGCCAGTTCAGCCACCCCTTGGTGCTGCGCGCCAAGTTAGAGATCACCTCTGCTGCCCATGCGGCGGGCAAAGTGCCCAGCCACTGTGTGGTCACTGAATTCAAGGATGCGTCCGCTTTGCAGGTTTTGGCCCGCCGTGCAGCCACTGAATTGGGCTTTACACGCATGTGGAGCATCCATCCGGACCAAATCAGGCCTATATTGGCAGCGTTTGCCCCGGATGAAGCCGAAATTGAAAAAGCCGCCGACATCATTTTGGCGGCGCAAGCGTCTGAATGGGCGCCCATCAGCCATGCGGGGCAACTACACGACCGCGCCAGTTACCGCTATTTTTGGCAGGTGCTGGAGCGGGCCCATGGAACCGGTCGACGCTTGCCCAAAGAGGTCAAAGTTTTCTTTGACCCCGCAGCGTCACCACTGGAGGTGCTGGCATGACAAAAATTTCTTCTTACTTGACTTCAAGCCCAAGCCCAAGCCAAAGTGCTTGTCGGTGGCTCGCCGCCTGTGCACTCGTTTTGGGAGGCACCGGGCTGCAGAGCGCCCACGCCGACAACAGCGGCATTTCGGTCAAAGCCAGCGAAATCAATGGTCAACTCAATACCCAATTCAATACCCAACTCCAAGCCATAGCCAACAGCATTCACACAGGGCGGATCAGCTGTGAACTCGGCGCCTTTGTGGAGGTCGTGGCCGATGCCAAACAGCCCGGCTTCTTTGACCTGAAAGGCAAAGGCTTCACTTACCACATGGCGCCTGTTGTCAGCAGCACCGGCGCGATTCGCTTGGAAGACCCCAAGGCCGGTGCGCTCTGGATTCAGTTGGGCCACAAATCGATGTTGTTGAACCAAAAATTGGGCCAACGCATCGCCGACGAATGTGTCAGCCCCCAACAGGCCCTGGTGGCCCAAGCCATGCGCAGCGGACCACCCAGCCGTTTATTGGACTGACCCCCTTTTTTTACCCCTTTTATTTTGTTTTTGTACGAGGAGAAAACCATGTTGCAAGCCTACCGCCAACACGAAGCCGAGCGCGCCGCGTTGGGCATTCCGCCACTGCCTTTGGACGCCAAACAGGTGGCCGAATTGATCGAACTGATCAAGAACCCACCCCACGGCACCGAAGCCTTTTTGTTGGACCTGCT
>CAILKX010000150.1 GCA_903834975.1 uncultured Curvibacter sp.
GACCTCATCCACCGCCAGCTGCATGCCTTTTTTGTAGGGCTCTAGGAAAGCAGGCTGGGCTTTGTAGCTGTTGATCTCCCCAATTTTCAAAGTGGCGTTTGGGTCTTGACTCTGCGCCAGGGCAGAAAACGACAAGAGCATCAACACCAAGGCGATAAGACCTTCTAGGAGTGTGAGGGGCGCCACCCGTGGACGGGGATGGCGGGGTCGGGATTGAATCAAGGCGTGGTACATGTTGTGGAGCTATCGTTTAGATCGCAAATTAACCGCAATTTGACCGCAAATGACAAAGCCTCCGAAGGGAGGCTTTGTATTGTTTTGGTGCCCGGGGCCGGACTCGAACCGGCACGCCTCTCGGCGGGGGATTTTGAGTCCCCTACGTCTACCAATTTCATCACCCGGGCAGTGTTTGGTGTGGAGTCGAATTATGGCACATTATCGGACATGAAATTCCAAACCTTAGAAGATGTCGTCGGAAAAACGCCCTTGGTCGCCTTGCAACGCATTGGACAAGCTGAAAACCAAGCGAAAAACAATGTCGTGTTGGGCAAGTTAGAAGGCAATAACCCGGCCGGTTCAGTCAAAGACCGCCCTGCTTTGTCCATGATTCAGCGCTCGGAAGAGCGCGGCGAGATTCGCCCCGGCGACAGCCTCATTGAAGCCACCTCGGGCAATACCGGCATCGCCTTGGCCATGGCCGCCGCCATCAAGGGTTACCGCATGGTGTTGATCATGCCCGAAGACCTTTCAATTGAACGCGCTCAGACCATGAAGGCATTCGGCGCTGAATTGATTTTGACCCCCAAAAGCGGCGGAATGGAGTACGCCCGTGATTGGGCCGAGCAAATGCAGCGTGACGGCAAAGGCAAAGTGCTGGACCAATTTGCCAACCCCGACAACCCCCGAATTCACTACGAGACCACAGGCCCCGAGTTGTGGGCACAAACCGAGGGAAAAATCACCCACTTTGTCAGCGCCATGGGCACGACTGGGACGATCACGGGGGTTTCCCGTTTTTTGAAAGAAAAAAACCCAGCCATTCGCATCATTGGCGCCCAACCCCAAGAGGGTTCGCGCATCCCCGGCATCCGTAAATGGCCACAGGCGTATTTGCCGAAAATTTACGATGCGCGTTGGGTCGATGAATTGGTTTATGTGGCCCAAGAAGACGCAGAGGAAATGAGCCGGCGTATGGCGCGCGAGGAGGGCATTTTTGCGGGCATCTCCGCCGGAGGTGCCTGCTGGGCCGCGCAAGAAGTGGCGAAGGCTTGCCAAAACGCGGTGATTGCTTTTGTGGTTTGCGACCGCGGCGACCGATATTTGTCGACCGGCGTTTTCCCCGCTTAATAGACAATCGGCAAAACCATAAAAAAATTGCTAAAGACCACAGGAAAGTGAAAAGGGCGACCCGATGTCCATGACCCCCGAATTGCGATTTTGTCCTCAGTGCGCGGCTTCACTGGAGTGGTTGCCGCACCAAGAAGATGGGGGCTACAAAGAGCGGCTCTCGTGCGCGAGTTGCGGCTTTATTCATTGGAACAACCCGACACCGGTGTTGGCGGCCATTGTGGAGTACCGGGGACAGGTTTTGCTGGCCCGCAATGCAGCTTGGCAAAACCGCATGTTCGCGCTGATCACTGGTTTCATGGAGGCGGGTGAAACGGCCGAAGGCGGCATTGCTCGCGAGGTCAAAGAGGAAACCAATTTGGAGGTGAGCGAGGTGAATTTGGTGGGCGTGTATGACTTTCAGCGCATGAACCAAGTCATCGTCGTCTACCACGTTGTGGCCGATGGTGAGGTGGCCTTGTCGCCCGAGTTGGCCGAGTACAAGTTGTTCGATTTAGACAAGCTGCGTTGCTGGCCTCAGGGCACCGGCAAGGGCTTGGCCGACTGGTTGAAAACCCGCGGCATCGAGCCGCAGTTCATGGAGTTTGCCCGTGCTTGAAGTGGATACCCGGGGTTTGAAATGCCCCTTGCCAATTTTGAAAGCCAAAAAAGCGTTGACGGGTTTAGAGCCTGGCGGGTTTCTAAAAGTCGTGGCCACCGACCCGGGCTCGGTGCGCGACTTTCAGGCTTTTTGCAAACAAACCGGACATGGCCTCATCTCTCAAGACCAAACGGCGACCGACGATGGGCTTGAAATCACGCATGTGATTCAGCGAAAAGCTTAAAAAAGGGCGCTGTTAAAGCGACAGCCCTTTGAGGTAATTGCGAAACGACTCACTCACTTCGGGGTGTTGCAACGCCAACTCCACCGTGGCCTCTAAGAACCCTTCTTTGGATCCACAGTCGTAGCGTTTGCCGCTGTATTCCCAAGCGTAAACGGCTTCGCGCGTCATGAGGCGAGCAATGCCATCGGTGAGTTGAATTTCGCCGCCAGCGCCTTTCGGCTGGTCGCGCAGAATGTCAAAAATGGCGGGCGTCAACACGTACCGACCGGCCACCCCCATGCGCGAGGGCGCCAATTCAGGCATGGGTTTTTCAACGATGTGGCTGACCTTGAGCGTGTGCGGCTCCACCGTTTCACCCACCACAATACCGTAGCGACGCACGTGCTCCAAGGGCACTTCTTGCACCGCCAAAATAGAGCGCCCCAGCTTGTCGAATTGGCGGGTCATTTGCGCCATGACGGGTTCGCCACCGACCGGGGCGGTCATCAAGTCATCCGCCAAGAGCACGGCAAAGGGCTCGTTGCCCACCAAATGCGCGGCGCACAAAACCGCGTGCCCCAAACCCAACGAACGCGGTTGGCGCACATAAGAAAAAGACATGTCGTCGGGCTGCAATTCACGCACCAATTTCAGCAAAGCGTGTTTTTGCGCCGCCTCCAATTCGGCTTCCAATTCATAGGCCGTATCGAAGTGGTCTTCGATGGCGCGTTTGGAGCGACCGGTCACAAAAATCATGTGCTGGATACCAGCGGCATGGGCTTCTTCGACCGCATATTGGATCAAAGGCTTGTCCACAATCGGCAACATTTCCTTGGGCGAGGCCTTGGTGGCAGGCAGAAAGCGGGTGCCCAAACCAGCGACAGGGAAAACGGCTTTGCGAACGCGTTGAGGTGTATTCATGGGTGACAGTTTTACAGCAAATTCATGTCAAAAAGATGAACAATTGGAGTCGAGGAGGCCCCAAGCCCCCATCAACCCAAGCGTTTGAGTTGGTCGCTCAAACTGGTCAACTTGGCTTCAAAGTCGGCCACACGTTTGTTTTCTTGTTCAATCACGGCGGGGGGGGCTTTCGCCACGAAGGCTTCGTTGCTTAATTTGGTGCGGGCTTTGCCGATTTCGGCCTCCAGCTTGGCCATTTCTTTGGCCAAGCGGGCCTTTTCTGCCACGACGTCAATTTCCATAAACAAGCACAAGCGGGCAAGCCCGAAAGCGGCCACAGGAGCGGCTTGGGCCTGCGTTGACCAAGTCGGCTGGTCGCTGAACAACTTCACTTCAGACAATTTCCCCAAGGTTTTGAGCACCGGGGCGGCCTGCGTCAAGAAGGCCATTTCCTCCGCATCGGTGGACAACACCA
>CAILKX010000151.1 GCA_903834975.1 uncultured Curvibacter sp.
GTGGAGTCGGCCAAAATGGCCACTTTCTTGAAGCCACGACGACCAATCGCTTCCTCGACGATCATCGGGGCTTGGATGCTGTCGTTGGCGGCATTGCGAAAGATGTAGTTGTCGGGGTACTCGGGCGCTTTGAACTGCTGGGTGATGGCGGAGCCCGTTGCGACGTTGTTGAAAACGGGAATTTTGGCTTCTTGGTAAAAACGCTGAGACGCCAAAGCCACACCGGTGTTGATGTAACCCAAGTTAGCAACCACTTGCTCTTTGTTGATCAATTCTTGAGCAATCTGAACGCCGCGCTCGTTTTTCGCTTCGTCGTCACGTTCCACCAGCTCAAGCTTTTTGCCCAGAACGCCACCGGCCTTGTTGATTTCTTCGGTCGCCAAGCGAACGCCATCGCGCATGCTCACGCCCATCGAAGAGGAGCCGCCCGTGAAGGGGCCGGACACGCCGATTTTGATGGTGTCAGCGGCGAAGGCAAAGCCGGCGCTCAGCATCAGCGAGGCCAGAATGGTCAGGTGGGTTCTGCGTTGCATGTGGGTCTCCAGTTAAGTTAATGATGTTTTCACTGCCAGTTACATTGACGTGGCAGGCTGTAAGTTTCAAGAAACATTATGCTACGGTACAAAGGGGTTACACCCTAGTAACATTACTGACACGTCACAGGGGGCTATCTCTGCCTCAACCCGCCTTTTACAGGTTTTTGGGGCGGAAAAGCTCAAACAACTGCGCTGCCCCGACCGTGAAGTAGTCGCCAGGGCCGCCCCCCCGAAGGACCACCCCCGATTCGGCGGTTTGGTAAATGCCGTCTTTTAGCAAGGTGGCGTCAATGTGGGCCTTGACCACCTCGCCCAGCACCAGCCAACTGGGCACCTTTTCCCCCGTCACGGTTTTGAGTTGAATGATGTCGGTGCATTGGCACTCAAAAGCCACTTTGGCTTTGGCCACTCGGGGCGGGGAGACCAGGTCGGAGGCGAGGGGGGCCAAACCCGTGGCTTCAAATTCGCTCACGCCGGGGGGGTAGGGCGCACAAGATTGGTTCATGGCTTCGACCAAATCGCGGGTCACCAAGTTCCAGACGAATTCACCGGTTTCTTCGATGTTTTTCAAAGTATCTTTGTGGCCAATGCTGGAGAAACCAATAATCGGGGGCACGTAATTGAAGGCATTAAAAAAACTGTAAGGCGCTAGGTTGGGGACGCCTGCCCGGCTTTGCGTGGAAATCCAGCCAATCGGCCGAGGCCCTACGATGGCATTGAAGGGATCGTGGGGCAGCCCGTGGCCGTTTTTGGGTTCATAGGTGTACATAAGTAAAAGTCTATAAGAGTTTGTGTGATTTTCAAGTTAAAGTAAGAAATCGTTAAGAAATTAATTAGGCAAAATAATTTCTTATCTTTTTGATAATCATAGGCGCTTTATCTAAACCCCTTCAGGAGTACACCATGCTTTTCAACAGAAGAAACCTCATCGGCATTTTCGCCCTTGTCATTGCATCGGCATTGCCCGTTCATGCAGCTGACAATCCCAAAGTGAAGGCGGCGATGGAATCCTTGAAAAAGGACCTGAACAATCTGGGCCCCGCCAAAGTGGATGGCGACAATTTGTTTTTTGGCAGCAGCAAAATCAATGGTGACTTCACGGTCGTTGATTCCATCAAAGCCAAACAAGGGGCGACCGCCACCGTTTTCGTGAAAAAAGGGGCCAACTATGTTCGCATCAGCACCAATGTGATGAAGGGAGACGCCCGCGCAGTCGGCACGCCACTCGATCCCAATGGGCCTGCGAAAGCGGCGATTGACCAAGGCAAGGGCTTTTACGGCATCGTAGATATTTTGGGTAAGTTATACGACACCGGCTATGAGCCCATTAAAAATGCCAAAGGCGAGACCATTGGCATTTATTACGTCGGCTTCTCGATGGAATAAACCTTTTTAAGAAAAACTGACTGTGTTCTTCAATCTCACCATCGGCAAAAAAATTTCGTATGGGTTTGCCGCCATCTTGGCGCTGACCATCGGTGGGATTGCCATCGCGGGTTTTGGCATTTCATACGTGGCCAACGGGTTCAACGACTTGGTGACTCAGGAAGTGGCCGCTGTGAGGCACATCAGCAACGCCAAAATTGCCTTGCTGGAAGCCCGGCGTCCTGAAAAAGACCTGATGTATGCAGACGACCCCACCTTGGTCGCCAGTGCCAACAAATCGATTCAATCCGTGGTCGAGCAAACGGCCTCCGCTGAAATGGTCAGTCAGTCGATCGGTGATGAGGGATTGCTGGAGCAGGCCCGCACCTTGTCCCAAGAGGCCTTGGCCTACCAAAAGGGCTTTGCCGAGATGATGGCGGCGCCATTGGGACAAGACCGCATGATGGCTGCTTTGCCCGCACGAAAAAACGCCAAGTCATTGGAAGTCCATTTGAATGCCACCTTGGATGCTTTGAATGACCGCATTGGGGTGACCAGCGAAGCCACCAAACACCACGCCACATCTACCATTGTGTTGTCATTGGCGGTCGGCGGGGTGGCGATGGTGATTGGTGTTTTTCTGGCTGTCGTCATTACCAGGGCCGTGACGCGTCCGTTGGATCGCATCAGGAACACCATCGTGGAGGTTCAGCGGACGGGCAACTTTTCCAAAAAAGTGAATTACAAACAAGGCGATGAAATTGGTCAGGCAGCCAAAGCCTTCGATGCTTTGATGGAGGCGCTGGAGCGCTCCACTGCGGAAGTGAACAAGGTCGTTGCAGCGGTGGCTTCTGGTGACTTCACGCAACGAATTGAGGCCGATTTGCAGGGTGACCTCAAGGTCATGAAAGAGGCAGTCAACGCCAGCGTCGAAAGCGTAAAAATCACCATGGATGGTCTCAATGACATGATGCATGCGCTTTATAACGGAGACTTTAAGGCCCAGGTCAGCGCCGATGTTCAGGGTGACTTTAAGCTGGCTTTCGATCAAGCCCAGCAAGCCATGCAGGCCATGCAATTGATGCTCGGCGATGTCGGTCAAGTCATGACCGATGCATCACAAGGTAATTTAACTGGCCGCATCAAAGCAGATGGGCGTGGCGATCTCCTCATTTTGAAGGAAAACATCAATCTCTCCTTGCAATCCATTTCGAGTGCGATGAAAGCGGTCAATGGCAATGCTCAGCAAGTCGCAACAGCCAGTGGTCAGACCCGGGTGGCGATCAATCAGATCAGTGATGGGGCACAAAATCAAACGCAGGCGGTTCGACAAGTATCGGCAGCCGTTCGCCAGTCAGCAGGCGCCATTTCTGAGGTGGCTTCGAATGCGGAATCTGCCAGCCTGAAATCTCAACAAATGGTCAGCATCGTTGAAAGTGGCTCTGCAAAAATGGCCCACATGGTGGAGGTGGTCAACAACATCGCCGCTAATTCGAGTCGTATCAACAAAATCACCGAAGCGATAGAAGCCATTGCCAATAAAACCAATTTACTGTCCTTGAATGCCGCCATCGAAGCAGCACGGGCCGGAGAACACGGCAAAGGCTTTGCGGTGGTGGCAGAAGAGGTGGGCAAGTTGGCCATCAACTCGGCTGAAAGCGCTCAAGAAATTGTCAAGTTGGTCGAGCAAGCCGTGCGCGACTCCGCCGCCGCATCCGGCAGTGTGCAAGACGTTTCTAACGACATGAACAACATCCGCATGGCGGCGCGTGAGTCGAACGAAATGCTGCAGCGAATTTCAGCTTCGATTGAGCAACAAAATGCCACGGTTCGGGAAATAGAAGTGAACGTGAACTCGCTTTCCAGAATCGCAGATGCCAACGCTTCGGCATCGGAGGAAATTGCAGCGACGGTCGGCGATCTTTCTCAAGTGGCCGATGCGACCCGTCGAGAAGTTGAGCGATTCAAGCTTTAAGCCGGGTTACCAATCAATCGGTTCGCCTTGGTAATCAACATAATGGGCGCCCGACTTGCTGCCCAAGCTTTTCATGGCGGCCAACAGGCCCGCCACTGATTCGGCCGGTTCGAGCAAGACCGGAACAGAACCCGCAAAGGGCGCTGACAAGGCAGAGCGCACCGTGCCAGGTTGGAGCAAAACCACCTTGAGTTCGGGGTTCTTGCGTTGCAACTCGATGGCGGCGGTGTGCAGCAACATGTTCAAAGCGGCTTTGGCCGCGCGGTAGCCGTACCAGCCGCCTTTTTTGTTGTCTGAGATGCTGCCCACTCGGGCCGATAACTTGGCATAGATGGCTGGCCCGGATGCCAGCAACTTAGAAAAATGGCCCATGGCCAGGACCGGACCCGCCGCATTGACTTGGAAATTTTTGGTCAACAACGCGGGGTCGATACTGGCCAAGGATTTCTCCGGTCCCCGTCCCTCCAGGGTCAAAGCCCCGGTGGCGTCGATCACCACTCGGTAAGGGCCCGAGGCGGCGCAAAGTGCTGCTTGGCGTTGAATGGACTCGGCGTCCAGCAAGTCAAATCCACCTGCGCTGCGGGTCACGGTTTCGACGTGGGTGCAGTGGGGGTCGGCTTTGAAGGCCGCCACAAAGGCGCCCCCAATCGCGCCGCTGGCGCCGATAACCAA